>CAZXCW010000194.1:0-5022 GCA_964639385.1 uncultured Nitrospiraceae bacterium
TACTTCACATAACAGACAACTACACATAATTCATCTTATGTTGAGCTCCACATAAGATGAAGAAACATACATAATTTTCAGCTTATGCTGAAACGTTTATTTCTGTAAGAAATTGGCGGGCTGGCCGATTCGATTGTAACGTTGACTTTATGTGTTATAAACAGTCGAGACTTAATCTAACATGTCCGTAAAGTCAAATTTTATCTACCATACCTTCTCCGGCCAAACAAAAGCTTTTTTCTTCATTTTTGCTTATATAACATCTCCGCTACCTCGAAAATTCTCTTTGCCCTTTTTTCATAAGTATAATTTCTTGCTCCTTCCCTTGCATTAAAAGCTATTCTTGCAGCAAGCTTTGGATCGTCAATAAGTTTTTTCAAGCTGATTGCTAATGCTTCAGGACTACCAGGTTCAAAAAAAATAACATTTTCTCCCTCAGTGAGGATTTCATGGAATATCGGTATATCCGAGGCTACTATCGGGATACCACATGCCATATATTCAAAGAGCTTGAGTGGTGAAGAAAACTGTGAGGGGCCATCAGGAATGTTTGGCAACACTGCGAGTTTTGCTTGAGACAGATACTCAGGCATTGAAGTGTGCGGTACGGCGCCAACGAATTTAACCCTGCCAGAAACCCCGTCTGTTCTGGCCAGATTTTCAAGCTCTTTAAGTCTACTACCATCACCAACTATCAAAAGTTTTTCATCAGGTAGATATTTCATGGCTGAGATTAGGGTATCAACACCCTTCCATGGATAGAGACTTCCTGTATAACAGATATATGAACTTGTGATTGGCCTGTTTATATCAAACCATTCTTTTCTAACTCCATCGGGTATAGCATGGATTGATCTATTAGATATTCCCATATGAAATAAATAATTCTTAATTGATTCTGATATAGACACTATCGCATCAACCTTGTTATAGACTCTGTATTCAATATCCCTAATCTTGTTTCTTTTTCTACCCGTAGTACTTAGGTGAAATATTTCATGCACTTCAAATATAATCGGTATTTCCAGAACCCCTCTAAACTTCATGATGAAATCAGCGAGTTTGATATGTCTCAGGAATAAAATGGTATGCTCCTTTTTGCAGTGTTTCATAAACAGGAGATGCAACAAAAGGGAAAGGTGGAATACACCATGCCATGAAAATCTGAGATGTTTAGGTTGCTCCATCCGAAGTAGAGGAAGTCGAATAAACTTAAAATTTGGATGTCCCGATATCCCATAAAATTCGAGTATTTCTTTTTCACTGTATCCTCTTTTTATGCCAGCTATCAATAAAGTCTCTATCCCGATTTCTGCAAGGGCATGGCATGTATTAACTATCTGGATAAATCTCGCTCGCAGGTCGGGTAATATCTCAGGAATGGGATAGATAATCCTCATTTTGTATTGTTCCTATTTCTCTTTGTCAGATTTAAATAACCGCCAGCTAAACCCAAGATCAGACCCAATGGCATAAATCTCAGGTCCTCAACCAAACCATGGACTATATATTCTCCCAAAAAAGGACAAAGAATCGCTATTCCCATCGCTTTTTGTTCAAGGTTACCCGTTTTTCTAATAGCTCTTATGACTGAGGTCAGATATATACTAATTAAACTTATGTAAAAAATTAACCCCATTAATCCTTGTTTAAATAAAATACGGAGGTAGGTACTGTGAGGGTTAAGCGGAAAATTTTTATCTGGAAGATTCCCTGTTTTCTGTTTATACCAGATATCATAGGATTCATACATCTTTTCCCGTGTCAGCCCTTCCCCAAACAACTTATTCTCAAGTGAAGACTTTTCATAGATTTGAACATATGCCGTCCACTTCCATTCATATCGGTCAGTGGTAGAAAGTCCCACCTGCAATCTTTTCCTGATATGAGAAGAAGGCAAAAGAATTAAAATAATAGTGACGGTAACGAGGGTTCCACCGAGGATTAATAAGAAAGCTTTATACCATTTTCTTCTTAGAGACCAAATACCCCATACTAACATTGAAACTAAAATGCTAACCCAGCCGCCTCTAAACCCTGTTAAAAGAAGTGCTGTAATTCCTATGAATAGAATGAATGCCCACAAGATTTTTTGAATACTATTTTTTGTTGATATTAGGGCAAAGGGAATAAAAGGAAGAAGAAAGGAAAGTATTGAGTTATATTTTCTAACAAAGTTATAAATTATCCGCCCATTATCAGCCAATGCCTTTGTGATGTAATCGTAGTAGGTCATTGCAGCAAAAAAAGCTGAGAGTAGAGATAAAAGTATGATTAATTTTTTTAAGGTCTCAATTTTCCCGAAGGCTATTTTTATAACTAAAAACATTATGAAAACTTTTAAATATGTCTTTTTGAATTCATTCATAGACGACAGCAGCTCATTAGAAATAAATGATGAGGCGATGGCAGAAAGACAGAGTGCTATGAGAGAGAGAAGTAGTGGATCATTCATATCAAATGGCGATTTTTGAGTAAGGTATGATCTGATAATAAGTGCAATGGGAGGTATGTAAAGACCAATAGTGCGAAAAGATTCTCCCTTGTCGGTGAAAAGGAATATAGCAAGAAGGTATATTCCATACTCCATGGTGGTCTGTAGTATTTTATCTATCCAGTATGCTTTATCCTTGATTCTGCTTTTCATTGTTAACATCAATCACTAAACCAAACCTTTTTTAACCAGATAGCCATTTTATCTTCAAATGTGTCTAAACTTAAAACTTTTTCATATCCCCTTAATGCTATTTTCTCCCTTGTAGCCTCATTTTTAAGATAATATGATAATTTGTCATTTAATTCGTTGATATTTCTGTATGTCTCAATTTCCTCTCCAATCTTAAAATATTCCTTTAGTTCATCCGAATAGTCGGTGAGTAAAAAACTGCCACAGGCTGGAATATCGAAAACCCTAAAATTTAGACCAGAGAATTTTTCTGTATTCCATGCAGAAATATTTAACGCTATCTTTGCGGTGTTATATAGTTTGACAAGATTATTCTCCCAAATACCTGCACCTTTTATTTTATGCTTAAATCTAAAGTTTAGGAGATTTTTCTTTTTCCATTTTGAGCCATAAATAGTAACAGTAAAGTCTGCTATTTTCCCTAAAATTTCTTGCCTTTTTTCCGTCCAACCACCGACAAATATAATGTCATATTTGTATTGTTTCTCTTTATGGTCAAAAATAGGCCTATAGAGTAAATTATCCACTGCAACGACCGGAAAATAATAAATTCTATCTTTCTCAATATAGCCTTCCTTATGTATACAAAAATAATGATCATATATTTCTGCTTCGGTTTTCATAAGGTCGAACCATTTCGGTCCTTTAACCCACCATCCAACAATCTTTTCAATCTTATATTTTTCCTTTAAATGGCTTAAGTATTCTCCATTAAATCCATGGCCTCGCAAAACAAGTAAAATATTGGGTTTAAATTCAATAATGGCCTTCTCTAATAACCTTTGCCTTAAATTTTGATTATTCCATTGGGAATTTCTTGATATATCTATATATTTAAACCCTGTATTCCAGACCAGTTTATTTATGGGTTTGAGAAAAAATCGGTCTATTTGACTATTGACACCGCTGTCGAAGCATAAAACTTCACATCCAAGAACCTTCAAAGCCCTCGCACACGAAGAACCAAGAGGAATCTCGTTTGAGCCAAAGAAATAGCTTATGAGGACCTTTGGGTATCTTTTCATTGCCACTTATTTATATACTCCTCAAATTTTTCTATTACAATATCCCAGCTGAAATTTTCTACAATCCATTTTCTGCCTGCGTTACCCATCTCTTTCCTTAAGCTATCATTAAGCAGTAAAGTTTTTATCGCCTCTGCCAAAAAATTGTCATCTTTTGGAGGCCCTAGAAAACCTGAGCCCTTGTGAACAATCTCTGGTATGCCTCCCACATTTGTGGAGATGACAGGCATACCACAGGCCATCGCCTCAGCTATCGATATCCCAAAGGTTTCGTTTGCTATACTTGGGTAAATCGCTATATCAGCTATGGAATAATATCGAGGCAATTCAGTATTCCTGATGTTCCCCATGAACCTCACACGATCTGAGAGATGTAGATTTTTTGTGAATGTTTCAAGATCCTTTTTATGCTCTCCATCGCCTATGATCAAATAGGTGATAGAATGACCTTTTTCAATTAATTTTGCCACTGCCTTAATGCTGTATTGGATGCCTTTCCATCCTACGAGGCGGCATACACTTATCACGATATTCTCATTGTTAGTCAACTGTAATTGATATTTTAACTTTAAATCTGGATCGCAAGGTTTGAATAGTTCTGTATTTACGCCGTTGGGCAAAACCAAAGGCTTGATTCCACAGTATTGTTCTATCTGCAAGGCATTGAATTCGCTGCACGCAAAGAAAAAGTCTAATTTTTTAGCCAAATACTTATAGCCGGGGAAAAACTCAGTTCCTCCCGAACTAAAGATTGTCTTCGCTTTTGAATAAGATGAGGATAATAAGGCGACAGGAATATCGAATGGCTTGGAAATATAAATATAATCATAATTACCTTTTATAAGATCTTTAAGAGTAAACAAGCCAAAAGATAGTCGTTCCATTGATTTTCTAAATCTTGAACCAAAATCAGGTATGAATTCTCTTTTGATGTACGGATACATATAAATTGAAGCTCCTGCAGGAATGTCCTGAATTATGTCTCCTTTTCCTCCATAAATATGGACTATATGTCCCCTTTTTGCGAGGGCGCTCGCTAACTCTCGGTTAAAGGTCTCGATGCCACCGGATTTAGTCGTAGTTGTAAGATTATAAAGTGCTATTTTCATTGAGAAACTGCATTATAGACTCAAATACTTCATCAACACTTATTAGTTGCTCCCATTTGAAAGATAAAGTATATTGTCTGTTGGATGAAGTCTCATTTCTTGCTAACAAGAGATAGGATAAGCCTTTAACCCGAAAAACGCATTTACATAATGCAGATGTTGTGAAAAAATTTATTTTTCGATACCTTAGTATACCTTTAAC
>CAZXCW010000195.1:0-5005 GCA_964639385.1 uncultured Nitrospiraceae bacterium
CCGCTCAAATACTATACCCTGCCTATCTCTACAAATATTTATGAATAAAGGGACACTAAGATATCGAAAAATAAATTTTTCACAACATCTGCATTATGTAAATGCATTTTTTGGGTTAAAGAAGATCTATGACGAGCATTTTTGATATCTCAACAGAGAAATACGATACATGGTATGACTCTGAGGATGGGAGACCTCTTTATGAGAGTGAGCTTCTATGCCTGAAGCCATTCATAGAGAATATGCCAGCCCCGATCCTTGAGATTGGTGTAGGAACAGGGAGATTTGCAGAGTGTTTTCCCGAAGTGATAGGTATCGATCCAGCTTTTAATGCCTTAAAGTTTGCCCAAAAGAGAGGTGTTGAGGTGGTGCAGGCCATTGGTGAACAATTGCCTTTCAAGGACGGAACCTTTGCCTGCATTATGCTCATAGTCACTCTCTGTTTTGTCCAAAGCCCCGTAGATGTCCTCATGGAAGGGAAACGAGTGTTGAAGAGGGATGGATATATTGTAATAGGGCTGGTCCCTAAAGACTCTCCCTGGGGAGCATCTTATGAAGAGAAAAAAAGACAGAGGCATCCTTTTTACAGCATTGCGAGATTTTATTCCTTTGATGATTTAGAAGGAATGTTACAGGATGCAGGTCTTAAGATTACAAGAGTCAGGAGCACGCTCTTTCAGAGGCCCGAAGAGCCCCGAAGAATTGAAAATTCGGTTGAGGAGTATGTAAAGGAGGCGGGATTCCTCTGTATCGAAGTGAAAAAGTAGACCAAAAAGGAGGAAACTCAATGATTATTTCAGTTGCAAGTGGCAAAGGTGGCACAGGTAAGACTACAGTCGCCGTGAATTTAGCGCTAAGCTTGAACAGCGTTCAATTTCTTGACTGCGATGTCGAAGAACCGAATGCACATTTATTTCTTGAGCCAGATATAACAGACAAAAAAATTGCTACTATTCGGATACCCGAAATTGATGAGTCAAAATGCGACTATTGTGGAAAGTGCCGGGATATTTGCGCCTATAATGCCATTGCCGTGATGCCCAAGAATGGCGATAGGAAAGGAAGTGTCTTAATCTTCCCTCACCTCTGTCATGCCTGTGGTGGATGCAGTCTTTTGTGCCCTCGCCTGGCAATAAGAGAGGTGAATAAAGAAATTGGCATTATAGAGAGCGGGACATCTGGAAGTGTTGAATTCATTCACGGGAGGCTGAATATTGGCGAAATAATGTCACCCCCACTGATCAGGCAGGTCAAAGAATATATTGATCCGACGAGAACAGTGATCATAGATGCCCCGCCAGGAACCTCCTGTCCTGTTATTGCATCGGTGAAAGGAAGTGATTTTTGTATACTGGTAACAGAACCGACACCATTCGGTCTGAATGATTTAATTCTCGCAGTAGAGGTTTTAGAAAAATTGCAAATACCCTTTGGGGTGGTCATAAACCGTTCAGATATAGGAGACGATAAAGTAGATTTATATTGTAAGAAAAAAGATATTCCTATCCTTATGCGCATACCCTTTGATAAAGAAATCGCATTCTTATATTCGAGAGGGATTCCCTTGGTAAAGGAAAAGAAAGAATATAAAGAGAGATTTAAGGATATGTTTGATCTCATAAATCGTATGAAAGGTACTGTAAGATTATGAGAATTAAACCTATCGGGATAATTCATTCACCTTTTAAGTCCAGAGAAGAGACGCCTATTCAACCCTTTCGATCAAGAGCAACTGGTCAGGTAGAGGTACTTAAAGAATATCAGGAGGGCCTGGAAGACATAGAAGGCTTTTCTCACATAATCTTGATTTATTGGTTTCATAAATCAAAAGGGTATTGTTTAAAGGTAAAACCATACTTAGACAAAACCCAGCGGGGATTATTTGCCACCAGGGCTCCAAAAAGACCGAATCAGATAGGCCTCTCTGTGGTGCGTCTCCTTAAACGAAGTGGAAGAATCCTTACTGTAAAGGGTATAGATGTAATTGACGGAACTCCTCTCTTAGACATAAAACCATATGTATCCGAGTTTGGACCTGATGAAAATATAAAACTTGGGTGGTTAGAAGGGAAAATACGATGAAACAGATAGTCATCATCAGCGGGAAGGGTGGAACTGGAAAAACCATACTGACGGCATCTTTTGCTGCCCTGGCAAAAAATAAGGTTATGGTGGATTGTGATGTAGATGCAGCGGACCTTCATCTCCTGTTACAACCTGAAATAAAAGAGAGACATGAATTCAGAAGCGGCGTGACAGCACGGATTAATGCAGAAATCTGCGAGCAATGCAGCCAGTGCATTTCCGTTTGCCGCTTTGATGCAATACGCGAGGATTTTATAGTAGATCCAGTATCATGTGAGGGGTGTACCATTTGTAGTTATATCTGTCCTACAGGCGCTATCACACTCGAAGAAAATGTCTCTGGTGAATGGTTTATTTCTGATACAAAGTATGGTCCTCTCGTCCATGCAAAGCTGGGCATTGCTGAAGAAAACTCAGGGAAACTGGTAACACAAGTAAGGCAGAAAGCAAAAGAAATTGCCGAAAAAGAAAATCTGGATTATGTGATAATTGATGGGCCTCCGGGAATAGGTTGTCCCGTGATTGCATCTCTATCGGGTGTGGATTTAGCAGTAATTGTTACTGAACCCACGCTCTCAGGGATTCATGATATGGAAAGAGTTGCGCAGGTGTCAAAACACTTCGGCGTTTCTACCAAAGTAGTGGTCAACAAATATGATATCAACCCTGATAATAGCGGAGAAATCAAAAAAATTTGTCAGAAAGGAGATATAGAGGTGATAGCTCAATTGCCTTTTTCTCAAAAGGTGAGCGAATCAATAGTTCGAGGTGTGCCACTCGTTGAATTCTCCAGCAACGAAATAGCGCGGGATATATCTTTTTTATGGGAAAGGATTAAATAATCGTGAGATATGTCTATGGACCTGTGCCTTCAAGAAGATTAGGTCTTTCCTTAGGAATAGATATAGTTCCTTATAAAACATGCACGCTTGACTGTATTTACTGTCAGCTCGGAAGGACAACACGAAAGAGCATTGTAAGGAAAATGTATACTCAAAAAAATGATGTCCTTGGTGAAGTAAAAAAAGTTTTGGATGCGAATCAGCTCATAGATTATATAACCTTTTCCGGTTCCGGAGAGCCAACCCTGAATTCTAACATTGGTGAATTAATAAGAGAAATAAAGGAGATGACTTCTACTCCCCTGGCGGTTTTGACAAATGGCACGCTTCTTTTTAAGGAAGATGTACAGAAAGACCTCCTGAGAGCAGATATGGTTCTCCCTTCTCTGGATGCAGCTTCCTTTGAAATGTTTCAAAAGATAAACAGACCCCATCGAGCTCTTAAAATCGATTTGATAATAGATGGCTTAAAGAGGTTCAGAGAGATTTACAAAGGCCAAATATTGCTTGAGATTATGCTGATAAAAGGTTTCAACGATGATCCACAGGAGCTTTCAAAAATCAAAAAGGCAGTTTCTCAGATAATGCCTGACAAAATTCACTTGAATACGGTTATCAGGCCGCCATCCGAGATGTATGCAGAACCATTGAGCATTGAAGAGATGACCGGTATTAAGGAATCTTTCGGCAAGGAGTGTGAGGTCATTGGTGAGTTTCATGCGAAAGCACGAAAAAGGGCTGAGGATATCAGACTCTACACATTAGAAACGATAAAGAGACGACCTTTGACGACTATTGATGTAGCTAATATATTTGGAATATCAGAGGATAATACCGCAATGATGATAGAAAGATTAAAAACAGAGGGCGTTGTTACGGAAAGACGGCATGGGACAAAGAAATATTATATTTTTTCGAAAATAAAAGACAGGATGACAATCCATTAACTTTCTTGTGAGACTATGAAAATAGAAGAATGTCAAATCTATGAAATCATAAGAAACAGTCTGCCAACAGGTTTTACTCTGGTTGACGAAGAAGGGTTTGTTATCGATTTCAATCCCCAAGCTGAGATGATTACTGGTTACCTGAAAAGTGAAGTGATTGGAAAATCTCATCTTGAGATTCTCCATGGCACAACCGACAGGGAAGCCTGCCCGTTGTTTCAATATGCTTTTCAGAAAAAACAGCAGACGGCAGCAGTAGAGACAAATATCAAACAAAAAAGCGGTGAACTTATCACGATAGTTGCTTCGATCTCACCCCTTTTTGATAAAGATCAGAATTTCATCGGAGGGATTGAACTGTTTAGAGATATTACTGAAATCAAAAAACTGGAAAGGGAGCGAAAAAATATCCTTCCTATGTTTGCCCATGATATGAAAAATCCTGTGATTACCGCCGGCGGTTTTTTATCAAGATTGCTCTCAGGAAAAGTGGGCTCCCTTACAGAACCGCAGCTTAATACCCTGCACATAATAAAAGAAGAGCTGATAAAAGTGGAGGAATTGATAAGCGATTTTCTGGAATTTTCCAGGTTCGAGACAACGGAATACAGACCGTTACAGAGTGCTTTTAATATAGAAGATGCCATAAACCGTCAGATAGAAATAGCCAGAGTTGAGGCAGAGAAAAAGAATATACAAATCTCTTTCGAATATTCGGACACCTTAATACCTGTAATTAATGCTGACGGCAAAATGATAGAACGTGTCCTCGAAAATATACTTGATAATGCAGTGAAATACTCGCCACATGATAGGATGGTGTCGGTGAAACTGAATGACTGGAATCTGGAAGTGCAGGTCCAGGTGATTGATGCAGGGGTTGGCATATCTGCGGAACATCTTCCTTATATCTTTGATGCCTTTTATCGTGTGAGCAGAGATTCAGGAGGATCAGGGCTCGGGCTTTCCATAGCGAAAACAATAGTGGAAGCCCATAGCGGGAAGATATGGGCAGAGAGCATACCCGGAAAAGGGAGTACTTTTAGCTTCACGCTGCCTAAGCAGGGTTAATTATCTTTACATAGTAGAGCCTTTAAAGGAAGATTTATGGAAAATGATTTCATATTAAAA
>CAZXCW010000196.1:0-4938 GCA_964639385.1 uncultured Nitrospiraceae bacterium
GTGCTGCACTCCTCAGGATATTTGTATTAAAGGCTCCACAGAGACCCCTATCAGAAGTCATCACAAGAACTTCTACAGTCTTCCTCGGTCTAACAGCAAGAATAGGATGGAGCTCCCTCTCCGCGACCCTCGCAAGGTCAGAAAGGACTGATTGCATGCTTAGTGCATAGGGCCTGAAATTCAGCATCCTGTCCTGTACCTTCCTCAGCTTCGCAGCAGCTACCATCTTCATCGCCTTTGTGATCTTCTTAGTGCTCTGGATGGCCTTTATTTTCTTTCTTATATCTCTTAAGGTCGCCATCTATCCTCCATTAACTCCCTATAAACTGTCATTGCGAGCCACCTCAGGTGGCGTGGCAATCTCTGCATAAGATAGTTGAAATTGCGGAGCCTGTTCCGAGCGAAGAAGCGAGGAATCCCCGCGTTTGCTTCGGCTTCGCCTCGCAACCGTTTCACTCCTATCAATGACACTGTACATGTTCTGTTTTTTCATTTAAGGTTGAAATGTTTTCTTAAAGGTTGTAACCGCCTCGGTCAACTTTGCCTTAAGGTCATCATCTAATGCCTTCTTTTCCATTAACTCCTTTTTCAGAGCCTGTTTCTCTGACCTTATATATCTAAGGAACCCCTCCTCAAATGCCTTTAGTGCCTCAACAGGCAGGTCGTCGAGGAACCCCTGTGTTCCAGCGTAGATAAGCATTATCTGTTCATCCACAGGCATGGGCACATATTGGTCTTGCTTCAGTAGTTCAACCATCCTCCTACCCCTTTCAAGCTGAGCACGGGTTGCCTTGTCGAGGTCAGAGGCGAATTGTGCAAATGCAGCGAGCTCCCTGTACTGTGCGAGGTCGAGCCTCAGCATTCCAGCAATCTGTTTCATAGCCTTCATCTGGGCTGCACCCCCAACACGGCTGACGGAAAGGCCGACATTAACTGCCGGTCTTACACCACCGTAAAAGAGTTCTGACTCAAGGAATATCTGACCATCCGTAATGGATATGACATTCGTAGGAATATATCCAGAAATATCCCCAGCCTCGGTCTGAATTAACGGAAGGGCTGTGAGTGAACCACCACCATACTCATCAGCTAACTTTGATGCCCTCTCGAGCAGTCTCGAATGGAGGTAGAACACGTCTCCAGGGTATGCCTCACGGGCTGGCGGACGCCTGAGAAGCAACGAAATTTGCCTATAGGACTGGGCCTGCTTCGACAGGTCATCATAACAGACAAGGGCATGCATGCCTTTATCCCTGAAATACTCACCCATCGCACAGGCTGCGTAAGGAGCTATATATTGCATTGGAGCAGGCTCACTCGCAGTTGCAACAACAACTATGGTGTGTTCCATAGCGCCATATTGTTCAAGAACATTCACGGTACGCACAACAGCCGGTCTTCTTTGACCAATAGAACAATAGATGCAGATAACATCACCGCCCTTCTGATTAATAATCGTATCAATCAGGATAGCGGACTTACCAATCTGACGGTCACCTATGATCAGCTCCCTCTGGCCTCTTCCAATGGGAATCATAGAGTCTATTGCCTTGAGACCTGTCTGAAGAGGCTGATTAACTGGCTGCCTCCTAATGATGCCCGGTGCAACAACATCTACCTTTCTTGCCTCTTTCGCAGCTATCGGTCCCTTTCCATCTATAGGCCTTCCGATAGCATCTACTACCCTACCTATCAAAGCCTCACCAACAGGCGTTTCCATAATCCTTCCTGTACGCTTTGCTATGTCGCCTTCCTTGACAAGTTTATCCTCACCAAAGAGAACTGCACCGACTGCATCTTCTTCAAGATTTAGGACCATTCCAACCACGTTATTGGGAAGATCCAGGAGCTCCGAAGCCATTGCATTTTCGAGGCCATATATCTTCACAACACCATCGCCGACATAGGTAACAATACCTACTTCACTGACATCAACCTTTTTCTCAAAATCGGTTATCTGCTTTTTCAGAAGTTCACTTATCTCTTCTGTCTTGATTCCTTCGATAGCCATAATTTCACCCCTTCATAAGCTCATTTTTTAAAAGCCCCAACTGGCCTTTGATACTTGTATCATAAACTGTACTTCCGACCTTGATCTGGACCCCACCAAGAAGGGAGGGATCCATCACGTATTCTATGTCAACATCTCTGTCTGTGAGTCTCTTCAGAGATGCACGGAGCTTATCTTCATAATTCTTGCTTATTGCCAAAGGAGTCTTGATCACCGCCTTTGCCCTCTTCTTCTTTTCAAGGTAAAGGCTTGTGGCAATTCTAATTATCTCTGAAAGGTGAATAATGAGCATCAGTTCGGCCAGGTGTAAAATAAATTTTACTACATGATCCGAAAGTTTTAGCTTACCAGCAATCTGTTTTATTATTTTCACTCTTTCTTCTGGCATGAATTGTGGATTAACAAGCAGGCTCTTAAATTCCTTACTTTTGAGCATCATATCGTTAACAACACTAAGCCCGGTTAAAGCCTGAGGTGCTTTTTCGACACCAACAGTATCAAGTAATGCCTTTGCGTACCTCTTCGCCTCTTTCAGCCTTTTCAATTACTACCCCCCATCTTTGCTATAGATTCTTCGAGTAGCCTTTCTTGTTCCTCCTTTGTTAACTTTTCTTTCAGTTTCTTTTCTGCTAATTCAATTGCAATCTCGGCTGCCTCTGCCTTAATAGCCTCTTTTGCATGCTTGAGTTCATACGCTATATTTGCTTTTGCCTGTTCTAAAATCTTTTCTTTCAGTTTGTCGCCTTGTTCTATAAGTCTGGCATGCTCTTCTTCTCCAGATCGCTTCGATATAGAAAAAATCTCTTCTATCTCTTTATCCTTCTTCTTAAGCCGTACATCTAACTCTCTAAGCGCCTTCTCTGCAAGATCCTTGGCCTCTTTTGCCTCTTTCAGGGTCTTTTCAATCATCTCGCTCCTCTGCTTCAAAAATGACTGAAAAGGCTTTTTACCGAATTTAAAAAGGATAAAGAAGAGAATTCCAAAATTGATAATCTTCCAGAAATAGTCTTTAAAAAGGGATGTGTGAGCCCCCCCTTCCTCTGCCCCAAAGGCAATAAATGCAAATACAAAACTTAGAATACAAAATGCAGACACAATGAATGCTGTTTTACCCAAAATTCTGAACTTTAAACAATGGCTGCTTCTCATGCTCTCACCAACTTTCTGACGATTTCATCAGAGAATTTATCAACCTCTGTCCTCAATGCCTTTCTTGCCCTTTCAACCTCTGTCTTGAGATCTGACCTTGCCTTATCGAGAATTTCCGATGCCTCAGCCTCAGCTTTTGAGAGAACTTCTTTCTGTTTCTGCAGACCTTCAGCCCTGCGTGTTTCGAATATCTCTTTTGCTTTGCTTCTCGCATCAGCAAGTTCCCTGTTTAATCGGGCAATGTTTTCCTCTCTCCGGCTGTTCATTTCCTTTGCAGCATCAAGAGAGCCCTTCACCGTGTCTTCCCTTTCTTTAAAGACTTTGAGAAGAGGTTTGAAGAGAATAAGATTTAAAATGAAAAGGAGTACGAGAAATTGTGCTGTCAAGACAAAAAACCATTGATTAATTTCTAACATGTTATCCCCCTTCTAAAGGAGTACGTCAGGCCAAAAAAGCATATCACAGGGTAAAAAAGATTGTCAAGACTTTTATAATTATAAAAAGAAGTTTCTTTAAATTTTTAGATTCAGCCCTCTTTTGAGGAATAGGAGGACCAGATAGTCGTGTTACAATACCCCTATGTTTTTTGAAAAACTCCAGATTTTAAGAGAAAAAGGGCTCTTCAGGGAGATAAAGGATCGTGCATCTCCGCAGGGTCCAAGGATAAAATTTGGTGAGAAGGAATATATAAACTTCTCGTCAAATGACTACCTCGGCCTTTCCAACCATCCCTATATAATCGGCAGGGTTAAAAAGGCTATGGACGAATATGGGTATGGCTCTGGCGCCTCGAGACTTTTAGGTGGTGGAAGCATCCCTCATAAAGAGCTCGAGGATAAAGTCGCACAGTTTAAGGACACAGGGTCTTCCCTAATCTTCAATTCAGGCTATTCAGCGAACACAGGCATTATACCTGCCATTACGGATAAGGATATAGTGATACTCAGTGACGAAGTAAATCATGCGAGTATTATTGACGGATGCCGGTTGAGCAAGGCAAAGACACTGATATATAGGCATAAAGATTTATGCCACCTTGAAGAATTATTAAGAATAAATCGTGCAAAAAGGAAGATTATTGTTACAGATACAGTTTTCAGCATGGAGGGAGATATTGCGCCCTTAGAAGGAATTTTTGATATCTGTAAAGACTACAATGCAATCTTATACATTGATGATGCCCATGGCACGGGTGTCCTCGGAAATGGAAAGGGTGCGCTCTCACATTTCAACGTCAAACCTGAGCCTTGGATTATACAAATGGGGACTTTTTCAAAAGCCCTTGGCTCTTTTGGGGCCTTTGTTGCAGGGAGTTCCGAAGTCATTGGGTGGATTTTAAATAACGCGAGGAGCTTTATATTTTCGACAACCTTACCCTCATGTATTGTAGCTGCATCCATAGCTGCGCTGGATTTGATAGAAAAGGATTCTGAATTGATAAAGAGGCTTTGGGCAAACAGGAACGAGATAGCACGTCTTCTGAAGGGCATTGGCTATGATATCGGGGGAAGTGAAACACCTATTATCCCCATAAGAACAGGGACTCTGGAAAATACGTTAAAGATATCAAGGTATTTATATGAAAGAGGTGTATTTGCACCGGCAATAAGACCACCGACGGTCAAAGAGCCGAGGATAAGAATAACCATAACAGCTTCACATACTCAAGTCGATATTGAAAGACTCATTGAGGCCCTCAAAGAGCTACAAAAATAAAAGCAGACTTAACCCAAATAATGCAGGTATTGTTCAAAAATTTATTTAACATGAATTACTGT
>CAZXCW010000197.1:0-4916 GCA_964639385.1 uncultured Nitrospiraceae bacterium
TATCGAAAAATAAATTTTTTTACAACATCTGTATTATATTAATTGCACTTTTGGGGTTAATTAATTTTATAGGAGGCAGCTTACCATGAAGGGAAGATATATTGCCATAGGGTTCCTATGTTTTCTTACGATATACCTGAGCCTATATGTACCTCACGCATCAGCCATCATGATAGGATTAAGCACCGAAGACCTTACAAAGGCATCAGAAGCAGTCATAATGGGAGATGTAGAAAACGCAGAAGCGCAATGGAGTGAAGATGGTAAAACCATTTTTACCACTGCTACTGTTCTGGTAACTGATGTTTTTAAAGGCAGGAAAATTGAAAGAAGAATCACGGTAGAATTTGAGGGTGGTGAAGTGGGAGATACAGGACTTAAGGTGTCTGATGTGTCTCTTCCCAAAAAAGGTGAGAAAGTAATCCTATTTCTTAAATCCAATATTGGTAAAAAAGGCAGTATTATCTTTAACACAGTAGGAAAAGCTCAGGGCAAATACATAGTTGGTAAAGATGGGATTGCAAGGAAAAGCGGATTCTCCCTTTTAACTGGACGGGAGGCTGTTACCAATAACATTCCCGTCAATGAGCTTATCAAAAAAATAAAGGAAGTAAAAGAATGAGTGGAGAAAGAAGGCTTATTTATCATGCAGCTTTATTCTTCGTCGTTGTTTTCTGGTTTTCCAGCGCATCTGCATTTCAAGTGTGCACTACTACCGGCACCGGAGCAGAAATAAAATGGGGAAACACTTCTACCACTTATTATGTAAATACATCTGGAGGGCCCGCTAACAGCCTTCCCGCCATCCTGCTAGCAATGCAGACATGGACAGATGTAGCTACATCTTCTTTTATTTTTATTTATGTTGGAACTACAACAAGCACGGTTTACGGCAGTAATGACGGATTTAACATAGTGACTTTTGGTCAAATGGGACAAAATGGGACTTTAGCAGAAAATTATTTCTGGTACAATTCAACCACCGGAGAATTCAAAGACACTGACATTCAGTTTAACACAAGCTATCCATGGGCAACAGATGGGTCCATAATTGCCTATGATGTCCAAAATGTGGGAACCCATGAACTTGGACATTCACTATGTTTAGACGACCTTTATGATTCAGCCGATACTGAGAAAACAATGTATGGTTATGTAGATGCAGGAGAAACTAAAAAGCGCACATTAGACCAGGATGATATTGACGGAATTACCTATCTATATCCTGCCTCTTTATATTTCGTTGCACCTAATACAGGAGACCCAATCCCTTCAGGTTCGTCATATCCTATTCAATGGGAAGGGGACGCACTTTCTGAGGCTGTAAAGTTCAAGCTATTGTATTCGCTGAATAACGGTTTAACATGGAGGGCGATAAACAAAAATTGGCCAACCAATAGCTATGATTGGCCAGTACCTACTCCATGGAATAACAAGAAAAAGTGCCTATTGAAAGTAATCGGCTACGATGCTTTAGGGCAAAAAATAGGGAAAGGTAGATCAGCTACATTTGCTATAGAGGTGGTAAATTTAACAGGGCCGAATGGAGGAACTACAACAACATACACTTCACCCGATACGCCTTCCATAACATGGACAATGAATGCCACGAAAAATCCTCCTGTGGCAAAAGTAAAGTTGTTCTACACAAAAAATGGAGGTGCTACCTGGATTCTTATCAAAACCTTAAAAGACCCTTCATATCTAACAGAAGGTACACATGATTATTCTTGGACTGTGCCAGAAGTGAAATCACCGAAGTACAAGTGCAAGGTGAAGGTAGTTCTTAAAGATGCATCCGGAAGTACAGTGGGTAGAGACGCCAGTGACAGCTACTTTACCATTCTGCCTCCATAACTTGTCCTTAAAATACACTTACGGCTGCAGGTATTTAACCCTTATTATTCATAAAATCTCCCCTGTCCCCTCTTTGCCAAAGAGGGGTACTTGGCAGTACAAATAGTAATCCAATTGCTGTAAAAAAAGTAAACTACCACCGACCTTGTCGGTGGCTTTTAAGCGGAGGAGTTATTTGATAACCACCAACAATGTTGGTGGACATATAAGGAGTGGGGCCTCCGCCCCCACACCCCACCACTGACCTTGTCAGTGGTTTAGTCCCATTAATTAAATAATTTTTGAACAGATCAAGGAATTTTTGTGCTATAATTCAGGCGTGAAAAAGAAGATCCTCATGAAAGGCAATGAGGTAATCGCCGAGGCAGCAATTCAAGCAAGCTGTCGCTTCTATGCAGGATATCCCATAACCCCACAGAATGAAATACCTGGGTATATGTCCTGGAGGATGCCCGAGGTTGGAGGTGTCTTTATTCAAGCTGAAAGTGAGCTGTCTGCAATAAACATAGTATATGGTGCATCTGTTACAGGTTTACGAGCTATGACTTCATCAAGTAGTCCCGGGATAAGTCTGAAACAAGAGGCGATATCATATCTTGCAGGAGCAGAGCTTCCCGTTGTCATAGTTAATATCCAGAGGGGTGGGCCTGGCCTCGGTAACATCTCCGGCAGTCAGGGAGATTATTTTCAGTCTGTCAAGGGTGGAGGACATGGCGATTACAGACTCCTTGTATATGCGCCTTACAATCTTCAAGAAATGTGGAACCTTACGATGCTCGCCTTTGACAAGGCAGACGAATACAGAAATCCTACCATGATATTAGCAGATGGTGTCCTTGGTCAGGTTATGGAACCTTTTTACCCCTCACCTTACGTAAAACCAGATCTTCCTAAAAAGGATTGGATACTTGATGGATGCAAGGGAAGGGAACCACGTGTAGTAAGATCTCTTTGTATGGGGGATGGAGAGCTTGAAGAGAGAAATTATAAACTCCAGAGAAAATATAAAAGAATGAAGGAAAGAGATGTTAAATTTGAAAGCTATTATATTGATGATGCCGAGATTTTATTGGTCGCCTTTGGAATTGCAGCAAGGATCGCCCTTTCCTCCGTCAAAAAGCTAAGGCGCGAAGGGCATAAAATCGGCCTTTTTAGACCGATTACTCTATTCCCCTTTCCTGAAAAAGAACTATCCATGCTTTCCGAAAAATACAGACAGTTTATTACGATAGAGATGAATAGCGGCCAGATGGTTGAGGATGTGAGATTAGCAATTAATGGTAAAGCCGAGGTGCTCTTTTACGGAAGACCAGGCGGAGCCGTATTAACCCCAGAAGAGGTATGCGAAAACGTTAAAAAACTTTCCCTGGTCACCAGTCATTAGTTATTATCCACTAACATCTAAAACATAGTAATGGAAGTTTTCTGGTTTTGCCCGATAGAATATCTAACTACCTACCTTCCCTTTTCTTAGAAAAAACTTTCAGCTCCTGCCTCAAATCTCTTGTTCTTTGTCTTTGCCTTCTGAATCTATCAGCTCAGTATCCTTTTGCGCACTGATTCCTCTGCTCAAACGTCGCTTCATTTTCTCTTCTTGCTTTTTCTGACGGGCTAATTCTTTTCTTCTCTTTTCACTTTTATATACTCCAGCACGTTTTGCCAATGTAACCTCCTTAATTTAATGATAAGTATCATATCATGGAATATAAGAAAAATGCTCTATCTTTCGGCTTGTAAGCTGGTAAAGTTTACTTTTATATATGAATATGTTAAAATTTTTATTGAAGTTTCGGAAGTTTTTGGAACTGATAAGGCCACAAAGACTTTTAGGCTTTGTGGCCTTTTTGTGGGGTTAAGTTAACCCTGAGACCTTAGTTTATACGTAAGGAGATCAAAAGATAGTAACGGATCTAAGTCTCTTGTCAAGGGTAGCAGAGTCAACTTTGATGTTGAAAAAAGCCCAAAAGGTCTTAAGGCAATCAAGGTGGTTAAACTTTTAATTGACGATAAATGTCCCCCTCTTTAGGGAGAGGGGCCTTTATACTGAAAGGAGAAAATGGCGCACAAACAAAATTATGTGGAAAGGATGGAGCTGAATAAAAAGCTGAAACTTGCATCTGGATTGGTTTCTGAACGCTTTCCTGAAGTTTCAGGCATAGTGGTTCATATGACATACTATCATAAAGGAGTAAATCCTATTCTCATGGAGCGCATTGTTAATTTTTTTCCCTCTGGTTATGCTTACTTTAATATGGATTGCATGATAAAAGACTGTGTCGACGGCGGTTTCGATTTGACCTCAGTGATTACTGATATGGTCAAAGATCATAAGAAGTCGGGAAAGGGAAAACTCATTTGTAATGGAAGATGTGATACTCTTGCCTCTGACCACGCAAGCATTGCCTACAAAATCAGGGTACAGTATCACAAACAGCCTCGATAACCTAACTGATTCTATCAAACTCCCTCTTAAAGTATCCCATAGTAAGGTCATCATAGATGCAAAATTCTATGAGTTCAAGGCTGCTCTTCAGATTTGCCTTTATAAAATTTAACGCCTCTTTTACCAGTATTTCAGCGCATCTATCTTTTGGGAAACCAAAGATACCTGAACTTATCGCAGGCATGGATATGCTTTTTAAGCCTTTTTCTGATGCAAGCTTGAGGCTGTTTAAAACGGCGCTCTTCAATTTCTTATCCTCATCTCCCTCACCCATCCTTGGACCGACTGCATGGATAACAAATTTTGCAGGCAACCTCCCTGCACCTGTAATAACTGCCGTACCAACAGGTGTATACCCTATTTTGTTACTTTCTTCTTGTATAATTTGCCCACCTTTTTTTACAATTGCACCTGCAACTCCACCACCATGTTGAAGGTGAGAATTAGCGGCATTCACTATTGCATCAACGTCTCTCTCTGTAATGTCTCCTTGAAGAAGGCGTAGAATCTTACCTTCGATTTTATGCTCTGAAACAATCTTCATTAGTCCCTCCTCTTATCAACCCGAAAAATGCATTTACATAATGCAGATGTTGTGAAAAAATTTATTTTTCGA
>CAZXCW010000198.1:0-4909 GCA_964639385.1 uncultured Nitrospiraceae bacterium
CCTCTAACCCATCTACTTTGGGAAGTTTCAAATCAAGGAGTATAAGTTTTGGAATATTACCGATGTCCTTCCCGGCATAGGCGCCTGTGGCAAAAATATACTCCAATGCCTCGGCTCCGTCTTTCAGGACGAGCACCTTATTGGCAAGATTGTGTTTACTCAATGCTCTTATTGCGAGTTCCGCATCAAGCGGATTGTCCTCTACCAGAAGGATTTCAACCTCTTTTAAATTCCCCAAGCTTTCCTCCTTTATCAAATACCTAACATATGCTACCCAGCTGTCATTCCCGCTTGTCGGGAATCCTTCTTCAGAAAGATTCTGGACAAGCCAGAATGACATTTTCGGGACAAATACTACATCCACCACTGATTTTATGAATAATCTGGCTAAACAATCAGCTTACATAATATTTGATTATTTTTAATATATTTAACATGGTTATTTTATATTTGTCTGTCAGGAGAGTTTGATTTTGGCGCAGGAAATCTTACTCCGGAGTCAGCCTATGCTGGATGGCAAACTTGACAAGACTGGGGATGTCGTTCACTTTAAGCTTTTGCATGAGCCGACTGCGATAGGTTTCAACTGTCTTTGGAGAAAGGAAAAGTATGCTGGCTATTTCTGCACTCGATTTCCCCTCAACAACGAGTTGTAAGATCTCACGCTCACGAGGGCTTAGACTCTCAATTGGACTCTTTATTTCCGAAACTCGGCGCCGGCTTATATAGTTATCAACCATGACCTCATCAATCTTCTTGCATAGGTAGCGGTGTCCGGCATGAAGGGCACGGACAGCATTGACTACCTCTATAGCAGCCGATTCCTTCAAAATGTAGCCAAGTGCCCCTGCCTGTAGGGCCCTGAAAATATGCTCTCTGGTAGCATAAATAGAAAGTATCACAACCTGTGTAGAAGGGCATGATTGTCGAATGTGAAGTGTGGCCTCAATGCCATTCAGTTCAGGCATGGCTATATCCATGATGACCACGTCAGGACAAATCTGTTGCACCTGATAGACTGCCTGCCGCCCATCTGCAGCATCACCAACAACCTTTATATCAGGCTGTGCTTCAAGGAGTAACCTAAGACCGTCACGGACAATGGCGTGATCATCGGCAATGAATACGCTTATGGACTTAGGATTATCTTGACACTTCAATGAAAACCCTTGTCCCTTTACTTGGAAAAGATTCTATATGCAAACGCCCACCCAGTGCCTTAGCCCGTTCTTCCAAAGTAACCAGCCCCCATTTTGGCTTCTCTTTTAAGTGAATATCAGCAGTATCAAAGCCAACGCCATCATCGGTAATGCTAAGTCGGACCTTCCCGTTTATTTCTTGTAACGCTACACTTACATTTCTTGCCTCTGCATGCTTTGCCACATTAGTTAAGACTTCCTGAAAGATGCGGAAAAGTGCAGTCTCCACAACAAGTGGCAGGCGTTGGGATAATTCTTCTGTTTTTAGCCCAACGGATACCCCGGTGCGCTCTGAGAACCGTTCACTATACCAGCGCATTGCAACTAACAATCCATAGTCCTTAAGCACAGGAGGGTGAAGTCCAGCCATAATATCGCGAATTCGCTCTATTGTATCTTCCACCAGTTTCAAAGAGTCTTCAATCCGTTTTATCATTTTCTTATTCCCATCAAATTCGCCTGAAAATTGCCTGTAAATGATATCCAGGTTTATGCCCAGCCCAGTTAGGTTTTGACCGATCTGATCATGCAGTTCGCCGGCAAGGAAACGATGATCAGCTTCTTGCATCTCTACAAGTCTGCGTAAGAGACCTTGTAATTGTTCCTGACTGCTACGCAGTTTCTCCAACAGATCTCCACGTTCCCGCTCTATCTGCTTTCGTTCAGTAATGTCCATAATCATTCCTGATATGGTGTCGCTGTCAAGAATTGCATTTAGAAAAACCTCTTTTGTTTTTCCTGTCTTTGTAAGTAATTCAACCTCTAAATCTTTAACTTTACCTTCATTCTTAAGATTTTCAATCATTGCATTTCTATCCAACGGGCTTTTGTATCTCATTAGGACCCCTTCTGCCTTCATTTCCTCAAGTGACTCAAATTCCAGCATCCTCCATAAAGCCTCATTTACATAAAGAATATCGCCTTTGAGATTGGTTTTATATATTCCGACTAGGGCATTGTCGACAAGGTTGCGGTATTTTTTCTCTGATTCACGTAAAGCCTCTTCTGCTTGCTTACGCTCAGTGATGTCTCCTTTAAATCCAACAATGGCTATAAAATTTCCCTCCTTGTCCAGTAATTGATAAATAGAAGTACAGGAGTAAAATAAATCACCATTTTTCTTTTTATCCAGTGTTTCTCCTCTCCAGACCTTACCTTGTCTGACTATACCGAGAATTTCTTTCTGGATCTCAGCCACATCAGGCTCGGCGCTAAATAAAGCCACCGGATCTTTCCCTATTAACTCTTCCGCCTCATAACCATAGACCTCTTCAGTTGCCGGGTTAACATAGATCATTTTTGCATCCCAGTCCATAGCAATAACAGAAATTGGAGAAGTCTTTAATATCTCAGCTAAAAAATCAATCCTCTCCTCTTTTCTCCTTAGCATTTCCTGGGTTTTGATAATACTGCCTCTCCTTAATAAAATCACTGCTGATATAGCACCAAAGGTTTCAAGGCTTGTTTCTGAAAAAGGCTGTTTTGACATCAGGTCTTCAAATCTGTTTCCGACAAACAAAACTAACGTACCATCCTCTTCATCCAGGATGGGATACCAAATAAAAAAGGGGAATTTAAAACTGCTTATGATAAATTTATGAAATGTTTGAAGAGACGACTCGCTATTCACAAATGTTGGTTTCAAGGTTTCTTGTTCGGAAATATTTTCATCAAGTTTAAGGCATTTAAGATTTTCTAACAGCCCTGAAGAAGCTAATATAGAAATATCCCGGTTTTCATAATTGATCCTTAAGAGTGCAGAAGAATCCATAAACAGATCAGAGGTTATGGCCCTTACAACATTCAAGTACAAATTATCTATGGTAAAGGCCTTCTTGATCTTCGCCTCCATAATTGTGATAAAGTTGAAAGCGGCAATGGCCTGTCTCCTCTGCTGGGTCAAGGTTAGATTAAGTAGGTCAAGCCTTGACAACTCTTTAGTGACTTTTTCTAACTGGGCAGAGAGGTAATCACGCCCTTTTAGAAGCTCTCGGGTTTTATCATTCTTTCTCATTTTTATTTACGCCTGCTTAATATTAATAATACGGCTGTCCAATCCAGCCCGCGGCTTTTGCCCATTAGTGGGGCAATTTCAACTCCTGAATAGAATCCGAGCAGAGGAACATCTTTCCCGATATTCTCTTGAACAATGGAGGCCTCCTCCCTTTCAGCTCCTGAAAAGCCTGCGGTTCTGCCTGCACAGTCTATATACAAAGCAAAAAAAGGCTCCTGATTATTTTCTCGGAGATAAGCCATGGCCTCTTTACTTCTTTCATCTGCTGATTCTTCCATAAGCTCAGCACTGCGGCGCATGAATTGAAACTCCGTGCCATTTTCGAAATCCGCTTCAAACAATACAATACCCTTCTTTTCTGGTACGATACTAACAATAAGCCTATTAACATAATTCTTCTCATTATATGGGCTATATTTCTCCCCATGGTTTAAACCAAGGGTAACCAAGAGAAGCGGAAGGCGTTTTTGCCATTCTTGATTTCCAAGAAGATCATCAATCATGTCAAGCGCAGGCCTGCCGTCAATTTCATACACTGCCGACCCTTCGATTTTTGTAATGGTATGATAATCGCTCATTGGTTTACAGCCATGCATTATGGTTACATATGTAGAGCATTCACCTGATAAAAGGGTAGCTACAGCATGTTGATCACCTACTTTTGTACCACAAAATAATCTTCCTCTATCGAAAGTATAGCTTCCAATTAAACCCGCTCCAACAATTAAAGGTGGTTCTTTACCGATTCCCTGTTCAAATCCGTCAATCAGATAAGAAGATACATTTAGAACTGGCGCAGGTGGAGGCGGAGATTTAATGGAATCATAAAAAAGAAGTGCCAGTTTTTCACCAATATTTCTTTTGATCGATAGTCGTCTGCCCAGTTCAAATCCTGCTTCTTTTTCGCTTTTATCCAATCCGCCTACTGCTACAGTGTCAAAAGTTAAGTCATTTGGAAGGACAGCCACCCCGAGTTGATATCCTTCATAGCCCAGATAATCATTGGTAATAATACCAATCGCAGGACCACCGATTATAGGAATATCTCCGACCTCAGATCTTATGCCTTCAAAACAAGCATGGTAGTTGTGTTTAGCAGTACAGAACGATAGAACAAGACTTCCTTCTTGTCCTACCTTTTTCAAGGCTTCCGCTGCTGCCCGTTTACCTGCCTCAAAGGAATTTTGATTTTCAGCAAAGGCAACACCTGCTTTAACCTTGTCTATTTTATTTGCCCTCTCTTTTTAAAGACCCAAAAGTGTTAATACCTTTCAGGCAATCCTCTAATTTTCTGAGTTATTATTCCCAGATTAATGATACCATAGTCTTTTGAAGGCATGTTTTTGATATGCTCTTTCACTCCCTGAATGAAAATTCCTACACTCCTAAGCCTGGGCACTATCATTCACTAAGGAAGCATCTTCAAATCCATGATGGCAGGATATAGTATCTGAGCGGTTTCTTTTGCCGATAGTCCAAAAAAATATTTCTAAATATAAAGAGGCAAAAGCCTCGCAGGGCCCGACATCTGTCGGGGCCGAGAATGAGCGAAGACACTATATCCTGGTTTATACTTACAGCTTTATGAATATCGTTAATTTTCATCGCGGGAAAAGAGATGTTTCCATTCACTAAGTTTATCCCGACTTTCGCCAATAGCACCGATATAATGCTGTAACGACTTGAAAAGGAAACA
>CAZXCW010000199.1:0-4872 GCA_964639385.1 uncultured Nitrospiraceae bacterium
TTATTGGTTATATTCACTAAAATTATCCAAAAACCATCAGTTAAAGGTACACTAAGGTATCGAAAAATAAATTTTTTCACAACATCTGCATCATCTCAATTGCATTATTTGGGTTTATTTAGAAATATTAATCTTCCCAGAATAATCAAATTACATTTTGCTAATGGAAAATCTAAAATAAAAGTTAGGTTAAAAATTTATGAACTAAGAAGGTTAGGATGAGATTCACTATATTTTTCAGAGTAGTTGGTGGTTATCTTGTGATATTCATTTTGGCAATTATTGTAAGTATTTACGTCACTTTGCAATTTCAGAAATTAGAAGGTGTTGCTAGTTCGATTCTCAATATCGATAATCAAATATTAACTTATGATAAAAAGCTTATAGATACCCTGCTATCAGAAGTACGATACGAGAAAAAATTCATTATCTTGAGGGACAATACGCTTTATGAGCATTTTGTTGCAGCTAATAATGATTTCGACCAATACTTCAAGGAACTTGTGCATATTGCAAATACCCCTCGCTTTGAGTATCTGCTAAATAACGTAAAGCAGTCCCATGAGCGATATCAATATCTATTTTATAAAGAGGCTGAGTTATTGAGATCTAGTCAAAGCTATCTAAAAGACTTTTATACGGGGGAAAAAGAAAAGGCTATAAACGCAATAATGGAAGAGTTAAAAGTATTAAGGACTTATAGTGAGAATAATACCTATAATAAGCTTAAAAAACTGGAGGAGGCTGGTGCCGATGCTCGCGGTATAAATGTAACCATAACTACATTCTCTATCATTTTTGGAATTGTAATCTCTATTTTTATTACGAGAAGCATTACTAAGCCCCTTGCAGTCCTCAGAAAAAAAACTGGAGAGGTTGCCATGGGTAATTATAAAGGTGATTTGAAACTTTCAACTCCTCCTGAAATAGGTGACCTGGTGAAGGATTTTAATTTCATGTGTGATAAACTGAAAGAAATAGATAAAGTGAAGTCCGATTTTTTCTCCCTAATGTCCCATGAACTTCGCACTCCTCTTACCTCCATTAAAGAAGGCACAACCCTCTTGCTTGAAGGTGCTGGGGGAGAGATCAATAAAAAACAAAGGGGGCTTTTGAAAATTATAGAAGAAGAGAGCAATCGGTTAATAGGACACGTTAATTCCATCTTAGACCTTTCAAAAATGGAAGCAAAAATGATGACTTATAATTTCATTCAGGCAGACATTGTTCCTCTAATAAATAAGGCTATTTTTGAAATAGAACCCCTTTCGAGATCCAAAAATATAACAACCGAATTAAATATAAGCAAAGAATTGCCACTCGTTAAAATGGACCCGGAAAGAATACTACAAGTATTAAGGAATCTAATAGGAAATGCCATGAAGTTTACGCCTGATAACGGGAGAATTATAATTGCTGCAAGGCTTGCGGATAGGAACCTGGAGGTCTCTGTAAGAGATACGGGACCTGGTATACCAAAAGAAAATTTGATCGCAATCTTTGACAAATTTAAGAGCTCACATGATCATAAAGGAACTGGACTGGGTCTGGCCATTGTCAAACATATTATAAAAGCTCATGGGGGAAAAGTATGGGCAGAAAGCGAGCCCAAGCAGGGAAGTACATTCACTTTTTTATTGCCTGTTTGACCCTTTTTATACTGTTAAGCTGCAATGCCTTGAAAGAAGCTAAAAAAGAAGAAATGCGTCTAAATGCAACTTCTGAGCACCTGAAACTCGCTAAGGAATTGATTGAACAGGGGAATTTTGATGCCTCTGTTAAAGAAAATCAAGAAGTTTTGTCACTCTCTCCCGACAGTCCTCCAGCGGACGAGGCCTTATTTAATATGGGGCTTATTTATGCTCATTCTAAAAATCCTAAAAAGGACTATAAAAAGTCCATTTCTTTCTTCGAAAAACTGTTAAAGGAATACCCCAAAAGTCCCTTTGTTTTCCAGGCGAAAATCTGGATAGGGGTACTTCAAACAATTGAAGCGTCAAAACAGATAGATATAAAGCTCGAAGAAATGAAAAAGGAGATGTCGAAATAGAGGAAAACTATATGTCATCCCCAAGTATTTTAGTTGTAGATGATGATAAAAATCTTTTAGAAATATTAAAAATAAGGCTTGAATCGGCAAATTATGAGGTAGTAGCTGTTTCAAAAGAAGAGGATGCAACAAAGGAAATGAAAAAACGAATTTTTGATCTGTCCATAATCGATCAGCAACTACCCAGTATAGATGGCATATCCCTGATGGAAAATCTGCATAAGATAAATCCTGAAATGCCTGTTATCATTCTCACTGCCTACGGGAGTATTGAAAGTGCTGTTGAAGCCATGAAAAGAGGAGCCTTTAATTATCTAACTAAACCCTTTGATCCTCGAGAGCTGCTTTTTCAAGTAGAAAATGCCCGGAAAAGCCATGGGCTGCTTTTAGAAATCAAAAGGCTAAAAGGGCTCCTGAAAGAACGGTATGACTTTAAAAATATTGTGGCAAAGAGTGAAAAAATGAAAGAAGTTTTGGAAAAGGTCTTGCTTGTTGCAAAAACTAATTCAACAGTTGCTGTATTAGGAGAAAGTGGAACCGGTAAAGAACTTGTTGCTAAGGCAATCCATTTCGCCAGCGAAAGAAAGGACAAACTTTTTATTATAGTACACTCTGCAGCTATTCCTGAAACTCTCCTTGAAAGTGAACTTTTTGGGCATGAAAAAGGGGCATTTACTGGTGCTATACAGAGTTCAAAAGGATTTTTTGCCCAGGCCCATGAAGGCACCATCTTCTTGGATGAAATTGGTGATATGCCCATCTCGATTCAGGCAAAGCTCTTGAGGGTTCTTCAGGAAAAACAGTTCTATCCCATTGGTGCCGAAAAGCCGGTTGAAGTAGACGTTAGGATTATCGTAGCCACAAATAGGAATCTGGAGGCTGAAGTTAAGGAAGGCCGTTTCAGGGAAGACCTTTTTTATAGAGTTCTTGTAATACCTATTACTATACCCCCTTTAAGGGAGAGGAGGGATGATGTCCTCGGCTTAGTTGAATTTTTCTTAAAAGAATTCAGTCAGCAAATGAAAAAGGAGGTAAGGAGCATTACACCTGAGGCAATGCATAAACTTATGCTCTATAACTGGCCGGGTAATGTGAGAGAATTAAAAAATACAATTGAGTATGCAGTGACAATGACCCCCGGGGAAGTAATTACTGAAGACCTTATTCTACGTGGGCAAGGTGCTTCTCAGTATCCCCCAATACCCCTTAAAGAGGCAAAGGACGCCTTTGAAAAAAACTATGTTGTCTGCCTGTTAGAACTCACTAAAGGTAATGTCAGCAAAGCAGCTACATTTGCAGGAAAGTACAGGGCTGATTTTTATAACCTCCTGAAAAAATATAACATTAAGCCTGAAAACTTTAAAAAGATTTAATTGATCCAAGAAATGTATTAAATTTTTAACCTGATGTATAAAATATCATGCATATTTAATAATAAAAAACTTGCCCTCCTTCTAAATCCCACCTTCTATCCCCTTTTCTAAAGAAGAAGGGGGGTTACTCATTTTTCAATTTCAACTTTTTTGCGAAAGAACCATTTTTTACCGGCAATACTGCGACAAAAGTCATAATTTAATGTAGGCAATTCCATACAATTTTTAGTGCGGGCTTAAGTCTCTTCTCTTTAAATTTCCTTTACTATCAAGAGGTTATCTTTATTTATATATTTGGTATATCATTTGCTGTAAATTTAATTTGGTGTTTTTGAACAAAAATGAGAGAAGACAATCCAATTTAACTTCTTTTTTTACTTATTGTTTTCTGCTGACTGCCACTATAATATATTTTAATTTTTATAAAAAGTGAAATTTTTAAGGGTGATAAGATAAAAAAGAGAAATGTCTTTTCCCATTTAATATTATCCACTATATTTATTTCTTTCTTTATTTATATGTATCCCTCAATTGCCTCTGCTTATTCTGTCACACTTTCCTGGTATCCACCATCCACAACAGCTGATGGGACACCTCTAACTGATCTTAAGGGCTACAAGGTCTACTATGGCACTCTATCACGTAACTATGATCATAAAGTTAATGTAGGCAATATAACAACATACAAGGTCACCAATCTTGCAGGTGGGGTTAATTACTATTTTGCAGTTACTGCATATGATAAAGCTGGGAATGAAAGTGAATATTCAAACGAAGCCAGTCTGGCAAGGTATACTCTTAACGTAAACAAAAGAGGAACTGGAAGAGGAAAAATAGTCTCCTCTGAAGCAGGTATAAATTGTGGATCTGCTTGTAAAAGTATATATAAAACAGGCACACTAATAACACTTGAGGCTACACCTAAAAAAGGCTCGATATTTGCAGGCTGGTCAGGGGGTGGATGTGAAGGAAACGGGCAATGCATATTAACAATAAATGAAAATACAACTATAACAGCCAAATTTACTAAAGAAAAACCATCTCCTGAAAATCCGGAGACTGTATTTACAGTTCAGGTTGGTGCCTTCACGAATGCCCTTTATGCGAATTTCCTTGCGATCCAGTTTAGAGAAAAAGGATACGATGCATTTATAATTCTTATCGAATCAGAGAATCATCAAAAACTTTATAAGGTATGTATTGGTAAATTCAGCAATAGGAATAAAGCCAATGCTCTCGCTGAAAGAATTAAAAATAGAGAAGGTCTACAGGCATTTGTTGTAACCTTAACAGAAAGTTAATCTTTTTCTTTTTCCTGTTGTTTCTTGGTAATCTTTAATTTATATCATAAAGCTAAATCTTTTTCCGTAGAAGTGCAGTGAGATT
Source organism: uncultured Nitrospiraceae bacterium (assembly GCA_964639385.1). Classification (GTDB taxonomy): domain Bacteria; phylum Nitrospirota; class Thermodesulfovibrionia; order Thermodesulfovibrionales; family SM23-35; genus CAZXCW01. The sequence continues at coordinate 4,810 of CAZXCW010000199.1, forward strand.
AAAATTAGCTTAACCCAAATAATGCAGGTATTGTTCAAAAATTTATTTAACATGAATTACTGT
>CAZXCW010000200.1:0-4871 GCA_964639385.1 uncultured Nitrospiraceae bacterium
CGAAAAATAAATTTTTTCACAACATCTGCATTATGTAAATACATTTTTCGGGTTATTTTCTCTCTTCTTATAAATCAGGACCTGACATAAGAAATGACATTCGGCAAGTCAAATTTTTAAGACGATGACGAATATACCGATGCCCTGTCTCAGTTATCGAAGAGTATTGTATGAAGAGCCTTTATTGAATCCCTATCAATGCAACTGTATTTCTGTATCTCGTCAACCGTACAGATTTCCCCTGTAAGGCCATGAGTTGTGAAAACCTCAATGTCTTGTTCATCAGCAACTACCCACAGTTGCGCCTGCAATAGTTCACTCCATACCTTTACTGCAACATGGCGGCTGTTAGCATTCTTACATTCATCACTGGCTTGTGTTGTCTCTTTTTCATTTACAAGTTTCATGGTTATATCTTATAGGTAGTGAGATAAGAGGCACAGTGATTAAGATCACTTCAGACAAAGATGGATAGGATAGGGCGAACGGCCTAAAGAAAAGGTCAGGATAAATGAATAAATGACATATTTCATGTTCTTCAATTCTGTTTTCTCTCCTGCAGATCCTGAAATAAACCCCGCAGGATGCTTACTATCCAACGGGGCAAATTCAGTAGGAAGGCCGGAAGATGAGGAATATTGATCGTTCATACTTCAAATCTGCTCGGCAGGTATGTTTTCAGGCCTATGGCCTGTTATATAGCTTTCCTTTAATCTCTTCAGCCTCTCCTCAACAGATGGGTAAAGGATAAGTTCCTCCACCTCAAAATCCTCAAATGCAGGGTTTAATGCCTTTAATCTCTTTCTCAAGGTTCTGATATTTTCCGATGTGCTGAAACTGATCATACAGGCTGGATGAACATTTACCTTGTATTTCATGAGATTTTCGAGGGCATTGATCTGCATGTGAAATCCCTCAGGTACTGCATCTGTGAGTCTTGAGAACTCCTCCTCACAGGTACCCTTGAGGCTTACCCTTACGTAAAGATTGGGAAACCTTGAGAGCTCTTCTGCATAGGACTGGTCACTTCCTATAAGTATCCCGTTTGTCTCAAGAATGAATAGATAATCTTTCGGGATTAATTCAAGAACCCTTATGAGATGTTCTCTGCAGATTGTCGGTTCATTGCCGCTTATCCTCAACTGGTTCACATTCTTTCTCTTTGCGATAGAGATGAGTCTCTTCGCAACCTCCTCAGGGGTATAGAATTCTCCATACTCCTTTGGTTTTATAATCTCTTTCCATGCCCAGCAGAAGATGCATCTCAGACAGCAGCCGACACAGTCTGCAGTCGATATTCCTCCATAGAACCTGGAAGGCCTGAAGCGGTAATATTTCCTAAGGTCATCTTTACAGACGATATTTCCTGTTATTACTGCCAGCTCAAGAGGATTGAACATAAAGGAATAATACCATGTCTTTAGGGGGTTGAGAACAGACTTGACTATTGACAAATCGAGACAGAAGGGCAAAGCAGGCAGGGGGAACAAGGGCAGGGCTCTTAAATGGCCATGCCTTAGCTTCTGAATAATTTAGAACATCATACCTATTTGTCCAGCAATTCTCCAGTTATTGTAATTGTAATTCCTATCTTTGAGATTTCCTGTAAGTTGATATTTTGCATTGATACCTATGAAATAATTATCTACCTTATAGGTTAAGTCTGTGAATAATTGCCCGCCGAAAAGCCAGTCCTTAGTCCTGATAGTGTGGAAGCGGCCTAATTCAGATACAATTGCTTTTTCTTTAACATAAATATAAGAACCCCCAGCACCTAAATCGATTACAACGTTAGGAATAATTTTGATTGCATATTTTGAGTTTATCTCAATCGGGAAGAAGATTACCTCTGTATCAACATGAGTTCCGTTGATATCTACACTTCCATCAGGGCTAGCATAGCCTACCTCCATGCCGATGTATAAATTTGGCGTGATCTTGGTCTCGGCATATCCTTCAAGCCCAACATATAAGCCTGAGTCAACATTAGAATTCTTTAACTTGCTCTCAGTAAAATTGATATAACCCAGCTTTACTGCTACATTGAGATCCTCAAGAGGGCCCCTTTCTGCTGCAAATATGACCCTGGATGCTAAAACAATAGCTATGATTAGCAAAAACAAAAATAATCTTTTCATTTTCTCCTCCAAAATAATTATTATTTGTAAATATCAGCACCTAAATAACCTTCTAATAACCAACATTTTTCAAGGAAAATATAGGGCAATAAAGACCAGACAATTGTGATCTTGCACAGGAGGTTATAACGGAATGAGAAAAATGTTTGGCTCTGTCGAGGAAAGACATTTTCTTAAGAAAAGCTTATTGTAAAAAGTTTCATATGTCAAGCAAAAATAAATTGAAGCTATTGTTTTATATAATTTTTTGAATTAATCAATGATCTTATAAGAGATGTTTTAAAAATCAAGATATTTCCTTAAGAAGAATTTTAATCCATCATTATATGCCTTGCCTGAGATGAGAAATCCCTCATTATGTCCACCCTTAATTTCCAAAAACTCTTTTGGTTGAAAAGCATTTTCATAAAGGGCCTTACCATGCCCAAAAGGAATTATTTCATCTTCATGGCTGTGAATAATCAGTTTAGGACAATTAATTGAACCCATCTTATCTATTGTTGAGTACTTAAATTTTGATATAAGTTTAATAGGAAGCCATGGATAAAATTTTTTCCCAAGTTCTGGCACCGATGTGAAGCAAGATTCTATTATCAGAGCAGCAGGATTTTTTCTCATTGCAATTTCTGCTGCGACTGCCCCTCCAAGTGAACGACCGAATATTATAATGTTCTGGGGGGATTTCTGTTTAACATTTACCAGATAATCCCATGCAGCCTCAGCATCAAGATAAGTTCCATTTTCTGATGGTTTGCCCGCACTCTTCCCATACCCCCTATAATCAAAAATTAGAACGCTGAGTTTTAGAATGTTAAAAATTCCTATAGAGTCTAATCTGTGGGATATGTTTCCTGCATTCCCATGGCAAAAGAGCAGCACCCCCTTTTCATTATCTGCCGGGATATACCATCCTGCGATCTTAACACCATCTTTTGTCCTAAAATTTATTTCATTATATTCCAGATTTATATCTTTCGGCGTTTGCCATATCTCTTTTTCAGGAAAATAAAGCATGCTGTCTTGCTTGAAATAGACTACAAATAGGATGAGAAGATAGAATAGAAGTAAGATTATTCCTATATTAATCAACGATTTCTCCATTTAAAGCTCCTTATAGGCAGCCCATGGAGATACTCTCCAATATTTTAAACTGCTATAATAGTCAATCCCTTTTTGCTAATAGTGTAAAGCATGATTCGTCAGTGTTTCAACAGCGAGTTTGAGACAATATATTCGATTATCAATGATGCTGCGCAAGCTTATAAGGGGGTAATTCCCGCAGACCGTTGGAAAGAGCCTTATATGTCCAAAGATGAGCTCCAACATGAGATTGATGAAGGTGTTGTATTCTGGGGATATGAAGAAAAAGGTGAACTGGTGGGTGTAATGGGTATTCAACATGTTCAAGATGTGACTCTCATCAGACATGCCTATGTTCTCCCAGCCAAACAACACCAAGGTATAGGAGGGAAATTACTCTCTTTTCTCAGAAAGCAAACAAATCTACCAATCCTAATAGGTACTTGGAAAGATGCTGTTTGGGCGATTCGTTTTTATGAAAAACATGGGTTCAGATTAGTTACTTTAGAAGAGAAGGATCGGTTACTGAGAAAGTACTGGTCGATTCCAGAACGTCAGATTGAAACTTCTGTAGTTTTAGTAGATCAGAAGTGGCTCGGGTCTCAATATTTTTAAAGTGGTTTTTTGTAAAAATTATATTTGTGATATACTGAACAAAGCTGAAGATTATATCCTAATCATCAAAATTAATTTAATCGGGGGGACAGAATGAAATGGTATGATGAAATAGCAAAGATTGCACGTGAACTTTATGAAAAAAGTGGTAGAACGGAAGGTCACGACCTCGATAACTGGCTTGAAGCAGAGAGGATTGTAATGGCACGATACAGAGAACAAGAAACACATAAAGCAAAATTGTCTTCTTCCCCAAAAAAGAAGAAGGCATCAACAACAAAAAAAGCGTCAACAAAAGCGAAATAAAGGCGAAAAAGGTTAAAGAAGAATTACAAATAGACATTTTAATCCTCTCGCAAGAAGATACCTTTAAAATAAAGATAACATGAGGCAAGTTATCATAGCTCGCTTTTTTATTGTATAACAGGGGATAGATCAATGGAAACTTTAAAACAGGTTACGCTTAGGTGATCAGGAGCAAGTCTGTTTCGTATTTTTCATGTAATCGTAATAAGGCATAAGCTCTGGTCGTTTAACCAGGATCTGTTCGTATGAAATTGGGCCGAGTGCCTCTGCGACAGCTGATTTGATCAAGGCCCGTAATTCTGTAACATCTCCTTTCCCCTCTAAATAGACACGGTTTGTTAAGACGATAATATACGTTTCAGTTACAGGATCAATCCAGATCGACGTTCCAGTGTAGCCCAGATGTCCGTAAGCGCCAACTGGAAACAATTCATCTCTGTTGGAGCTGAGTGGGGCTTCAATATCCCAACCGAGCCCACGCAGTTTTTGCTTATTCAACGGAGATTGAGGCATGGTCATCTGCTCAACGGTCTGCGGTTGCAAGATCTTTACTCCCTTTATACTCCCTTTGTTCAGAAGCATCTGCGCAAAAATGGAGAGATCATCAGCAGTTGAGAAAAGGCCGGCATGACCAGACACTCCACCCATGTTGTAACATGTCGGATCATGAACATAACCCCAGAGCATCTTTGCTTTATTAGATTGAGTAGGGGCGATACGTTCATACAGGGC
>CAZXCW010000201.1:0-4852 GCA_964639385.1 uncultured Nitrospiraceae bacterium
GACACAGATCCTCACAAGAAAGAATGCTTCTCAGGGAAATTTTGAGACGTGTAAAAACGTGGCTTTTAAGGTCTAAAATTCTATCCCCCCCTCTTGGAGAACCTGAGCTTCTATTGCTCAGCTTACTGTAACTCTCTTCATGCCTCAGGTTTGGATCTGAAGCACTTCAGAGATAAAAGCTGTCTTTGAATTTGATCTTATATTATATTTAATACCTGTATTTAGGAAATTTCAATCCCGAAAAGGTTTCATTTTTTTGAAAAAGGAGTTTTAAGAATATTTACAACCAAAGTTGTAAATTTTAAACATTATTGGGCCATATCTTTTTAATATGGCCGATAGCGAGTTGAAGCCTGTCTGTTACACTGAGTTTTTTATAAATTCTATTGCAATGGGATTTCACCGTTTGTTCACTGATACTGAGCTTCTGGGCGATCTCTTTGTTTCTGTACCCCTTGCATATATAGGAAACAACCTCTTTTTCTTTCCTCGTAAGGTTTATCTTTTCCTCTAAAAGTGTTCTTGAAAAGAGGATACCTTTAATGGTCTCACGGTCTATCCAGAGATCTCCCGAATAAACTGCCTTTATTGCTTTTTTCAAAAGGGATGAATTAGTCTTAGGTGGAAGAAAGCCAGATACACCTTTGGTAATGAGCTCCAGTATCTGGTCACTCCTTACGGCGTCCCATGTCTTGTCACTTATAAGAAGAACCCTTACCTGAGTATTGTTTGCAAAATCATCAGGAAAGTCGAGGAAGGTATTAAATTCAACAAGGATTATATCGGGTTTTAGCCTTACTACATCTCTCAATTCTTTAACTTCATTGAATACCCTGACAACATCTATCTCGTCTTCACCTTCCAGAAGCCTCCTCAGGCCTTCGCTAAAGAGGTAACTGTGACATCCTATTACAAGTTTAATTGCCATTTTACAGAACGAGAACCACTTAACCCCCTTAACAATTATACAAAATTACAACCTTAGTAGCAAGCGAAATTTACCCACAAACCCCACCTGTCATCCCCTTGTAAGGGGATGGAAAGGAAGGGTCAGGTTAAATTTCATTGACAACTGTGCGGCGATAAATGCTAATTTTGACTTGAATTGCTTGCTTCATTGAGCATCTCTTTACATTCAGCAAGCATAATAGATGTGTCTTTGCTTACTTCGTTGCATTCTATGGCAGCCTCAAGTAATAAAGAGGCATATTTGAGCCTTTTAGCAGAAATCAGCATCTTTGCGAAACTGGTAAAATTCTCGGGACTAATGAAACCTGAGTCTCTCAGTTTTTCCACATATTCTATCCCTTTATTTTTTCTGCCCATGCAGAAATATGCCATCGAGAGTGCTAATATAGCCTTTAATGATTTCGGGTCTTCCCTCAGTAATTCTTCGAGTCGGGTAATAGATACCTCAACGCCGCCTGCTAGAATTTCGCAGATTGAGTATACTAAAATTGTGTCACTCGAGACAGGGCTAATCTGAGAGGCCTTTTTATATGAAAAGAGGGCATCTTCATATCTTCCAAGGTTATAATAAACGTTTCCCATGCTCTCGAATGCCTTTGCAAAGTCTGGTTTTATCTCAATTGCCTTTTTTAAGTACTCCAGTGCTTCTTCATACCTTCCAATTCCCGAAGCCTGAACAGCAAGGTCATAAATTGCCATTACATCTTTTTCTCCTTGCTCAGCAAGCCTTACTTTCCCCAAATTGTAGTAGAGTTCTCCCTTTGAAACTGTTTTCTCTTTACTCAGCATCCCATAGTGGTGAATGGGTATAACACATGGCTTTATCTCTATTCCTGCTCTTTCTAAGGAAAGTTCAACGCGTTCATGAACGGCATTTTCAAATCGAACACTCTGGATATTCGGGAATAATCTCACCTTCTCTCCGGGAAACCAGCCAGTTCCTGCTTCTTCAAGAACGTATCTCCCATCATTGGCTATCCATCCAACTGCATTTGGAGCAATTACATAGTTTCTTGTAACGAATAAATAGGCATCTAATCCCCCCTGCCCACCTTTAAAATCCTCTGTGTCCCTGCCCCCCTTAACTAAATCTCTTAAGCCCTCGAAATCAGAAGGAGAGATCACTTCATCAGCATCAAGGATGAGTATCCATCTACCCGAAGCCTTTGAGAGTGAAAAGTTTCGTGCATCAGCAAAGCTATCTGTCCATTTAAAATCATATACCTTTGCCCCAAGTGCCTTTGCTATTTCCTTTGTCCTGTCAGTAGAACCGGTATCTACTACTATCATTTCGTCAACGACCGGTCTTATGGTCATAAGACAACGGCCTATATTTTCCTCCTCATTTTTTACTATCATGCATAGGGAAATAGTGTCAGTAGAGGTTTTATCAATTTCCTTTGCTTCTCCTTGTGTAATTGCACAGGAAAATCCCTCCACTCCATTTTTAAAATCCCCCCAATCCCCCTTTTCTAAAGGGGGGGGGAAGGGATTATTTTCATTAAGTTGTTGCAATTTCCGGCATTCATCCAGCAGAACAGAAGTTTCGTTAGTTATATTATTAGTTTCTATGGCAGCCTCGAGTAATAAAGTGGCATATTTAGGCCTTTTAGCTGCAATTAATACTTTTGCAAAATTAGAAAAATAGCTTGCGCATTCGAAATTCATATCTCTCATTTTCTTCATACATTCCATGCCTTTGTCTTTTCTGCCTGCACAAAAATAAGCAACGGTAAGTGCTAACATTGCTATTGGGTATGTTGGGTCTTTTCTCAACAATTTCTCAAGGAGAGAAATAGCTGCTTCAGCATTTCCCATGCTGATCTCACACTCTGAATACATTGCAATTGTATCTCTCGAATCAGGATCAAGCTCTAATGCCTTTTTAAATGAAGAGCGGGCATCCTCATATCTGCCAAGGATAGCATAGGCATTTCCCCTGCCGTAAAAAGCAGCCGCAATATTTGGGTTCAATGCAATGAACTTTTCCCAGTATTTTAATGCCTCTTCGTGTTTTCCGACCTCAGCAGCCTGAATAGCCAGCTCGTAGAGGGACTTTAAATCTTGTTCACCTTTTTCAGCAAGCTTTGTTCTTCCTAAGGCATAATACTTTGTTTCCTTTAAAACCATTTTCCCTCTACCCAGCTGGCCGTAGTGGTGCACTGGTACATCACATCTTTTTAGCTTTATCCCAAATCTTACTAAGGAAGGTTCTACTAATTCATGAACTGGATTTTCGAATCGAATACGCTCGTCATTTGGGAATAACCTCACCTTATCACTAGGATTCCAGCCAGTTCCTGCTTCTTCTTTGTAACTTTGATCATTGGCAATCCATCCAGCACAGAAATGATCGACATAATTTCTTGTAATAAAAGAATAGGCTACTAATTCCCCTATAGCCCCTTTCAAATCCCCCCTGCCCTCCTTTGCTAATTTCCTTAAGCTCTCATGGTCAGAAGCAGAGATCACTTCATCAGCATCAAGGATAAGTATCCATTTGCCCGAGGCATTTGAAATTGAGAAATTTCTTGCATCTGCAAAATTGTCAGTCCATTTAAAATCATATACCTTTGCCCCAAATGCCTTTGCTATTTCCTTTGTTCTATCAGTTGAGCCTGTATCTACTACTATCATCTCGTCAACGGCTGGTTTAATACTTGTAAGAGACCGCACTATGTTGTTCTCTTCATTCTTAACTATCATGCAGAGAGAAATGGTATCAGTAGCAGTTTTATCAATTTTCTTTGCCCCTAACCTGTTTCTGAGTTCTTTAGCTATAAAAAGTGCATTATCATCCACCCCAAAGGTAACCATAATGACTTCCAGCACATCTATCGCCTCATTATATTTCCCCTGTTTTATCAGGTTGTCTACCAGCACATACTGCAGCCTCCTATTAAAGGGATAGAGAGCTATTGTTTCTTTTAAAACCCTTTCTGCCTGCTCTAATTTTGAGAGGGAAGCAGCCGCAGCGTAATAATTGCTAACAACATCTTCAAGAGTAGGTGATAAGATAAAGGCCCTTTCAAGGAGTTTTAATGCCTCTTCTTTATTGCCTGCACTATTGTCTGCACTCCACCTTAATGCACCAAGATTAGTATAGGCTTCCCCAAAACCCCCATCAGATTCTATGGCCTTTTTAAAAAAGTATTCGGCATCAGTATGTACACCCTTTTTGAGAGCAATGAGACCCTTCAGATTCAATGCTCCTGGTGAGGTGCTATTCAATGCAAGGATTTCATCAGCATACCTCTCAGCCTCCTCAAAGAGCCCCATGCCTTCTTTGCAATACCCTATTAGCTCGGGTCTCTTTGGATCTCCTTTCATTTCTTCAGGCATATTTTCCAGCACATCAAGGGCATCCTTGAACTTTCTATTCTCAATTAACAGTTCCACAAGGGCATAATGTAGCCTCTTATCACCCGGGGAGTGCTTTAGACCCTCGAGAAGTACTGTAACCGCATCTGCTTCCTGCCCCTTCTGGCTCAGTTCATCTGCTGCGTTCAATGTATTTATGACCACTAATTTCTGTCCCATGGGGCTTGAATAATTGACAGACCTCCATTTATCTATAAAAATTTTTTTGTTTCCGGCAATCATTGCAGAGGTATAACTGGCCTTGTCATGCATGAAGCTTCCAAAATAATGGATAAATATATCTGCCGCGATCATGTTTCTGTATCCCTCTATCTCTGCTCTGAGGCAATAATCATCATATATAAAATTGTATGCATCAAAGCGTTCATCTAATAAGCCAATTTTTTCTACCAATCCATGTCTAAAAAGAATACAAAAACCTTTTAGATTTTTTACCTTAACATGACGATATCTATTCCTTTCTCTGAATGTCTTGGCAAACTGGTCAAGATATCCAAGAGAG
>CAZXCW010000202.1:0-4840 GCA_964639385.1 uncultured Nitrospiraceae bacterium
AGAGAGTACCATGAAAAGCCATAACTATCAATAATTAAGTTGACAATGTACTACTATGCCAGTCGAAACCAAGCACACAGCCAAGGGCTTGAAACCAGTATGGGTCAGATAGTCTTCTCAGTAGTTCTACTGTCCCAAATTCAGTAACGAGTGCAATAACAATCTCCCTCGAAAGGGCAACCATCCTCGAAAAGAGCCATCGAGGCGCCTTACCATAATGAAGGGGTAGGGTAGCAACTCCTGTCTTTTGCATCTTAAAGATATTCTACCATTATCATCCATTCCTTCCTCTAAACCGTAATAATAATTTTTCTATCTCCCCTTACCAAAGGGAGGTCTGGTAGGTTGAAGGAGGAGGAGGCGAGGAGGATTACTAAACGCTTCCTTCCTGAAAGCCGCAACTGTGATATGCTCTCTAAAGCCACTGACTTAATTGATAATTATCACTGACCAAGACATTTCAAGAACAGGCAATTGAAAAAAGGGCTAATATGGTGTATCATAAGTGTAGCACTAAGGAGGTGAATCTCTATGCCAACAAAAAATCCCAGAATCAACGTGGTCCTTGAAAAGCCGTTATATAACAGCGTCGAGCGTCTTGCCGAACGAGACGGGGTTTCCTTATCTTTGAAGGTACGTGACCTTGTGAAGGAAGCACTGGAAATTGAGGAGGATATTGGGCTTGCTCAATTAGGCGAAATCAGAGAAAAAACTTTCAACAGGAAGAAATCACTTAAACATGATGAGGTCTGGTAGAATTGACCTTTGAGCTGAGATATCATCCAGACGTTCGAGATGTCGACATTCCCAAACTCAATGAAACTTTGAAAAAACGTATCAAGAAGGCAATAGAAGAACGCCTTTCAATAGCCCCCCATCAATATGGAGAGCTGCTCAGAAAAACTCTCAAGGGATACTGGAAACTAAGAGTCGGCGATTACAGGGTAGTCTACAAAGTTAAGGGAAATGAAGTGTGGATCTTCGCAATTATCAACCGAAAAGAAGTATACACAAAGGTTATCAAAAGAATTTGACATTGAGCAACAACAAAAAAACCTTCTTCATTGAAGCCTTCATTGACAGAAATTGCCAAAAAATGTAGATTTGAACTGGTAATCTATAGTGGGGATAGATAAACCTGAGTTCAGATATGACCAAGTTATATGAAATGGCGGGTTCAAATTTAAAGAGGTACTCACATGAATATTTGTGAGAAAATAAGAAGGTTTGTCGAGCAGGTATTCAAAACAACACTGGAAATATTTCTTGAAGCATTAAAACTTAGTCCTAATGCCCAAGGGTATGTTAGTGGTTCTATAACTGAACTTTTGTTAAAAAAGAAGTTGGAAGAAGAATACAGCTTTGAAGTTAAAAGAATCAGAGAGAAATGGGAGGGTAAAAAGCACCCCCAACATCATGGCGATTTATATTTCAGAAAACCTGATACTCTTTATTGGTATGTAATAGAGTCAAAGGGAGTAAAATCCAATTCAGAAAAATGGCATAGGCTTTATAATTTTGAAAAACTTAAAAATTTTTTGATCACTCATGCCGACAAAATTCCGTGGATAAATCGCAACCAAAATATTGAGCAACAAGTAATTGATTGGATTTATATAAATTTGCCTAAATTCCAAAACGAGTATTCTTACAATCTTTACGAGTACGAAGAAGTCCAGAGATATGTATCCAAACGCAAAACTGATAAGGCAAAATCTATTGATAGATTAAGCGGTTACACACGAGACCAAGTCAATAATATGATTGAAGAGCGTTTGAATTATATAATGTCAAAAGTAAAAGTCTTGGAAACGCACTTTGTTTCAGGCACTTCAGGGGTGAGTGAACGGACGCAGGCAACCCCACGCAAAGACGAGTTTAATGTTATCACTATTGATATTGTCCTTCGGTATCCTGAACACAAATTTTTATTTGCCAACCCCAAAAATCTTGAATCATCTGGAGATGACCCAAATCATCTTCAACAGAACTATATCATGGGTTTTGTTTTCATTGACGAGCAAGGAAAACCAACTTTGCACATTACTGACGATTGGTATGAAGACTTGAACGAGGTTTATGACACATTAAACCCCCAAGATGCTGTCAAGGAGGACAACATGCAAGTTGATAACAGGTACATGATAGTAAATGAAGACGAGGATTGAACTATGAAGAAAAAGAATAGAAACCACAAATATACATTTCCTGCCTTGCAAAAGTGGGAAATAAGAGAACAACAACTTCTCTACTCTGAAGAAAATTTACTTCCAGAAAGTCTTCCACATGCTCAAGAATTACATCCTGTCCACAATCTCTCAGGTATATTTGATGAATGCCACAATTACATTTATGCTAATGAAGGTTTACTTAAGGATAAAATATTTTACGAAATCGTAAAATTACTTTTCATCAAACTTTACGATGAGCAGAACATCACAAAGATCGGCTTACAATTTGGTATTATTTCAAGTGAATACAGAAGCATACTTGCGAATAGATCCAGTAGTTTTGAAGTTCGTATTAATAAACTATTTGATACTGTACGAAACAAATATCCCTCTTTATTCTTGGACAATTCGCTAAAACTAAAACCTCTTACACTGGCTTATATCGTTGGACGATTACAGTATGTGAGTCTCACTAATACACCTGCTGATGTTAAGGGGGAAGCATTTCAGGCATTTGTGTATCGCCATCAACGTGGCGATCGAGGTGAGTTTTTTACACCCTATCCTATTGTGAAACTAGCTGTCGAAATGATAGACCCAAAGCCAAATGAAAGGGTAATTGACCCTGCTTGTGGAAGTGGAGGCTTTCTGATTCAAACCATTTCGTGTGTGTGTCGAAATAATCCTAATATTGATAGGATACATTATGTTCGTGAACAAATTTGTGGAATTGATTTTAATCCCGATGTTGCCCTATCTGCGACTATCCGCCTTGTACTTGAAGGCGGTGTAGGTGCAGAGATTATTTGTGCAAACGCCCTCTTAGAGAATGAGCAATTTTACAATGCTTTTGATGTTGTTCTCACCAATCCACCTTTTGGCAGCAAAGGCAAAATAGAAGACCAAAAAATTCTAAAGAACTATCTGTTGGCTCGTAAATGGAATAAAACCCAAAATGGTGACTGGGAGGCAACGAAAAATGTTCTCGCTGGGCAAACACCAGAAATTCTATTCATTGAGAAATGTTTAAAGCTACTTCGCCCTGGTGGACGTATGGCAATTGTGCTACCAGATGGTTTACTTCAAAACATTACCAATAGCCATATCAGATTCTGGCTTCGTTCACAAACTAAAGTGTTAGGTGTTGTTTCAATTCCACAGGAAGCTTTTATACCCTATGGCACAGGAATCAAGACCTCTCTACTCTTTTTACAAAAACTGCCTTCCGATTCAGAAAAAGTATTCATGGCTCAAATACAAAAGATTGGCTATGATGTAAAAGGGCAACCCGTTTACAAGAAAACCCACTATGGCAAGATGGTAAGAGGAAAATCAGGACTACCTATTATTGACACTGATATAGACGATATTGTTTCTGAATACAATAGGTTCAAACATAAGGGACATGAAGTAAATAGAGAAAACATTTACATAGTTCCTGAAAAATCGTTAAATACACGCTTGGACGTAGAACATTACAGACCAGAAGATAGAAATCTTATTGAAATGTTACAAGCAAATGGAGCAAAACCACTTAGCGAATTAGCAGACATTCTTAAAGAAACTGACGATTTTCGTTTGGCCTCCAATAGTGAAATAAGATATATAGCCATTTCCGATGTTGATGCACGCACAATGCAAGTAGTTTCTTATCAAATAATTAAACCACATGAGGCACCATCAAGAGCAACTTACCGTATACAGACTGGCGACATTATCACTGCTGTATCTGGAGCAAGCACTGGCACATACCGGCATGCAACCGCACTGATTAATGAAGATGAAGATGGGGCGATCTGCTCTAACGGTTTTGCTGTACTCCGTAATATTCATGGTGTAGCACCGCTTTTCCTTCTATCATACATGCGTACCGAATATTTTTTGCGGCAGGTTAGACGCCTTATGACAGGTCATGCTATCCCTGTAATCTCTATAGAAGATTTATCAAAGGTGCTGGTGTTGGTTCCATCAAAAGAAGTTCAGAAGCAAACATCTGATGAGATTGGAAAGATTATATCCATGCGTAAAGAAGCTTTGAAGGTCGGGAAGAAAGTTATAGAAGAGGTTGAGTCATTAATAAGCAAAATGATTTAAAGATGAACCCGCCACTTCATATAACACAGCATAAAAGGTTCGTGCCTTACAGCACATACTCAATTTTTGCTATGCAAAAACTTCTTTTATGCTGGGAACGTTATCTGTTCATTTGTACCTGAAATATTCAGCTTTCATGACGTCTTGATTCTGTTGACTCGTAGGTGAAGAACTAAACCGCTGCGCGGTGGTAACAGTGCCAGTGCCATTCGGGACACATCCCATATTTTCTTGACACAAGAGAGGTTATTTTATAGAATTCTTTCATGCCAAGGATAGCGAGAGCAGTTGCAAGAGGGTTTCCACACCATGTTACCCAGAGAGGGAACAATAAAGAGAAGGTCTTTTTTGATAGGGAAGATAGGGAACAATATTTATCATTACTTAAAAAATATGCAGAAAAATGGAACTCTCCAATCCTTGCATACTGTTTAATGAGTAATCATGTTCACTTGCTAACAAGGCCAAAGGAGGAGGAATCACTGTATAAGATGATGCAGGGTGTAACCCTTTGTTACACACAATATATAAACAGAAAATATAAAAGAACAGGCAGGTTATGGGAGAGCAGGTAT
>CAZXCW010000203.1:0-4801 GCA_964639385.1 uncultured Nitrospiraceae bacterium
AATTCCACATATAAAGTAGGATTAGAGTTGAAAACTTAAAAAAAGATTTTTATCTGTAGGTATAAGCACATCTTTATTTCTTCCTGTACTCTACACTTCAAGAAATTGAGTGAACTATTAAGCTTTCAAACCGTAATCAACATCCGAGAAATAATCTTTCAAAGAATTATACCGAAGCAATATAATATTCCTAATTGACACACTCTATTGAATAATAAATTCTTGGATTTGGCATTCGAGCCCAGAAACATTGACAATCAGTCTCTATTGCCTTTATATTTCTTTTAATATATCGAATAAGCATAAAAAATAATGTTATAGATCAAATACCCAAATCCAGCGATAAGCCATTATAGCTGAGAATTGTGGGCGAAAACCAGAAGATTTAATGTTAGCGGAAACAAATACACCAGTCAGAGATAGACATGAGGGGGACTCAATCTATTCAGAGTGCTTTTTTTCTCATAAAAAGCCCAGAAATGGACGTATGTCTCCTTTATACTTTTGTTACGATGATGGGAATACTATTTCAGATTCATTGGAATTGAATGCTGAGTATCCGTTCATAGGCATGAAGGATATCAGTAAACCGATGGATTCCTTGAGCTATCTTCAACACAATATATCTACCGTGTTTGACAACCCGTGCTGCAATATTGAAGAACCGGTATCTCAATGCCTTGATGAACTTTTTCTTATACATGCTGGGCAATGCCAGCCTTTTTATCCAGTTAATAATGTTATATGCCAGCATGCCGATGGTCAGATATGCCCAGTTTGCATGGAACTCCTGACAGGGAAACCTATCGAGGGAAAGACCGTATTTTGTTTCTCTAATAAAGTTCTCCATTGTTGCCCTCTGCAGATGAAAGGGAACAAGGTCTTCTGCCAATTCAGCTCTGTTGGTAACAATAACATGATACCGATAATCAATATTATCAAGAAGAGAAATCTGTTTTTTCTCTGGAAGTTCCTCCCGTCTTACCAAGAAACGGTATTCTCTTTTCCATCCAATCGGTTGATACATGATCTCAGAGACCCATACATGATCATCTATCTTTCTCCATGCATCTTCTGTGATAGCATTGACTGCTCTCATCAGAGCGCCTGTTTGGTCAGCGGTGATGCTGAACCCTATATTCAACCGTTCACATTCAGCAACAATCTCTTTATCATAAAAGCCGGAGTCCATACAGGCATTAATCTGTTCAGCAAGGTCTTTGACTTTATGATAGCTCTCTCTGATGAAGCTCACTGCTCCATCAGATGTATAGGTATTGCCGGAATGAAGCCTGCAGTGGAGCCAGTCACCGTTTTCTCTGATGAAACACATAAGGGGATTCAAAGCCCTAATGCCAGTGTATGTCCATCTTGCACCTTCTTTCTTTGTTCCATGAACTTCATTCAGGGTAGAATCTATATCCATCGTAATGGTAAACAGTTTTTCAGAAGCGGAATATACTTTGTTGAATGCCTGTGCATTGACACTATCGAGTTGTCTGATGTGTCCCAGATCGAATCTCCTGAGGAAGTCGCCCATGGTGGTGGGATGGGGAATATCTCCATGTCTCCATATTGTTTTGAAAGCCTCTTCTTCTCTCAGAGCAAGAAGATCATCAAGACACTCACCGCCGGTTATCACACTGACCATCAGTGCCAGGATTGCTTCGGACTCTTTGTATCCCCTCTCACGCTCTTTGACTTTGACGGTGGTATCAATAATCTGAGGAAGAGAGAGTTTATGGATGAATTCATCAATGAGGATTCCCCCTCCATAGCTGACAAGATTGTCTACTTCTACAATAATGATCTTTCTTCTTTTGATTTTCTTCATCTTCACCCTCCTGGTGATTGTGATGAAGATAGTTTATATCATGAGGAAATGCCTGTCTATGGCTGATTTGTTAGATCTTAAGAATATTTTATCCAGTCGTTATCGCTGGATTTGGGAAATAATAAACTATGGATTTTGAAAATAGACTGAAACGAGAGCTCAGTCAGGGGGTTTTAAAATGCCTTTTAGAGGATTGTGGATATCATGTTATTCCCTTAGGTATAGAAGCTGTAATCAGAGAGATAGCTTGTCTGGACAAAGAAGCATATAAAAATTTAGATTTCTCTGATGCAGTCAGGTTCTTACCAGATTTTTGTATTCTTGATCGAAGCTTAAAGCATAAATTTATTGTTGAAGTGAAATACCGCTGGGATTGGGATGGGAATATTTTAAAAGAAGTTTCCAATCAAGTAAGAATGTTTAGAGATATAATTTTAGTGGTTTTTATTGGCAATCCTTCAGATATTAGATATCCCACCTGGCCTTCAAAATATGTAAGAAGCTGTAGAATGTATATTAGTGAACAAAATCAAGTCTGCGCAGAGGTTAAAGGCACAAATGGTGGAGATACAACAAAAGCAATTTTTGTTGAAGAGGAAGATTTATCAAAATTAAATTGGTGGAATTTAAGGATTTTACAAAATTATTTTTCTGATTTAAAAATTTCTAAAGAAGAAGAATCTCTTGTAAAAGCAATAAAATCAATAAGTGGCATCTTAAAATATAAAGATAATCTCTGACAATCCAATCCAGCGGATGGCTTACGGCACCGCTGATTTCAGTGGTTCACTTTTAACGTTAATCAACACTTTTTCACTTTATCAAAAGCTCAGCAATAGGTGTTCTACGCAAAATGGACTTTTGACGGCGATCAGAGACCTCTTTCGCTTAGCTTCTTCCTGAAAGTCACGCCGACAATATATAGCAGAAACCTGTAGATTTCTAATGGTATTAGTTAGCTTATAACTTTGTGCCAACGATCATCATAGTTGTAAAGAGGTGAACGCTTATCTTATAATCTTCCTGAATTCTTTCTATATAATTTTATGGCTATCCTCACTCGAGACGAGATCAAAAAAGCAATTGACAAGGGACTCATTAAGATAGAGCCTCTGGATGAGTCACAGATAGGCCCCGGCTCTATTGATCTCACGTTAGGGAACGATTTCAGGATATTCAAAAGACATCATGGCGTTTACCATGTTAAGGATGACTCTAACTTCGAGGATCTCACAGAGGTTATCTCAATACAAGACGGTAAGGCAATCATTGTGAAGCCCGATGAAATGATTTTAGGGATAACGAGGGAAGAGATTACATTAGCAGAAAATTATTGTGGCTGGCTTGAAGGTAGGAGCAGGTTTGCACGTTTTGGCCTTGCTATCCATGTAACGGCAGGCTTCATGCATCCTGGCATCTCGAACCATCAGGTTTTGGAAATCGTGAACTTGGGACAGACTCGTTTAGCTTTATATCCTGGAACAAGAGTCTGTCAATTCATTTTTGAGAAGTGTATCGGCAGAGCGAAGTATGAGGGGAGGTTCGAAAGGCAGAATAAGCCATGAAAAGCTAATCCGGATTTTTGCCTTTGCGATCAGACTACCGCTAATTCTTCCTGAAATCCTTAAAAACTAAATTTGCTAAAATAGTGCATAGTTCTTTGATAATCAATAGGTCCACAGGCTGAAAGATGAAAGATGAAAATAAGACAAAAAAGCAGCTCATAGATGAACTGGTCGGATTGCGCCAACGAATTACTAATTTGGAAAAGTCGGAGACCGGGCGCAAGCGTGTGGAGGTTGCAGTCAGGGAATCGCTTAGATATGCTGAGAGCATTGTAGAAACAGTGCGCGAGCCCCTTGTGGTGCTGAATGTAGACCTGAAGATACTCTCAGCCAACCGCAGCTTCTATAAAACCTTCAAAGTGACACCTGATGAAACTATAGGGAATTTCATCTATGACCTTGGAGACCGACAATGGGACATTCCCTGGCTTCGGACGTTGCTTGAGGACATTCTTCCAAAAAACAGCAAGTTCGATAACTTCGAAGTTGAGCATGATTTCCCAAACATCGGTTGCAAAATGATGCTACTCAATGCCCGCCGAATTTATCGGAAAGACATCGGTATGCAAATGATCCTTCTTGCCATTGAAGATATCACAGAACGCAGGCGGAGAGAAAAGGAATTAAAGAAATTGTCGGATGAGTTGGCACGTTCCAATACTGATTTAAAAGATTTCGCCTATGTAGCTTCTCATGATTTAAAGAAGCCTCTACAATCAATTGAGGGTTTTGTGAAGTTGTTGGGGCGGCGTTATAAGGGCAAACTTGATGCCAAAGCTGATGAATTTATTGAATATATCGGTAGCGGTGTTAAGAGGATGCAGATGCTTATTAAAGACTTGTTAGAGTATTCGCAGATTGGAGCGAAGGGGAAAAAATTCAAACCTACTGATTGCTCAGGTGTTGTAGAAAAAGCAGTTGGCAATCTGCAAGTAGCTATTGAAGAGCGAAATGCAGTAGTAACATATGATGAACTTCCAACAGTAATGATCGATACCCCACAAATGATAAGTTTGTTTCAGAACTTGATTGACAATGCTATTAAGTTTTGCGGCAAGGAAGCACCGAGGATTCATATCTCGGCTGAACGAAAAGGAGATGAGTGGGTCTTCTCCATTCGGGATAATGGTATCGGAATAGACCCAAACGATTCAGAGCGAATATTCGAAATGTTCCAGCGCCTGCACGGCAGAACAGATTATCCTGGAACTGGCATAGGCTTGGCACTCTGCAAGAGAATTATTGAAGGGCATGGTGGACGGATCTGGGTGGAGTCGAAGACTGGAAAAGGCTCAACATTTTACTTTACTATGCCATATATGCATTGACAACCAGCTTTTTGTACTCGACCTGAATCGAGTCTTTGTTGCCTTTTCTCCATCCTTGCGGCATTCTTTTCACT
>CAZXCW010000204.1:0-4742 GCA_964639385.1 uncultured Nitrospiraceae bacterium
GCTTATTCGCCTGATTTGCCGGGCTGTGTTGCTACCGGTGCTACTCGAGAAGAGACAGAGCGGAACATGCATGAAGCGATTGAGTTACATGTGCGTGGATTGCTGGAAGATAATTTGCCTATTCCCGAATCTACCTCCTCCGCAGAATATATTATTGTTCATTAAAGGCTCACGAGATATGACAGATTCTGAGAGGAAGAGATATGAGCAAAGGGAGGAGTTCCTTATCCAAAGCAAAGGTCTTAAATAGAGGGTTTGGTCTTGAGGTCTGAAGGGACATTTCCCATATTTTTTCAATAAAATCGGCGCCGCAGATTGATAACAGAACATCATTCTTGGAAAAAAACAGCATTCAGCGAGTATACGTAACAATACCAAAGAAAGGTAAAATAGATGTCCACTATAGGCAGAAATGATCCGTGTCCCTGCGGAAGCGGCAAGAAGTACAAGAAATGCTGTATGTCAGTGCATGATATGGGCTTTGATGGACAACCTGCTATTCCAAGAAGGGCAGAACGAGACGATGACTTTATTCCTATTGATGCCGTAGTTGATTATGGACACCCGTTCCCAGGAGAAACATTTTTTGCCGAGAATGACTTGCATGAACTTTCCGCTCCAAGATTGATTTATTCCTGTCTGCTCCATCCTGAAATTGAAGGGATAGCAAATAAAGTTGCCCGACAATTTATAAATAGAGGCAAAAAAGAACTAAAATGCATTAAAACAGCAAAGGATGCAGAAACGCTTATTGGGATAATGAGAAACAATCCTGATCCGCTTAACTATAAGCCACTAATTGATAGACTTGTAGAGGAAAATGCCCAATCTGTGCCATTGATTCTACGAGAACTCAAGGAGCCTCAAAATGATTCATTTGTTGAGCTTGCGGTAAGGATACTACACGGATCTGGAGCAAACTGTCCTAACGAAATTATTGATATTATCAAGTCAGGTAATAACAGAAAGGTTTATGCAATTTCAATACTGTGCGTTCTGCTCGGCTTCTATGACAACAAGTACTCTGAAAAACTATTGTGGGATTATTATCACTACATGAAGTTCAAATACCCGAACGATACCTATTCAGACGGTCCATTATTAGGATTAATCGAAATGCGGGAAAGAAGAAAGGAAAAAGCTTCCTTTAACTGACTCGGAGGGAAAATAACTGTTTTTGAGAGAAAGGGAAAATAGTACAATAGTTCCATTTAAAAATGCCCGCAACTGCAACTAACACAGCACAAACGCAGGACTCAAAACCTGATGGTTTCGTCTGTGCTGAAACATCCGACGACATTTGATTTAAACGGAAATACGATTTGAAATATCGAATAGAATATTCACCTGACATGTTAGAATTGGAAAAGAGGTGATAAAATTATGAAAACCGTAGAAGTCAAGAAAGCGACAATGTCACTTTCAGATTACACAAAAAAAGTAAAAAAAGAGTCAGTTATTATTATACGAGAAGGAAGACCTGTGGCGGCACTTGTGAGTATAAGCAATGCTGACTTAGAGACTGTTTTTCTAAGCAACAACCCAAAGTTTCTTAATCTCATTGAACGGTCACGGGCAAGACAAAAATCCGAGGGTGGAATTTCCACTGAGGAAATGCGTCGTCGTTTGGAAAAATTAAAACGCTCGGCACACGTCCGATAACACCAGTTAAAAGATTTTTACTGAATGCTTCGCGATGCCTTTAGCCTTAACCATTAGTTCTGTAAATCTCTATTCTTCCCGCCTTTATTCCAGCCTGTGCAATATCTTCTGGTGTTGTGTTTGAAATACTGATATCTTTACCGAGGAAATCTCTCCCTGCCTCTTTGTAACAGTATCTTACAAAAGCACTACAATACATGGCGTGAGGGTCATCAAGGAGATTCGGTAGCCACTGTTTCTTCATGATGATGGCCGACCAAGTTCCAAAAAGCTCTTGAATTGGATAAAGTACTTGTTCATCAATTAGTTGAAGTGCAGTGGCAAGAATAACATCTCTCTCAGCCTCTGATAAACCAAAGTCTATTACAGCAGCATTTTCTACTGTCTCTTTACACCACTTCCCGATCCAGTTTTCCTGGGCACCATTTCGAAGCTGGGGCTTCAAGAAATTGACCTGAATATCACTTTCAAAAATATAGGTACTTTTACTTTTAGCGCCTTCTGGTCCTCTTCTGTCAAGCCTTAATTCGCCGAGTATAAAGCAATGGGACCAAAGGGAAGCTTTCCTATCTATGGCTACTCTGCTCTGGGCCTCCCTTATAGCCAACCCAATAGCATCATTTGTGCCCACTAGACCAATGATTCCAGGTTTATAATGCTCTGTAAAAAAGTTAAAAAGATTGGTGTTTAAATTTTTCATGCTAATCCTATGTTATATGGCGGATATAGTGTTTGAGCGGATTTTTTTGCTGATAGTCCATTGAGAATATTCTAATATAAAGAGGCAAAAACCTCGGAGGTCGCAAGACTGAGAATGAGCGAGAATACTATATCCGCCATAATTGACCATTTCCTTATAAAGAGAATCCTCATGCTCTGTAGCTTGCAATGGAATTCCCTCGGAGTGATCTTAAAGTCTTTTTATCTTTTCAATCATCTCTGAGGTTGAGATGCCTTTAACATAAGGAAGGCTGCGTGTTTCTTTGGCAATATCAGAACCTACAATATCTTCTTTCTTCCAGTCGCCACCTTTAACGAGTACATCAGGTTGAAGTAACTTGATTAACTCATATGGTGTGTCTTCATCAAAAAGGATGACATAATCCACCATCTCAAGTGAAGACAGGACTTCTGCCCTATGGTCCTGGGGATTAATCGGTCGTTTAGGTTTTATTTTAGAGATAGAGCTATCAGAGTTGAGCCCGACAACAAGCACATCTCCGAGAGCCTTTGCCTCTTTGAGATACCTTACATGGCCAATATGTATAATATCGAAGCAACCATTCGTGAAAACTATCCTCTTGCCATCAGCCCTGAGGCCGTCAACAACTGCTTTAAGTTCCTGCCAGTTTAATATCTTTCCCATTTCAATTAACCGCCACGCTGCAGGACCGCAAGGTGTCCGAACACCTCTCCCCTCCCTTAACGGGAGGGGATGAAGGGGAGGGTGAAACAAAAGTTATGATCACCCTCTCCCTAACCCTCCCCCATCAAGGGGGAGAGAATTGTTGGAAACCCTTGCAGCAGCATTAACCAAGAAATATCGAATACAAATAAATATCCATAATTTTTAATTTTTCAACTTCAGTAGTATTTCTCTTGCCCTTTTTATTATTTCCCTTTCGTTTTCATAATTAGCCTTCTCCACTGCCTTGTCAATCGGAAACCAAGCTGCTTTGTCGACCTCCCAGTCATGCTCAGAAATGTCTCCGCTTTCGTATTCAATCAGAAAGAAGTATACAGTTTTCCTGCATCTTGCTTTTTCCTCTTTAAGGTAATACCAGTAAGTTATCTCTCCAAGCTTCTCGATGATCTTTCCCTTAAGGCCTGTTTCTTCCTCTACCTCTCTTATCGCTGTTCTCTCTGGGCTTTCTCCTTTGTCAATAGCGCCCTTGGGAAGGCACCATACCTTACCATCCTTAACAGCAATGAGGGCAATCTCTGTGAAGGTATTGTTTTTCCTAAATATAACCCCACCCGATGAAACTTGCCTTTTTATAGGTCCTGGTTTCATGGGATTGGTTTACCACTAATTATTCTTATTATATCGTTGTAAAGGGCAAAGGCCATTATGAAGAGAATTATCGCAAGTCCGATTCTCTGGGAGATGGCTATGAGCTTTTCGCTTAGCGGTTTTTTTCTGATCGATTCAATTCCCAGAAACAATATATGCCCTCCATCAAGGATCGGAATAGGGAGCAAATTCAGTATACCAAGGTTGATATTTATAATGGCCATAAATACAAAGAAATTTAAGATTCCCAGTGATGCCTGTTCACCCGCCATCTGGACAATAAGTATGGGGCCTCCGATTGTGTTCATAGGTATTACCCTTTGAATAAGCTTCACAATAGAGACGAAAGTCAGGACCATTATTTCCCACGTTTTACTGACTGAATTGATTAACGCTTCTTTAACGCCACTCTTTTTTACAAAGGTATTTCCCGAAGGTTTTATCCCTATGAGTCCGACTTCTCTTTCCTGTCCAAAGAGGTCTTTAATCTTCTTCTTCTCAGGAATAATTGACAGTGCAATAACTTCACCTTTTCTCTTGATCTCCATGTTAAGGTTTTTGCCAGGATTATTATGTATAATCTTTGTCATCTGGTCCCACTGAGTTATCTGAGAACCATCGATGGAGATAACAGTATCTCCTTTCATGAGGCCAGCCTTTTCTGCAGGTGACGGGGCCAGCACTTCTCCGACTTCAGGAAGCAAAACAGGTAAGCCATATAAAAAAACACCTGCAAAGATAACCGCAGCAAACAACAGATTAAAAAGGGGTCCTAAAAAAACTATTATAAATCTCTTCCATACAGGCTGGTAGTTAAAAGCAAATATCTTTTCTTCATCTTTGAGTTCTTCCTCCGAGCTCTCACCGAGCATCTTCACATAGCCACCAAAAGGGACTGATGATATTAGATACTCCGTCTCACCATACTTTTTACTGATAAGCTTAGGTCCAAAACCAAGAGAGAATTTTAAGACCCTCACACCCATCAGCTTTGCCGAAAGAAAATGGCCAAGTTCGTGTATAAATATAATTACTCCGAGAAGAATTATCGCAGATAGAAAATTCA
>CAZXCW010000205.1:0-4723 GCA_964639385.1 uncultured Nitrospiraceae bacterium
AAGAGAGTACCATGAAAAGCCATAACTATCAATAATTAAGTTGACAATGTACTAGAACTTCGGATACATAATTATTTATCTGCCTAACGCTTGAAATAAGGCGCGGGGGCAATCACCTGAAATGAAAACCAAACCAGGCTTATTCCCCGTCGCCTTGATTGAATTGTTGGGGCTTTCATTTTTTCTTTGCCTTGAATCCGGAATCATCTCCGAAATGAATATATATCCATCCGTTCATTTCTTTCTTGTTTACTTCAGCCCAGCCTCTACCGGAAATATCATCACCTTCATCGGAACCAGACCAAGAAAATTCTATTCGTTCATCTCTGTTATATTTTTCGACTTTGCAATCAATTTCGCCTGTGACCAAGCCAAATTGAAAATGCCCCATGCCGTCTTTATCAATCGTTATGTGTCCAGGCACTTCCATATCAATATAGTCTGTGTCCCATTGATCCATGTGATATATTTTCCACTTGCCAGTAAATTTATCTGGTATTTTCATATCTTATTATTTTGCACCAACATATTATTTATTATGCAACTGCATAGTCTTGTTTTAAAATTCTGGGACTTTTTCTTGATGAACTACATGTAAATGAACTTTTTCGTCCTTACTGATAGTAATGAATAAACTTTCCGCAACATCTTTTATCTCATCAACCCTGTCAGTAATAAGCACAAGGCGGAATCGATTAAATCCTAAACTATCTCTTTCTTTTATCCCAGCGCTAAGAAGTAATGGCAAGCTATTTTTTATAAAACTGGGATTGTTTGCCTCTATGATGTAAATGAGAAGCCTGTTACCAATATTTATCTTGTTGCGTAATAGAATATCATTCTTCAGTTTGATATTGGACTTACAATCGATATATTCAAAAACCTCTTCAGGACAACCACAACCGAGAGTGTGTTTAACAAAGATTTTTATTATGTCTTTATTATGATTCACTTAAATTATTATACACAACCTTAATTCTTTTAAGGAAAGGAATTGCTTCAGCCTATCAACTCTTTATAAACTGCCTTTGTCGTAGGTGATGGTTCGATGCCCAAGGTAGCAGAAAGGTTTTTTTTGCAACGCCGGTAAACTTCAATTATTTCAGTTCGTCTACCCATTTGCTGATAGCACTTCATAAGACATTGATAAAGCTCCTCCGCAAGGTTATCTACTTCCAAGCCCTTCTGATAGCATTCTACAGCCTTATGCAATTCTCCAAGCTGTTCCCAATGATTGCCTAACCTTTCAACATTCCTTAAAAACTTGCTTCGAAGACGTTCACGGTAGGATATCATCCAGAGTCCAGTTTCTCCTGCCATAAAGGTGCCTGTATACAATTTGGTAGCTTTTTCAGCAAGCTGAATGGTTTGTGTTAGATCATCTCCTTTCAATCCCTCATTCCACGAAGCATCTACCTGGCCAAGAATCCGCTCAAGTGCCCATGCATCTATCCAACAGTAGCAGGGGTCAAGGGTTACCCTTCCCTCTTTACACTTTACAGCCTCATCGCTCCCTAACATCTGACGCAGACGGGAAATGGTTGTTGTAAAGGCACTGTGTGCTGCATCCCCCTCTGCCTCGGGCCAGAGTAAATCTGTCAGATGCTCCTCCTTGACATCCCTCCCTCCAGAAGCAATAATTGCCTTGAGCATAGAGAGAGGTTTTTGCTTTGCCTTTCTTGAATGCTGAATCAGCTTGTTGTCTTTTAACATACCGAATCGGCCTAAGGTGAAAACCTTGATGGGCCAGGGCCATAATTCAATTTCTGAGTAAGCTGTGCTTGGAAATAGGGCATTTCTTTTGATGAGGTTCTGTACATATGTTACCTCAATGCCTTCTTCAAGGGCTTTTGCCAAAAGACTCTCCATAACACCTGGTTGACACATGTAAAGGTTTACAAATCCCTTTTCTTTTCCTGTTTTTAATCCTTCCCGGATTGCTGATAAAGCATCTGCTTCTTTCCCTTGTTTAAGATAGAAATATGCTTCGGTCAATGTGCAGATGAATTGAGTAAACCTGTTTTTAGTCTGAATACCTATTTCACGAGACGCAGAGATGTAATCAGCCAATCTATCATTCTCTCCGAATGCATGGGAAATGCAGGCTCTTAGCAGATAAGCTAAAGATAAGCTCCAGGGATCACCAATGTCTTCACTTAAATTCAAACACCTCTCAGAATGAATGAGGGCTTGTGATAGATTTCCTTTGTACAAGGCTTCCCAGGCTGCTGTGTAGTGATAAAAACTTGCCTGCCAGGGCTTTACCATGCTCAAGTCAGCTGCCATCTTCTGGAGATATTTCTTTGCATTTGGAAGATAGCCTGCTTTTAAGGCACTGAGAACACCATGCCCCATCATCAGATAGTCCATGACGTGTATTCCAGTAGCGTGTGCCAATTCAAGACCCTCAGATACGATTTTCTGGCAATGGTAGTACTGTGATGTCACGTTGAGGTATGCGGACTTCAGCCAGTATGCAATAATTTTGGCCAGGGGGGGTACATCCGGTTGTTCTATTAATTCCCATATAGAGTTGAGATTGATTTCAAGTTCCTGTAAATTGCCTTCACCATATAGAAAACAGGAAAGGTTTAAGAGAGCCTTGACCTTTATGGAGATATTGGTGCTCTTGTGAATAACATCACGAAGGCGTTCTACCCATTCATCTATGCTGAAATGCAGCGGGCGCCTTAGAGCATATGCCCTGATTATAGAACATGTTAATTGTGCTTCAATATGTTTGGACGGAAATCCATTGAAATCTTTTAGCAGCTCGTTGACACAGGGAAGCCATGTATCAAGTGGTTTCAGGCCTTCATAACCGTACACTATAGATTCAATCACGCCTGACAATGATAGAAATATGCCAGGCGCATCTCTCTGTGCTTTAAACATCTGGAAGGCATTCTCAAAGCAAACTTGGCTTTCCTCGGGATTGAAAGGCAGACAACAAACACCCATCCAATAAAGAAGATAGTGGTCATCTTTAATAAACTCACTTGGAAGGGAATTAAGCCATTCAAGGAGTGTTTGACTTCTCCCTTGTTCGATCAGGAATTCTGCATTCTTACGGATTAACTGCTTAAGGCCTTCAAAGTGATGAGATTCAGAGAAAAGTTTTACGGCATCTTCAATCTGGCCATCTTCTTCCAATAAAGTAGCAACACCCCGCTGTATCGTGGATATCTCATCCAGAGTGAATGAATTCTTTGCCCTGGATACAAGAAACTCCCTGAAAAGCGGATGGTATTGGTAGATAGGCTCATTCTGGGGAAACATCTCTGTGAAGTACTGGCTCTCACTTAAGTCAGACAATATTTGTTCGGATATACGGAGACCTGTAAGTCTTTCAGCCAATCGTGGGGTCATCCTTGGGAAAAAGGAGGTCTTGAGCAAAAATTCCTGAGTTTCCCTATCTCTACTTTCAAAAACCTCACTCTTAAAATACTCAAAGATTATTTTCTTTGAAGCCCTGTACAACGAAGAATAATCAATCTCATCTAATTCTGGCTTTTCTAACTTTAAGCCCTCGAGTATGAGCACAAGGCCTGCAACCCAGCCATCTGTCTTCTTGTATATCTGAAGAAGGACTTTGTCAGTAGGCTTCCTCTGTAATTTAATAAAAGAAAGCTCTCTTGCTTCCTCTTTGGTAAATCGGATAGCATCCCATCCTAAAAAATGAATCTTATCGCTTGCATGCAAACGTGTAAATATAGGTGGAGGATTCTTTCGGCTTATTACAATAAAATTTAAATATTCGGGGATCATTTCTAAACCGCAGACAATCATTTCATGGAATTCTGAATTAACTGACACATCTTGATAGTTGTCAAAGACAATAACAAATCTCCCCTGCCCCCCTTTGACCCCCCTGTGTCCCTGCCCGACGGATGGCAGGCAGGCCCCCTTGCTAAGGTCATGACTCATAGAGGGGGAATAAAAGAGGGGTGTGGGTCGGGATCGACTCGTACCGATGGGATTCAGACAGATATATAATTCCTCGAAATAGCGTTTAGTAAAGACAGCTATTCCCTTAACATATTCTGATGTAAACAGAGGTAGAGATATTCGTTTTCTTGTTGCAGCCCTCTTTGCTGCTATGCTCATATAATAGAAAAAGGTTGCGATGTCCGAGTCGCTCTCGTCTATCTGATACCAAAGACAGGGGAGCTTACAGGCTTCTATGTAACTGCTCACCAGAGCAGTTTTTCCAGAACCTGGTGGACCGGTCACCCATGTGACAGGGCACCTCCGACCGTTATCAAACAAGCGGAAGAGTCTCTTGCGATGTAAAATCCCTGGGAAGCTTGGTCGGGTTATCTTGGCTATTGATGTAGGTTTGTTTACCCCATGTTAAGTGCCCAGAGTACAACCTACCAATTTCCACCCGCTTCCTATAAGTAGTTTAGTTGGTCGAAAAAGGCATTAATTATTAAATGAAAATAATGTCCCCTCTTTTACCCAAAATAACATAATCTATAAAATTTCTGTGTTTGTCAATAGAGCAATAGTTTAAAATTTTCAATAAAGAAGTTTTAAAAAATATTAAAACTAAAGTTATCAAAAAAAACCTCAGCCTAACCTCTTGGGAGTTTATTATATGAAAAACATGAAAAAAGTGAAAGAAAGAATTTAATCACCTTAGGCGGATTAACCCGAAAAATGCACTTACATAATGCAGATGTTGTGAAAAAATTTATTTTTCGATACCTTAGTGTACCTT
>CAZXCW010000206.1:0-4693 GCA_964639385.1 uncultured Nitrospiraceae bacterium
ACTTCTATGAGATGTCTTATCTGTTCTTTTAAAGCCAGGATATCTAGGGCAAGCTCCTTTGACCAGAAATCAACATCTGTCCAGTTGAGGGTTCCTTCATGCGCCTTATATTTTTTGAACAATTTTTCTCTTGCCTTTCCAAGGGTGATTTTATGCTTTTCAGCATATCTTTCAGGAACTAAGTGCTCCCAGAAGTAGTCATCAAAATATCTATCCAGGAGTGTGCCGTCCATGTCGAGAAGAACGTATTGTATCTCTTTGAAAGGAATTAGAGGCATGAGAATTTTACAATTTACCCTTTGTAGTCGGGATACCTTTTATCCTCGGATCAATAGATATAGCATTTTTTAGTGCTCTACCCAAAGCCTTGAACACAGCCTCGATTATGTGATGCGTATTCCTCCCATAAGGAGAATCCACGTGAAGGGTTAAGCTGCTGTTGCTTACAAAGGCTTGAAGGAAGTCCTCGATAAGGTCAGGATCGAAATTCTTGATCTTGCTTTTCTTCGGAAATTCAACTTTATAGACAAGATAGGGCCTACCGCTGATATCAAGACTTACTGAAGCAAGGGCTTCATCCATCGGCACAGTCGCCTGGCCAAAGCGTGATATACCTTTCATATTCCCAATGGCCTGTTTAAGAGCCTTGCCAAGGACAATACCAATATCCTCTATTGTATGGTGATAGTCTATATCAATATCTCCTTTTGCCTTCAGCTTTATATCAAAAACACCGTGCTTGCACATCAAGGACAGCATGTGATCAAAAAAGGGGATAGATGTATCAATAGAGTACTGCCCCTTCCCATCAAGATTGATATATAGCTTTATATCCGTTTCCTTCGTCTTCCTCTCAACTTTGGCCGTTCTCATTTTGATCTCCTAATTATTTTTGAAAGACTATTATATCCTCAACCCCGATTTTGCCTTTATCTGCTTTTGACAATCCATGCTCGATAACATCAGCAACCTTAAATCCAGTAGATTTCCCTATATCCGCCAAAATAGAAGATGTTTCTACAATTTCTTCTTTCCCATGAATGAGCCATAAGTGATATTTACTGATAACCATAAGGTAGTATTTGTTCTTTTTTAAAACCCGGTGGCATTCCTTAAATGAAAGGGTCATCATTTTGAGATAATTTTCGACTATTTTAGATTTATAGACCCTTCGAGATTCATTCAATAGTTTTATCAAGTTAAGACTTGATTGCGGTAACTGAATCGAGAAATATTTATCACTAATTAAAAGAGGTAACTGCTCAGTATATTCTGTTTCATCTCTATGTTTTGATTCATAGAACATCTTTGTAGACTGCCACATCAAATCTTCATCAAAACCAAGGATCAGAATAGATGGCTTATTATTTCCAATATAATCCAATGCATCAAAATAGGGTGGAGAGGTAAGTATACCATCTATCGAATTATCAGGAATCATTGTCATATTAGTAGAATCACCTCTCATGATTGTCACTTTAATTTTTGTGAAATCAACCCCTAAAATCTCTCCTAGTTTTCTTGTGGCATAAAGTGTCAAATATCTATCTTCCACATATGATTTTAAAGTAGACATTATGTCATAAACTTTCTTTTTCTCTGAAAACTCTACAACCTGCTGACTTAAAAGGACGTGTAGAAACTTTTTTATAGCAATGTCTTGAAATCGATCTATTTCTTTTTTAGTAAATAAAATTTTAGGGAGGTGTTGTGCGATATTCTCGTATGCCCTGCCATTACCAGGTTTCATCTTAGCCTTTATATTTTGTAATTCATCGGTTATGACATCCTTTTCATAGCTATCTATAAATTCAAATAACTTTATAATGTGTTCTTTCAGTTCAGACAGTGGAAGTCCTAAATTACATTTTACCTCCGCAATAGTCTTTCCAATATTTAATATTTCTATACCAATAGCATTTATGCCCATTGTTGGAGCATCAGCGATAAATGCCCCAGAGCCTGCAAACGGGTCCAATATTGTGTCTCCTTCAGAAACCTTTAGGAGGTTAATGAGTGCCCGTGAAATTCTTGGATCTCCTTTGCCTTTGTATTTATGAAGATAGTGTAAAAATGGCTTTCTTAAATCAGTCGACGCCCAGTCAACGAAGTCTCCAATATGGTTTTTGCCTAGTCCAAAATGAGGGGAACGATACTCACCTTTTTTCATATGTTCCAATAACTCATCAATCCCTTTCTGCACGCCTGCCTCTTTCTCATTAAAGTAGTCTTTCCAGTTCACACCGTTTCTCGGTCTAAAAACAGCAGCGGGTAGTTTTTTAACTTCTGTGGCATATTCAAATAGTGTGTGGAATGGCAGGAATTTAATAGTGGCAAGTATTTTATCATCTTTAAGAGGCTTTAAGAATAGCTGAGAATATGGATTTATATTTAAAGATTCATGTTGCAACTTGATGTCACTTATCTTTAGTCCCATCTCAAAAAGTATAGATTTGATCTCGTCCACAGTTTTGACTTCAAAAATAATATATATCTCCCTTAAGAATGTTACTTTTTTAACTATGCTTATAAATTCCCGAATAGGTAATTTAGCAAAAAGTCCCTGCCCTTCACCGAGGTAAGGCAATCGGGATATCAAATGAATTACATGATCATCGAGCAAACTAAAAGGTTTTTCTCTCATCAAACTAGCAATTGTTTTTATAAAGGCTGTTTTTACCCCTAACAAGGAATCAAATTCCTTTTGAGCAAAATAGACCTCATCAGGGTCTCTTAAATCAAACTTTATTTTTCCAAGGCAAAGCAGTTTGGTCATCTCAGATCAAACAGGGTACACGGTTTTATTTTAAATTGTAGTTTTGTTGGGTCGGGGGTGCCACCTTTTCTCATCATAGTAATTTTTCCCAAATACAGGCTCCCCTTAGGTGAAATTCTAACTTCACCAGAACCGAAGAAATTCATAGTAGTATTTATGTCTCTAAGTGTCCATGTTGTAGTGTTATCTGCCTTACTATATCTTGTGACCAGCATCCAGTTAGCTGATAATCCTCCACGCCCCTTAAGGATGTCGCTAACTACAAGAATCTTATTTTCTGTAAAGAAGTGGATAATTTTTTCCCGTAAATATTCAGGAAACTCATCAAGAAATATTCTTCTTTTGTCTCTTAATGTCTTATTCCCTATTATCTCTGGATAAGAAGTAGGGGTAATTTCCCCTGTGAAAAGTTTCAATCCGAAGGCTACTTCATTGTCAAATCCCCATATTTCCTGATATGAATTAACCCATCTTTTATCTACCTGATTGAAATCTGCATCTAAATTTGCTTTTTTCAATGATAGATTTTCAACCTTAACTATCTTGCCAAGAGTAATTATGATCCTTATTTGAGCATCTGTTTTTTTAAATTTCATCAATTCTTCAATACTCTCTTCTAATCCTAATCGCTCCATATCAATCCTTTTCATTCTGGTAGGAATATGAATCGCCTCAACCGAATCTATTTGTTTAGGGTTATACCCCATAATTTTCAGCCAAATCTGGGCTTCATTATCTTTTCTCCAATTGTTGAATTTGGCGCAAATTGTCTTCTCATTTGCAAATCCGCCTTTAGCTGTAGTTGAGCCAATTTCAAAAGTCGTCATACTAAATTCAAAAAACCTTATCTGACAATTTTTTCGCTTGCAATCTCTAATCGATCTCTAAAATAAGTGATGTATTGAAACATTTTTCCTTTTAGATGTGTAGATAAAAATTCTCCTGGACTAATCATTGTTTTCGCATATCCAAATTTGCTTCTAACTAACTGTTTAAATTTTTCTCGTGAACCAGTTGATGTGTGTACAATTGCATTACGCAAAGTTTTTATATCTTGAATATCTTGAATTATGGTTCTGAGGGTATTCTTATAAGGTGCTCCATCTACAAAATATAATTCTGCTTTTCTTATTATAATATCAGGACTGGTCCAATCAGCATAATCCCGCAGCCCTTTTGCAAGATCATAAGCATGGTTCTCATCTTTAGGCTTTATATATGTTTTTGGCCTATAGCCCGAATTTGCCTTTCGTCCTAACATATATAAAATAAATGTATTTTCAATAAACCATTCCCATGCTAAAAAGATTTGCAAGAAAGAAAGTTCATAAATCAAAAATATTTTATCTTTCTGTAAAGGAGGTGACACTTGGGTTAAATTTTGTATTAATTCAAAACTTCTTATCATTTGCTGCTTAAATTCTTCTTTAGCTTTGTTAAGTTTCGAATGACGCATCGCATTATTTAGTCTCTTTTAAATAGCTGAGAACAAATTTTAATAAAAATTTATGCCGCCTCTCCCTTATTTGAATGACTGTTGTATGGCGAGTATAATCTTCAATAAATTGTTTAACATCTTTTGTCATATCCGATTTTTCTGATGCAGACTCCTCTAAAATTGCTTCCAGATTTTCCAGAGCAGCTCTAATCTTTGGATAATGGGAAGATCTAATTGTGATTTCCCTTTTATAACTTGAATTTTTAAGACCAAATAATAAGTCATAAATCACACAATACAATGTATAGAACAAAGGAATACCGCTAAAATATGAAGATGGCAGAATTTCTGCATATATTTCTCCAATGGTGTCTACACACTTTTTAAAGTTATCTTTGATTTTGTCTCTGCCAGAGAATTCGTCATCATATTCTTTGTAATAATCCTCAATAACTTTTTTGTCTTGCATTCCGTCAATA
>CAZXCW010000207.1:0-4685 GCA_964639385.1 uncultured Nitrospiraceae bacterium
AAAGTCAGCTATGAGATACAGTCACTACTACAATTATTACAGATACTACTATGGCGATGAAAGCAAATGATAGCTTTCGTCTATTGTTAGTGTCAATTATAACTCCTTTTTACTTACTATTCCTCTGGCTTGCCTTCAGACCCCTTATAGGCGAGATCTTCTTCAGACAAATGAATGAGAAAGGTCTGCTTTCAGCAGCCTCTTTTGATAATAAGAATGCTACCTATCGCTACATTCTCGGAAGATTTTACCATTATGGCAGTGATGCCACCAACATTAATAGGGCAATCGACTATTATAGGAACTCTCTAAGATTGAGTCCCCTGCAAGGAGGATGTTGGCTTGACCTCGCTAAGGCATACCAGATAGCAGGACTGACAAAAAATGCAGAGACTGCTTTAGAAAGGGCATCAGTGCTCAATCCAAACAATCCTGAAATTATGTGGGAGGCAGGAATATTTTTCCTGATAGAAGGAAATGTCGAGAAGGCAGTAAAAGTACTCAAGAAATTTATCCTTCTCAGACCTGAAAGACAGGAAGATATTTATGACATCTTCTGGAAGCTTCAGCTTGAACCCCAGTATATTCTCAAAAATCTTGTACCCGATTCTTACCCTTATTACAAGAGATACCTCATTTACCTTATCTCTACAGGGAGAATCGCAGAATCGAAAGAACTCTGGGAAAGATTGGAGAACTTACCCATGGAGGATGAATTATTTTTACGGTACACAGACTTTCTCATTTCCAAACATCTCTATGATGAGGCAGAAAAAAGCTGGGAGATTTTTGTAGATAAAAAATTTAAAAAAAAGAAAGAAGACAAGCCCAATCTTCTCTGGAACGGTGGCTTTGAACATGATATCCAGAATAGCGGCTTCGACTGGAGAATAGATGGGGCAAAGGGTGTTCAGGTTTTTTTAGATAGAGACGTCCGTATATCAGGAGACCGTTCATTGGGTGTAACATTTGATGGAACCGAAAATCCAGATATTACGATTGCATCACAGGTTGTCAGGGTTGTTCCCGAAGCGAAATATTCACTGAGAGGATACATAAAGACCAATTCTCTTACAACGACAAACGGGCTTTTTCTCTCTGTTGACGGACATGATTGTAAAGGTTTCTCTAAAAGGTCTGAGGTGGTAACAGGCACAAACTTCTGGAAGGAGCTTAGCATAGAGTTTGAGGCCCCCCCTGGTTGTAATGCCATATCCGTAAATATAAGGAGAGAAAAGTCCCAAAAGTTAAACAACAGGATAAGTGGAATTGCATGGATAGACGAAATCAATCTGACTCAAAGATAGCAATTATTGCAATAGCTATTTTAATATTTTCCATACTCACCTTTGGCGCTGTTGAGATTTGGTCCTCGGCAATCCTTGAGGCTACTGTCTTTACACTTGCATTGATTTGGCCCTTAAGCAAAAGAAAAGAACATATTCTCCCGTGGAGTAAAGAAGAAATATATATGCCTGCAATCCTTTTCAGCTTTCTCGCCTATACATTTATTCAGATATTTCCTCTTCCACCAGAGATTCTGAAATTTCTTTCACCTGAATCCTATAAAATCTATTCCTTTTATTCAGTTGATAGTGACCCAAAGATGTATCTAAGTATTCATGCGTATAAGACAGAGGTTGAGTTCCTGAGGATACTTACCTATTCTCTCTTTTTCCTTCTTATCTCTTTCAGAATAAACAATATGGTAACGATTCAGAGGATGCTTAAGATATTGAGTTATTTTGGTTTTGGGCTTGCCATCTTCGCAATAATTCAGAAGGCAACATGGAGCGGAAAGATATACTGGTTCAGGGAAATAACTGAAGGTAGTCCCTTCGGGCCATTTGTGAACAGAAATCACTATGCCGGACTGATTGGAATGCTCATACCCATTAGCCTCGGGGTTGCATTTACCAGGAGAACGAGAGAGAGAAAGATTTTGTTTGGATTCTTCAGCCTCATCATGGCTGTTTCTTTATTTCTTTCACTTTCAAGGGGGGGGATAATCAGTTTTTTCGTTGGCATTGCTGTTTTTGCACTTTTTGTCTCATGGGATAGACTCAAGGCGAAAAAGATATGGGCCCTGGGAGCCTTCGCATTTATGCTCTTTCTCTACCTGCTATATCTCGGTATAGACCCTGTCATAGACAGGTTCTATAAAACTGATATAACAACTGAAGAGAGGCTTGTTGTCTGGTCAGGGACATTAAATGCCTTTAAAGATTTCTACCTGACAGGAAGTGGTCTCGGCACCTTTATAAACATTTTCCCCCTTTATTCACCAGAAGGTATCAACGCTTTATATGACCACGCACATAATGATTACCTTGAATTCATCCTCGAGGCAGGTACAATTGGGATAGTCTTACTTCTGCTCTTCTTACTCTTCTTTGTAAGACACGTTAGTAAAAGTACCTGGGAAGGACACAAAGGTATTATCAAGATATCCCTGATTTCTTCAATAACCACAATGGTTGTTCACAGCATATTCGATTTTAATCTCCATATCCCATCAAATGCACTTATGCTTTCTGCCATCTTTGGCATGGCAGTGGCCACTTCGAGGCTGGCAAGCCTACAAGATGACGAGCTGATAAATAAAGAGGAGGATTCATGAACTGGTATGCTTTATATACAAAGTCGAGAAAGGAGACCTCAGTCGCCTCCCGCCTTCAAGGTATAGGAATTGAGGTACTTAATCCCAAACTTAAGTCAAAGAAATATAGACAGAATAAATTCATTGAGACGATAGAGCCACTCTTTCCATGCTATCTCTTAGCAAAATTCGATAAAGGTAGATATTTTCATTTAATCACATATACAAGGGGCGTGAGATATATTGTCGGGAAAAGCAATCCAATCCTCGTTCATGAGGAGATTATTAACGCAATAAAAGAAAGAATGGAAGAAAACGATACAGTAGTGGTCAGACCTGATAGATTCGAAAAAGGTGATAAGGTTTTTATAAAGGATGGACCTTTTAAAGACTTTTTGGGGATTTTCGAGAAAAAGACTAAAGGATCCGAGAGGGTCATTATACTTCTGAATGCGATTAATTACAGGCTTGAGCTCGATAGCTGGCTTTTGATGAAGGTATAAAAAACTTGCGGAACCGTTAGCTTACTTGTTTGCACGATATTCTGGTTGTCTTGTTCACTTGCAGGCTTGTTGCCATGATACTTTTTTACTAAATGTACATGCCCTATTTGGACATAAATGGCGGTAGCCTGTCACGAGAATATCATGCTGAACCTTGAATGGTCATTCGGAACTTGGTTCAGAATCTTTCCAGGGCTGGGTAACATTTTTATATTCCTTTGGCCGAGGAATCGGGAGTTGAAACGAAAGTCATAATTTTGTTGAGTATTTAATAACTCTGTGTTATCTATTTTACTATGCATGATGTTGTTGTAATTGGTGCGGGTCCCTCAGGTTGTTATACCGCCCTTCAGTTGGCTAAGGAGGGTTTTGATGTATTGGTATTAGAAAGGAATAGCTCCTTTGTTCATCCGCCTGTATGCACAGGCATTATTAGTGTTGAAGCCTTTGAGAGGTTCAATCTACCCAGAGATTCCATCTTATCAAACATTAAGGATATTTTATTCTTCTCACCCTCGGGACTGATCCTCCCTTTTCGCCCTAACTCAACCTTGGCATTTGTAGTAGATAGGTTTAGGTTCGATCAAGTACTTAGAGAACGAGCAATTAAGAATGGGGCGGGTGTTCGATTGGACACTTTCTGCAAAGAGATTCAGATTAAAGATACGAATGTGGAGATCAGGGTCAATGAGTGCAGAGAAAAGATTAAAGCAAAGACCGTGGTTGTTGCATCAGGGTTCAATAAGAAATTAAATGAAAGCCTTGGTCTGGGGAGCCCATCAGATTATCTTCAAGGCGTGCAGGTAGAGGTTAAAATGGAGGGAATTGAAGAAACAAGGGTTTATATTGGGAATGATATTGCTCCTGGTTCATTTGCCTGGATTGTGGGACTTGGAAATGGCAATGCACGAATTGGGCTGACTGCTAAAAACCATGCCCATGTTTTTCTGCAAAGGTTCCTCGAAAGCCACTTTTTAAGAGATAAGATAAAAGTCAAGGACACAATAATGAGTAAGTTTATACCCATTGGAAATCTGAAAAGGACTTATTCAGAAAGGATGCTTGTTGTTGGTGAAGCAGCCGGTCTTCTGAAGACTACTACTCATGGCGGGATCTATTATGGGCTTATAAGTTCTCAACTTGCAGTAGACACATTAAAAGAGGCTTTCAGGAAAAGTAATTTTGGTTCATATACCATGAAGAATTATGAAAGGCGATGGAGAAGCATGCTTAATAAAGAGATAAAAGCAGGCTGCATGATTCGAAGGTTCTTCTCTAATCTACACGATGGGCTGATCGACAAATTTTTTGAAATTGCCCTGAATAACGGAGTCATGGATATTGTAAACAAAAAGGTCAGATTTGACTGGCACAGCGATTTAATCTTTTCTTTAGTAAGACATTCCCCAATCAAAAAATTTTTTCAAAATTAAAATAACGTTCTTATACATACTTGACCAAAATAAATTTTGGCTTATGTCAACATATTAGATAAGTGTTCCAGAAAAACAAAGACCAAGATTCCTGCTTTCCAGGCTGTTGCAGTTTCTGGGTATTAATAAACTTAACATGAGCCACTCGAT
>CAZXCW010000208.1:0-4630 GCA_964639385.1 uncultured Nitrospiraceae bacterium
GGTACACTAAGATATCGAAAAATAAATTTTTTCACAACATCTGCATTATGTAAATACATTCTTCGGGTTAAGAATCATACAATAAATTCAACGCGGGTAGGAATACGTTGATAATGATATTATAGGCTGAAATGAAGAAGATATATACCTTAGGGACCGACAGGAGAACCGAGGAAGATTTCATGGAAATTCTCCTTGCTTACAATATTCAATCCCTGATTGATGTGAGGCGTTTTCCGAAGAGTAAGATTCCGATATTCAGAAGAGAAAACCTCACTCCCCTTTTAATTCGTGAAAGATTAGAGTATCATTTCCTCGGGGAGGAACTTGGTGGTTTCAGGAAGGGCGGATACATTGCTCATATCCTTACGGACGATTTTATCAGAGGGATTGCTCTCCTTGAGTCACTTGCCCTAAAAAAAACAGCTGTCATCATCTGTGCAGAGCGTTTTCCGTGGAAATGCCATAGAAAATGGATTGCAAGAGAGTTAAATAGGAGAAGTTGGGAAGTGGAACACATCATTGATAAGGGTAAGGTTTGGATACCAAAATAATCTGAAGTGAGAAGATTATCCGCAAACAATTAAGTTCTTACTTAGACAATGAAGTTCTTACATTTTGATCGGCTCAGCAATTAACTTCTTTCATTTCTGCACAAAATAAATTTAAGGTTTCAGGTCACATGCTGTAACAGATCCTCACAGTACTCCTCACAATTATTGAACCTGACAATTATGCGCATTTCTTTTGAAAATCATTGTGAAAAATGAAGATTTGACTCCGTCCCTTCTTTCCTTTCTTTCTGATTAACTAAAATCGCTATGCTTATCAATAAGCTTGAGTAAATAATTCTTTATGATGTCTTCCATCCGAATGTAGTAGAACATGAATTCGCATCTTTGTTTTTATCCTAACAATTGCACCTCTTTAAAAATGAAGCGCAATAGTCAGCATTTTGTGATGCTAATATGAATAGTTTTTAGTAGAGTTTTTCAATAGGCTGTTGAGACTTGACTCCTTTGAGGGTTCATGAAGTCTTTAATCTTCATTTATCTAAATCCTTTTGATATTTATATGACTGTCCTATTTTACTCAATCAATATCACGTCTGAACAACCTGATTCCTGCTTCATTTTCTAAGACTTCACAGATCATTTTACTCCTTTCCTTAATAAAGCGATTAAATCCTTTTTTTATATCACACATCCAGATACCGCTATCATCATGAACAGGTATAAGATGCCTTTTCATCTTCGCTTTAAAATAGGTTCCTGTTTCGTAAACTTCTCCTAAATAAGAACGTGGTAGCCGTGCCCCTATTTCATTGTTCTCCTCAGCAGTAAGCATGCAGATATTACAGATACTGTTAAATTGGTTAACGGGGATGCCGACATCTCGTAATACACTACGCGGGAATATATGATGTCTATCTTTACGGTTTGCACTTGTTGAATATCTCTCTATTGGGATTACATTTAAACCATCATCCATAATAGAAACAGGTCGCTGTATAAACAACAGACAGTAAAAAGCTGATGTAATTCCAGCCCGTGATCCATATAGAGATCTACGGACATCTATTTGTTCTACTTGTGGTGAATACTTAAAGATTGAGTTACCCTTGACAGCAAGTCTCTTAAAGAATCTTATATCTTCTGGCAAACATCTTAAAAATTTTTGTCCTGTATATCTGCTTCCAACCGTTGTTGCCCAAAACCATTTTCTAATCTGATCTTTTTGTCTTGCGCTTGGACCTCTCTCATTCCAGAAGAAGAAAAGTGATAGTATTGAAATAATATAATCCGAGTAGAGGAAATCTCTATTAAGGACAAAGAAGTTTTCTCTTAGGTAATCAATTGACTTTCCGAAGCACTTTACTAATCTCGACCAATCATAAGTAAGAGATTTCCTTAATTTACGATTATGATTAACCTCCTTCTGAAGGCGATTAATTACCTGTCGCAATGCTTCGCCTCTGGCTTCTGTGCCACCTCTGACTGCTGCTAGTGAAAAAAGAATAGGCATCTCTGGCATGTCTTTAAAGGGTTCATCAAGGTGTTGTTTTACTTCGTGAATAATATCGCGCAGTTCAAGATCTTCAGCTCTTGTGAATATTGCATCTGCTGTTGTGATCTTCATTCCCTGTGTATTGATTCTTAAGAAACATTCGCGAATCTCAGCGATTTTAGACTGGACAAACATAAAGTACATGGGGTAGTTGAGAAGCAAATCCCTGCATTTCTGAACCTTTGCTCTCTCACTTTGCTTTAAATAGCTAATTCGATGTTGCCATTGTGGATATAAAATATCTGAAAGAGATATGTACTGACCTTTCACTGGTTTCCTATATCGTATTTGCTGACCATCTTCTTGATGCTCCAGTGAAAATACAACGCGTCGAAAGTCTATTTCGTTGCCGCGGGCATTTTCAAGTTTTCCCCCTTCACGAACATGATGAATTACTGATACTCGCTGTTGGCCATCGACGAGAAACCATACTTTTGAGTTACGATCGTTAAATGGTGGTAATACATGATATCGCTGCCTTAAGTAAAGGCGATGGGCCTTTAGAGTCTCCCAAATCATAATAGTACCGATCGGCATATAGTTGAGTATGCTGTCTAAGAGCCTTGCTGCTTTCGGGCCGTCCCAAACAAACTCTCTCTGGAGCTTTGGAATTGCAAACTTCCCTTCATCGACATGCCGTAATAATTTCCACACTTTTGTCTTATTAATTTTTATTTTTTGTTTATCCATTATTAAATTTGCCTATCAATGTCACACTATATAGCAGTCCCATCCTATCCAAAGCTCAATCATCTGAAATTTGACAATTTTGGTTCAGGGCTCAATTTTAAAACAATTCTTCATTCCCCTTTCACTTTCTTCAACAACCTCTTAAAATCGTAAAGCATAAAACGTGAGTCTTGAATCATCCCCCGAATTCCTCGTCTTCTATCTTTTTCAGCTATCACATTATCTATTAGCAGTTTTTTGTTTGTTAATTAATCATATCATTACTTTAGCTTTCCATAAATCTTTGGTAAATCCCAAATTGTAATGATGCCAAGTGGCATTTCTGAAGACTTGCCACTTGCTGTAATTAAAATAGCATCTAATATTTTGCCCTTCTCTTCATAATCTTGAAATTTTCCTAAAACATCAACAAGTGATGCATCTTTATTTAAAAAATAATAGTTATTCTTTTCTTCTGTATAATTCAGAACTTGTGATATAGAAGTATCTGTTAAACTAAAGATATCATCTTTGACACATGTTCCGAGCCAACGGGCAATTGTATTAGTTGTTAGTAAGGCTACAAATTGCGACTCTTTATAGATGGGAATTTGAGAATAAGATTTTTGTAGCATAATCTGAACGGCCTTCGCAATAGTATCATTGGGCGATAATTTTATTACATCTCTTTTAAATAAAGGGATCACTTTGGGTGGATTAGAGAACAGTAAGGCTAAGTGCTCAATTTCTGTCACAGTTATATCATTTGGCTCTGCAATAACATGCTCATCAGTACGCTCATGAATAATAGCATTCCTTAGATCAGCAAACTCTTTCAAGTCATCATTGAAATGTTTAAATAGAGAATTATGTTTACTTGCTGCTTCAACCAATGAGTAAAATTTTGTGCCTTTATCTTGTTTTGTTAGTTTGTATAGTATATGCTCGATTTTATTAAATGCATTCAAAAATCGTTCAGAATTTATCATTTTTTCCTCCTATTAAAAAGGACTACTCTCCTTCTACCTCTTCTCTCTTCTTCACTAATCTCACACATGTCTTTTCTATTTCCTCTGCAGATTTTAACAAACCGTTCCTGATTTTCTTATCGAATTCTTGGTCATCCAGAAATTTTTGCGGCCTTGCAAGATTAAGCCCCGAGACCTCTTCCCATATACCAGCCTTTTTAAAATGCGGTCAATATATCTGAGCTTGTTCTGTTGCGGGCAGGTCTCATAGGTTAATACTTTGCTATGAGAATATACAGGCATGGGTTATCTCCTTAAACTCCCGGAATTAATTGTATCAAAATCAACTTATTCTTACCATCAAACTTGTCCAAAATAAGAATATAGCTATGGATGGATGCCTCATAAACACACTGAATGGACAGGGAAACAGGGTAGCATGGTCAAGTTTTGAAATATAAGATGTGATAAGCACTCTACTTGACAATTTTCCAGAGAAACATAACAGTATAAATAGAAATCAATATTTTTCACCATATGCTCCCTATGCGATATTGCAGGTGTTATTGACAGTCAGACAAATTTGTCACGAGCGTGGATTGCTTCACCAAATCGCAACGTTGCTATTTTTGAGTGGGTGTGAATTTCAATTCGAAAGAGAGATGCCTTTAAAAG
Source organism: uncultured Nitrospiraceae bacterium (assembly GCA_964639385.1). Classification (GTDB taxonomy): domain Bacteria; phylum Nitrospirota; class Thermodesulfovibrionia; order Thermodesulfovibrionales; family SM23-35; genus CAZXCW01. Next base: position 4,380 of record CAZXCW010000208.1, read on the forward strand.
ATGGCAATTTATGAACTCAATTCAACAGAATTGATAAGATGATGATGCTTACTTGACAATACTTTCTTTTTTAATCTAAGATTTCCCAAATATCCTATAAAAGCAAAATGTTGAGCTTTATGTCTTTAGAAGAAATCCTATCATTAGGGGATGTTATATGAGGCCGATACCGGAACTGAAATTAGGTCTGTATCAAAGGGGTCAGACTTGATTATTGACATTTCATGTTTTACGTGATAATCTTTTCTATG
>CAZXCW010000209.1:0-4621 GCA_964639385.1 uncultured Nitrospiraceae bacterium
AATAAATCATCGAGTTAAATAAATTTTTGAGCAATGTCTGCATTATTTGGGTTAAGGGCAATTAGAGAAAAATATTTACAATTAGCCCCTTTAAGTTATACACCTTTCTGTTCAGGACCGAAAATATACTTGTGAAGTTGAAGGTTAAGTCTAGCCTCTAATCTATCCTCAAGCACCCATCTTGCAAGTTCTTGAGGGGGAAGAATGCCAAATGCAGGAGAAAGGAGAAGATTGCACTTACCAATTAATCTGTGTCTGTAAATTATATCCTTTGACCATTCATAATCCATTCTATTTGTGATTACGAACTTTACCTCATCAGTTTTTTTAAGGAGATCCAGATTTGAAAAATCCATCTCTTCGCTCATCCCGCTGCCGGGTGTTTTTATATCGAGTATCACGCCTGCTCTTTTATCAATGTCCTTTATGCTGTGAGAGCCGTTCGTCTCTACTAACACAGTATGGCTTTCGTCAAGTAGCTGTATGATTAGATGGTAGACATCTCTCTGGAGGAGAGGCTCCCCTCCAGTAATTTCAACAAGTTTTAATCCAGCCTTCCTAATTTCGCTTATAATCTTATCTTCTGAGAGGTTTCTGCCATCGTAATAAGCATATGTTGTATCACAGTAGGAACACCTGAGATTACAGCCTGTCAGTCTAATAAACGTACATGGCAGACCTGCATAACTTGACTCTCCCTGTATACTCATAAATATCTCGCAGACTTTCACTTAAGAGTGCTCTTCCTCAGTTTATGTTTATTATATCTCACCTCTTCAAAAAATAAGACGAGATGAAGCCCTCTCTTTCGCAAAGGAACAGCATCTATTTTATAAGGGCTCTTTAGCGCTTCGGCCTCTCAATGTCAGATAACCTGAAAAAATTATTAATGCTCCGCCGATAAAAGAGATAACTGAGGGGCACTCTTTTAAGAATATCATCCCCAAAATGATAGCACCCACTGGTTCCATGTACCCAAGGACAGCAGCCCTGTTAGCGGTGACATATTGAAGTCCTTTGTAATATAGAATAGGTGCAATCGTTGAATGAACTATTCCCATAATCAGAAAGCTCCATAAGGCATGGAAAGGTATCTCTCTTATAAATGGTGACAGCAAGATTGCAATGAAAAAATTTGTAAAAAAAGAAAGTACAAGGGGATTGAAATTTTGTGCTTGAATCCTCAAAAAAATAATGATTATTGCATAGGCAAGTCCAGAAGCAAGACCAGCCATGACACCTGCCATTTGGCCTTCTTTGAGGGTTAAGCCATCAAGCATAATCCAGAGGCCAGTTGAAGCTATAATTATTGCAATAACAATCTTTTTTGTAGTTATCTCTCTTAGAAATAGCGGTGCGAGAAATGCAACGATTACAGGCGCTGTATAATGTGTAAGCACCGCATTGGCTATTGAGGTATGTTTAAATGCGTAAAAATAAGTGAATGTGTTCAGGAGAGAGAAGCACCCGAGTATCATGGGATACCTGAGCATCTTAATATCTGGAATCTCTTTTCTATAATTTTTATGGGATAAAATTATTCCCTGAACAATTAGAGAAATTACAAGTGAATAAAAGATAAGAATATGAACTGTAACTCCTGATAGCCGTACGACTACCCCGAGAGAACTCCATAAAAAAATAGCGATGAGTACATAAATAGGACCCATGTTTATCTGACCCACTCAATTTCTATAAATTGTACACAGGGAGGATATAGTATTTTCATTCATTCTCGGTCATCCCGACCTTTCTACGAGTCGTAGACCGAGGCTTTTGCCTCTTGATTTTAATAAAAATTAAGTAATCTCCCACCCCCCTTTAGAAAAGGGAGGTGAGGGGGGATTTGAATAAAATGAGCCAAGGTATTATTCAAGGGAAAGAGATTTTATGGTATCCAAGACCCTCTTTCTGATTCTTGAAGGAGATTCAAGCTTTATTAGATATTTTCCTTTGTTTAAAATGGGTATTAGGATATCCTCAAACTTTTGACCACAAGAACTGATATACTGGTTTTTATCATTAAAGACGATTTTTCTCTCGCCGCACTTACGACAGGTGAGAACCCTCTTACTACCTGACCACTTTCCCCTTTTAGCTAAAGGCTTTCCCCCAACTTCCATGATATCCATAGCATAATCTACAACAGGGGCATTGCTTATGGATGTTCCGATACCATAGCCATCAACAACAGGATTTAAAACAGAGACATCTGATTCTTTAATACCACCGCTCACATAGAACTTTATATGCTTATATCCCCTTATATACAGCTCCCATCTGCATTCTTCGAGAATCTTATAGAAGTCGCCTCTTCTTGATGAAGGAGTATCGAACCTGACTGCGAATAATTTTCTGCCGAGGGCTGAAGCTACATTAAGACACTCAAATTTTTCATCAAGAAATGTATCGATGAGGGCAACCCTTTTTAGTCTTGGTTCTAAAACCTCATCATATGCCTTCAGGGCCTCTACAGTAGAGCCAAAGCATATAATCAAGGCATGTGGCATTGTACCCATAGGGTCTTCACCGATCAATTCACCTGACTTGATGACTGCAACACCATCACATCCTCCTATGTATGCATTCCTTTCAATCATTGGAGCAAGAACTGGATGCATTCTGCGAGCACCGAAGCTGATAATAAGTTTTTCGCCAGCAAGTTTTTTAAACCTTGCAGCCCTTGTAGCTATTCCTGATGCCTGGCATATTAAACCGAGGATTGCTGTCTCATAGATACAAAAGTCTTGGTATCTCCCCTCTATTTCCATTATAGGCTCGTAGGGATAAAATACCGATCCCTCTTTCATAGCCCTGACCCTGATTGGTAAGTGCTTCATTAAATACATTGCTTCTTCAAGTCCTGCAAATAACGCCCAGGACCAATTTTCGGGAAGACTTTTAGCAATAAATTCTGCCCTTACAATCGGATTTATCCCTTTGGCTTTAAGAATTCTTAGTGACCTTTCGAAATATACATCGGTGATCTTACCTTCGATAACTTCTTTAGGATCTGCTGTATGGAACATCTTCTATCCTCCTAATAAACTTGGAACTCTTGCACTCCCACTTCTAAAAATTGGAAATAGTATATCATTTCCTTTGGCCATTAAACAGCCTGCGGAAACCTCTCTTTTTTCAAATTGTAATAAAGGGCTGGATATAGTATTTGAGCGGATTTTTTTGCCGATAGTCAGATAATATTATTTAAAAATCAAGAGGCAAAAGCCTCGCAGGGCGATAGCCCGAGAATGAGCGAAAATACAATATCCAGCCATCATTGAATTAGTGATAATTACTTACAGTCTTGTGCAGCTTGAAAAATCCTTATCATATCAGCAAACATAAGACATGGAACTATTTGAAGAAAAAAATCTTGCTGCTCCTCTTGCATACCGCATGTGTCCAAGGACTCTTGATGAATATGTAGGGCAGAGACATATCCTCGGTCAAGGAAAACTTTTGCGTAGAGCTATCGAGGCAGACAGGATTACATCGGTAATCTTATATGGGCCGCCCGGCACAGGAAAAACAGCCCTTGCGAAAATAATTGCCAAAAAGACAAAGGCTGACTTTGAATGGCTCAATGCAGCCACTATAGGGCTTGATGAATTGAGAAAAGTTATACAAAATGCCCGAAGGAGAAAGGCCGAGGGTGTTCGCAGTATTGTCTTTCTCGATGAGATTCACAGGTTTAATAAGCTCCAGCAAGATGCTCTCTTACCAGACGTTGAAGAAGGGAATATAACGCTCATAGCAGCAACAGTGGAAAATCCTTTCTTCTATGTAAACTCGACTTTACTATCGAGGAGTCAGGTATTCCAACTCAAACCACTCTCAAAAGGAGAGCTCTTGGAAATAATGAGAAGGGCTGTTGAAGATAAAGAACGTGGATTCGGAAATCTCGGCATAGTAACCGATAAGGATGCTTTGAATCATGTGGCAGAAATGTCTGATGGGGATGCAAGAAAGGCATTGTCAGCATTAGAGATAGCTGTCCTGACGACACCACCCGATGACAATGGTCAGATAAAGATAAACCTCGAGATTGCAGAGGAGTCGATTCAGAAAAAGCATATAGTGTATGACAAAAAAGGTGACCAACACTACGATACAATCTCTGCCTTTATAAAGAGCATGCGGGGTTCAGATCCCGATGCGGCAGTTTATTATCTTGCAAAGATGGTCTATGCAGGCGAGGACCCCCGCTTTATTGCAAGGCGAATAGTCATCTGCGCCTCGGAGGATGTAGGAAATGCCGACCCGATGGCACTGGTAATTGCCACTTCTGCTCTAAGGGCAGTAGAGTTCATAGGTATGCCGGAGGCAAGAATTCCCCTCGCACAGGCTACCATCTACGTTGCAAAGGCTCCAAAGAGTAACGCCAGCTATAAAGCCATAGAGGCAGCGATTGAAGATATTGAAAAAGAACAAACTATGGAAGTGCCTGATCATTTAAAAGACAGCCATTATCCAGGTGCTAAAAAATTAGGGCATGGAAAAGGTTATAAATATCCTCATAATTACGGCGGATATGTGGAACAAGATTACCTGCAAAAGGAAAAGAAATATTACAAGCCTTGAGCAGTTCTTTTCCTTAAACAGTTAACCCAAATAATGC
>CAZXCW010000210.1:0-4602 GCA_964639385.1 uncultured Nitrospiraceae bacterium
TCAGGGAGTCGGCAACTCCTGTTCTACACTTACGAGGCTACATATAGGTTCGCTTTCGCTACGACCCACAGATTTGCTCGCCTCACTAAATGAGGCTTCGTCAGGGAACTTAGTGCTTCAGGTTACCCTTTGCACCTCCCTCATGCTACGTGGATGAACTACCTAATTTCCACGGTCGGACTTTAACCGACAAGCTATACAATATACACGGCATGCGATTGCCATTTGAAATATTATGTTTAGAGCCGAATTAAGAAAAACAAGACTTCAGGAAGAAGCAAACCGAAAACCTTTCTTCCTTGAAGCAAACGCCTCGTAAGGCCGGGCAGAAAGCAACAGTACACATAGAAGTTGTGATGTTGAAATTTTCAGACCCATAGCTCACTTCTTCCTCTTGAAAGTCACTCTTGATAATTTCGGCGAAAGAATGTAGATTAGTTTTGCAGTCGATAAGATGATTGGATAGCCTTTTGGCAATAGAAATACCAAGGAGTGGTAAAAAGAAATTAAATAAGACAAATCTATGATATCATAAATAAGTGAGGTGGCAAATGATAAGTTCGGGGGAAAAGGAATCTTTACCTGAAAAAATAGACGTTCATTATTTGAAGACAAGCAGTTATAGAAGTTATCATGTAGATGGAATGTTTGGTGGCCCAACTTCACTTGGTAAACTTTATATTGAATTGTTCTTGGAAAGAAGCGTCACTCCACAAATTATTCAGTATAAGGTTACTTCAGAAGGGACATTAGGTGAAGAAGTTCATAGAATAGGGAAAGAGGGCATAATTCGAGAAATTGAAGCAGGTTTAATAATGGATATTGCAATCGCTAAGGCCTTTAGAGATTGGTTAAACGAAAAAATAGAACTTTATGAAAAACTTAAGAATGAAGTTGAGAAAAAATAGGATAGCAGATGCCGCAATATGACGTTGAGTATAAACCCAGCCCAGCAGGAGTAAGAGAAAATAATGTTCTCTGGGCGTTAAGGAAAGATAATTATAGAACCCACCATATTCATAATATACACCTGCTTGGGAGGGGAGACAGTACATGTGAGTTAGATCGTAGAGGTCTGGGTACCAGACAAGTATCAATTTCAATTTATGGATTTGTTGGATACCGACTTTCTGAAGAATTTCACAGGCTCAGAGAAAAATGGAAAGCTGAAACAGCTCATTTGTCTTCTGTTACTAAAATTGTAATGCATCCTTCCTATCAAAGGATAATTGGGATGGGCCAAGATGTCATTCCATTGATTCTTGCAGAACTTGAGAAAGAACCTGATTTATGGTTTTGGGCTTTAACAGCCATTACAGGTGACAACCCAATTTCACCAGAGCAAAGAGGACAAATAAGGGGAATAACAGAATCGTGGCTTAGATGGGGCAGGGAACGCGGTTATTTAAGTGAGCAGCCAGCAGATTGAAAAGTTATTCCCCAATTTGAGAGAAAGTAATTATTCCATCACAAGCCCAGAATCAATTGATTATAATTGCATTGCGTGGGCAGCTGGGAATAATGGTGCTGTGTGGTGGCCGGACCAATTGGGTTATGCTTTCTGGCCCTCTGGTTCTCCGCGCGATGAGACTTTGGATGCATTTATCGCCGCATTTGAAAGCCTCGGTTACGAAGTTTGTCGTAGTGACCAATATGAAGAAGGTTTTGAAAAAGTTGCTATATTTGTTGACTCAAACCAAATGCCGACTCATGCCGCAAAACAATTGGCCTCAGGTAGATGGTCTAGCAAATTGGGTAGATTAGAGGACATCGAACATTTCTTAGATGGAGTCTCAGGCCCACCACCCGCATATGGCTCTATAGCTGTTATTTTAAAAAGACCAAAGCGGGACTGACCTTAGCACCTTAATTCTTGCCTAATTGAGGACAGCCCGCTTAGAGAACGGCTCCACATTTCTTATTCAGTTTTCTACGTTAATCGTTACTTACCAGACATTCGCAAAATACAAGACCTGCAGGTGGCCTCATTAAACCGCCTCAGAGTGTACTCCATCTCGCTGCGTTTCTCCCAGGAATGACTATTTCTTTTCGTATTCAATGCCCTTCCAGGTTTAGGTGATACATCTTTGAAACAGAAAGAAACGCTCCTGATCTGCCCCTCTTTTGTTTGCTTCAAAGGGAACTAAACAGACATCGAGAAATGATGCTTTTACGGACTACTGTGAGTACTCGCCAAGAATTAAAGACATCACGATGTAAAGACTACTATGGAAACCGTTAGCCGAAACATAATCTGGCATGTCTGTGATGTCAAATCCTATCTATAATAAATACTTTCCTTTCACTCCAAAGGATTTTTCGGGTTGTACTTATCTCCTGTGAGCATAACCACAACATGGACTCTACACCTTAAGAAAATCAATTGCATATGGCTCCATTTTAGCCCTGGCATGTTTAAGTGATGTTTGAGGATGACTTTCGCTATAGTAAAAAGTAAGGCTTTGAATTTATGGTGATTTTCATCACTGCCTCTCCAGCAGTTTTCTAATTATACTTTTATATAAGCTTTCCTCTGCTCAGAGCAAATTAGGGGAAACCCTAAGACGCAAAGCAACGGGACTAAAAGACTTTATGTCTATGTTCGCCGAGCCGCCAGAGGTAAAAACTCTGGCGGTTTTTTAATTTGGTGAGAAAGGGGGTGAAGAAGGTGCTCAATAATTTCCATAAAGGAAAGGCTAAAAGGGAGGGTGTTATGGAAAAGGCTGTCATTTCAGTCATTATGTTCTTTGTATTGTTTGTATTATCAAATACCACCCTTGCAGAGACGAATAACGGATATGAAACAGCCCTTCACCATTACTATAGGGGTGAATACGAAAAGGCAATCAGGCTTTTCAAAGAGATTGCAAAGGAGAAACCAGATTCCTCTGTCTATTATTACATCGGATATGCGTTATATAAAACGAGGAAATATGATGAGGCGTGTAAATATTTCAAGATGGCATATCTCCTTGATCCTAGGTTTTCTCCGAACCAGAATATATCTTTCCAAAAACATCAAAAGACCAAAAAAGAGATTATAAAACCACAGGGAGAGAAAGATACCTCAAAGATACCATCTGCAGCTGAAAAGGAAGAAAAACAAATAAAGGGAAGGAAAGGGTCCAGTGTAAGGGATGAAGAGAGATCAAAGGCAATGGTGCTCTTGACATTGATATATATATTTGCACATAAAAAAGGGTGATTATCATTCAAAAAATTTTTCTTGTTGGAGTTTTTTCTGTAAACATTCCCATCACATAGACTCTGATTTTGTGGCTTCTGGGAAATTCTTTTTTCAAGAGGGTAGCAAGTAATTTTTCCAGTTTTTCTGTTTTTATGTAAAACCTTTCTCCTGTCTGCCCTTTCTTATTGCAGTAAAAAAAAGGAGTTGCTATTATGTAACTTATGGAAGTAGATAAAATAATTGAAAAGATAAGGCAGACAGAGTCTCCATTGAAGCGGCAGCTTCTTATTGTTGCTCTGATTAGCAATCTGCTTGAACAGAAGGGCAAAGGTGCCCCTATAGTTATAGGTGGATGTGCTCTGTCATATTATTCAAGGGAGGTTTATTTCACAGCGGATATAGACCTTGCATATGCAGATAGAGAGGAATTGGATATTGTATTAAAAGATGTTGGGTTTAAAAAGCAGGGAAGGTACTGGGTTAATGAGGACATGAAGATAGCTATTGAGGTACCGGCATCAGTGCTCATTGGCGAAAACTCACCAGTCGAGATCGTCGAGTTCGAGGAAGGACTTCAATGCAGGATTATCGGGATAGAAGACTTAATAATAGACAGGCTTAGTGCATGCAAATACTGGAAATCAGAAATAGACTGTGAGATGGTGGAGCTGCTCATAAAAAGATATAGGAGAGAGCTGGACTGGGCCTACCTCGAGAAAAAAGCGGTACTGCCTGAAATAGATATACTGTCAGAGCTTTTGAGATTAAAGGAGAGGGTTACTTAATGAAGACAAGAACAAAAAAATATGAAGATATATCTCCTGTCGATTTTCTCGTCCTGAGAGACACCCTTGGCCTTAAGAGGTATCGCAAGATCACTAAAAGGGATGAGGAGGAGAAGAAGATACTCTTGGACCTTGGGATAAAAAAGATCGAAGAAAAAGAGAAAGATGATTTTATCCGGTTGGGGTATAGAAAAAGGAGACTGAAAATTCCTTAATTATCCTTTATCTTAAAGGATTTTTCGCCTTGTATTTTCAGCTTCTTCAGTGAATTTACCCATCATATAGACTCTGATTTTGTGGCTTCTGGGGAACTCTCTCCTCAAGAGGGTAGCAAGCAATTTTTTCAGTTTTTCTGTTTTTATGTGGAATCTTTCCTTGAAAAAACCATCTTCAATTATAAGCAGGTCATCTTCTCTCATCTTAACGATGAGTACTGATCTGTTTCGCTTATATGTCCGTACGTCAAGGTAATAACCTGTTGGGAGTTTCTCCAGTCTTTCAGTAACAGTCTCTATTAACCTTGTCTTATCAACCATCAGACCTGCTTGTAAGGAGGTCGCAGGTTTACTTCGACTTTGCCATGAAAGTTACGCATGAAGAGCTTACCCTTACGGGTGAGGTCGTAATAGG
>CAZXCW010000211.1:0-4585 GCA_964639385.1 uncultured Nitrospiraceae bacterium
TCACAGTAGCAAACGCCTCTGTATAAGCTGATAATTATGCATGTTTCTTCTGTAAATGAATGGACTGAGGCATAAATTTAACGAGAGCATATGTTTCAATCCGGAAGAGACACGTCTTTTTTCTCACTACCACCTACGAGTCGAGCATACGGAACTAAATGAAATGCTGTGAATTACGGTTAAAAGTGATTAACTGTGGCTTGGAATGCGATCTTTCAGTGGACGAATGACTCCAGATTCCTCAATAAGCACCGGATACCCTTCGATAGATTTCGGAATCTTCCTCTTGAGATCTTCTGTTTCCTTAACCACCATCACCTTCAAGCAGGGTGTTTTGTCATCCGGGAGCAGCCCTACATAAACACCAACAACGCCCGGTATGGCCAGCAACTCTTTATCGTGGTCTTTAAGGACGGCGTTGATATCCTTTCGAGTCATTGATTCCTGTTGTCCGGTTTGATTGACCGGGCTCCGTATAGCAGCAGAACATGCTATCGAAAGCAAGATAACGGTCAAAACAGAGCAGAACCCGATCTTGTGCATTTGCCCTAAATTCGTTTGCCCCAAACCCGACGGCTTCTATGGGGCCACCCCCACCATAGTGGCGCCACCAAAAAAGCTTAGGACGTCACCAATCGGATTTGCCACGGCGAGAGTACTGCTTCCTGCAAATAAAAGACCCACCGCTCTGGGATTAGTTGTAACATCCTCCACCATCAGGGAGCCGGAGTCACCCCCCGCAATGAATTTGCTGCCTCTGTTACTGATTATGATTTGGCCCGTGAAAATCTTGGTAAAGGCTAGCCCGCCGGCACATTCATTATCGTAGGCAACTGATACTGTAGCGTTCAGACCCAATATTTTGCTGCGGGTAAGCCCGGTTGTTCGCCCGCTTTTCTTAACAGGTTGATTCAATGACGCCTCAACGGTCTGTGATGAAATCGTCCCGATCTCCAGGATAGAGCCATCAGTCTGGACCATCCCTGTCACGACCTGCGCTATGGAAGCATCGACGTTTGAGTTCGGTAATGATCTGCTTTTAACTAACGTTGCAACGTCCTGAGCGTTGCCCGCATTGCAGCCTACGTCAATCAGCCCAGGCTGAATAATGGGATCTCCATCTGTTGCGACTCTGTTATTTCCTCCGTCAACGATATCTGACTCGAACACATGATAGTTGCTCAAGATGTATTGAGTCCCACCGATCTGGATCAGCGAACCGAGTGTGCCTCCGCAGCAGTAGCCGTTGGCAATATCGTACCTCCAACCACCAGACGTCCCAAGCTGAATCGGAGGAGTCTGAATTGCGGTGTGCGATACCCCGCTGCCTTTGTGACCACCACCCGGTTTTCCATCCGGTTTTCCTTTCAAGGCGCGAAAAGGCTCCGTGAATTCGACTGTGACGTTCTCGCCCCGTAATCTTCGGGGTATGTTTCTGGCACTTGCCGCAGGATTTTTTCCTTCCAGATTCACGTAGACCAGTATTGTCAATTCACCGCTATCGTCCTGTCCCACAGCAGTTCCCAGAACATCCGGCATAGACATCAAATCTGGTGTCACCGCTTCCTGGACTGCCATTACCTCTTGAACGCGCGGATTGGCATGACTCAATGCCTGCCCCGGGAGTCCCGCTCCAAAGGCAAACACGCTCAGAATCGATAAAGCCACTGCCGTACTTACAATGCCTAATACTGTTTTCATCAATCGATATTTTTTCATGGTTTCCTCCCTTCGTTCATCTGATGATAGTAATCTCGCATTTCGTTGACAAAACCGTTCCGTAAGCGGCTCCCGCAACTGGACAAGCGGCGCCGACTCACAGATATGCAGTCACGTGGCTTCCAATTCATGAAGATCTTACATCAGCTCAGCAAAATAAGTGCCAAATAGCCAAAGTTGCTGTAAATCTATTATTTAAAAATTATAACGTAGAGCGAAGGAAAGTCAAGAGGAATTCAAGTTAATATGTTTAGCCTTTAATTCCAAATAAACCAAAGCCGTTGATACAGAGGGCTTTGCGGGGTGTCATCTACCGAACATCTACCGAGTGCCTAAAAATTAGGCATCATGTATTTAGCTGTCATTGCCCCCTCTATTGACCATTTTGATTACTAATTCCCCGTCGAACATATCCTCAAAAACTGAACCTATTAACATCTATTTCTCCCAAAATTTTGTGCCTCTTGATTCTTTTTCCGTATTTGGGGTAATTTTTAGGTGTGAGGTGATACAAGATAAAGGGTTTAGCCATTGCAGCATTTATACTGGGGATAATCGGGTTTCTGCTTTCCTTCGTCTTTGGCTTGGGAATATTACCCTCCATATTAGCAGTAATTTTTGGGATTATACCCTTGATAAAAAGGACTCAAAAGCCAATGGCTATTTCGGGACTAATCTTAGGATTATCAGGAATTATTATTTCTCTCTTCTTTTTTGCTCAGAAACCAGAAGACATTATTGAACAAACAGTGAAAGAGATAACCGAAGAAAGAGAAGCGAGACCTGCAAAAACTGTCATTAAGTTAGGTGAAGGAATAAAAATAGGTGAACTTTTAATTACATTTGATTCTGTGAGAACAACAAACATTTACGATACTGGTAGATATCCCAGTATCCCTCTTGTGGAGGGGACTATAAAAGAGAGAGCCAAGCCTAATTATAAACTTGTGGTTGTCAAAGTTAAGGGTAAAAATGTGGGTAAGAAGAAAGATGGTTTATGGCTTTGGGGCACAGAGCAACAAGACTATAAAATAGAGGTTGATAAAGGGTATATTTATGATCCTTTAATGAGAGAGGGGATATTAAATATTAATTTGATGCCAGAAGAAAGTGGTAATGGTGAACTCGTTTTTGAAATTTTAGAAGGTACCACTCCTATAAAGATACATGCTTTAATTAAGGGTAAAAGGTTCACCGTCAATTTAAAATGAGGGGAGACATAAAATGGTAAAAATACCACCAATGGAAGAAATTGTTAGAAGAAAGGCTAAAGGCTCATTGCAAGCATTTTTAGAGGGGAAAAAGAATCTAAATTGGGTTAAAAGTGAGATACTGACGTCGGGGGTCTTAAAATATAAAGGAGTACTTCAAGAGATATTTGATGATTTGCAAGACTATGAAAAACTACCCCGCTACCATGAAATCTTGAAAGAATGCGAAGGACAAAAATGGCTTTAATGATGCAACAGATAAAGACGCCGTAGTTAGGAAAGACACCCTTTAGCTAATACAATTCAGATGAAGGTCTAAAGTTATAAGAAAACTAACCAGGAAATATTACAAACAGGCCAGGAAGATAGCTGAAGAAATCTTTAAGGCTAAAAGACAAGAGAAGGCTTGAAAGGGCTAAAATTCCGATAGAAGAAAAAATGAAAGAGCTTGTAAAATTACAGGAAATAGCAGTCAGGATAAATCCAGAATTGAAGAAATATAGGATACCGTTTAAACTATAGTAATCTTGAGGGGGGGAGTAATATGAAGAGAGCTATAGTGGCTATAGTAACAGTTTTTCTTCTGGCAATAGCTGTAGATGTATTTGCATTTGGAGAGGTCTTTAGAATCGAGACCTCTGGAACTGAATACTGTGGAGACTTTTTCTTCTTTAAATTCAATGCCAAAAGCAATATAGACCTCTGGATTAAGATAGTGAGCAATGAGGAAAGTATAATTTACTTTACTCCAGACCTCGACCCTACTTCATCATTGACTATAAACACAACCACTTACTGGAAAGACTTCACCAGGACAGCCCTTGTAGGTATGTATTCAAGTGAAGATGGGGGATATTTGACAGTGCGGGGGATAATTAAGTTTGACAAGCTGGGGAATATAAAAAGAATAAAAGGTACATTCATTGAATATGATACAATTATTGGTTTGGACTGTTTCTCCACAGGCAAGTTCTGGAGTGTTGAAAAACTATATTAGTCAGCCATTTCAAGGAGTATTGCCCAGAGTAAAGGTAGATTATGTTTTCTGCTAATTTCTCAGGAGTAAGACCCGTACTTGTGCTCATTGTCGAAAAGTTTAGTATTAAACTTTCCGACAACTTCGGACACTACATTCTGCTTAACCCCTATAACTTCCGCTATCTCCTCCTGTGTCCAGCCTAATAAATGCAGTCTGTAAGCTAAGGCATTCCTTGACTGCTTCCTGCGAGAGATACCATATTCTTCACCTTACAGACACGTCAGATTATGTCCGAATCATCTCTTTCACATAGGAAAAGACATCCTGTGATGTTTCTGGCCTAAGTCGAGTCTTTCCTTGAAGTCTTCAAAATCAAAATTTGAAGATCCTGGCTCCAAAAGATTCGTAATATTTTGCCCAAGGCATCGGGACATATCAAACCCCTTGAGATACTGAACCAATAGAATGAGATAATTATCTGTAAGTAAAGCATCAATAGTGGTGCGTTGATTGTAGGCTTCCATAAGGCTGTTATACGAATAATTGTATTTACGCCCTTCGGCAAATTGTCGTACTCTGAAACCTTTTCTTGCCAATTGTCTAAGATCATGGCTTATATAATTATTTTCAGTTAAATTCTTCATAAGTATATCAGATTTTAACTTCGAGAACTCAG
>CAZXCW010000212.1:0-4548 GCA_964639385.1 uncultured Nitrospiraceae bacterium
AAAAAACAGAATGTTTTTAAGACAAAATACCTCGGAGACCCGATATTGGTCAGGGTCGAGAATGAGCGAAGAGATTGCCTCCTTCCCTTGTATGCAGATCGTATGAATAATATAGGTTAAAAGTAATTTAAGTTTTTTGATTATTTGTCATTCTGCACTTGATGCGGTCTACGGGAATGACGGACAACCATTGGAACAGAGTTCACTACGAATAAAACGGGCTAAATGTTATTGGGTTGGTTGAAGCTTTGAAAAATCTGCGATAGTTGTCGCTGTCTCCCAGACTTCCCTCAACAGAGCCAACCTGTTCTGCCTTATTTCCTCCCTTTTATCCATAACGAGGACATGATCAAAGAAATTGTTAATTGCATCTGTTAAAGTGGTAAGGAGATTAATTGCGTCATGATACCTTCCTTCTTTAAGAAGGACAAGGAGATTGGATTTCACGTAATCGAGCCTTTCCTTGAGCTCCTTTTCAGGCTCCTCTATGAGGAGTTTTGATTTCAATTCAGGAATTATTTTCTTAGGAAGAATATTATTAACACGCTTTATTGCGAGAAGAAAATTGTTGTAATCCTTGCTCTCTTTAAGTCTTTTGAGGGCTTCAAGTCTGCTTTCTATATCCTTCAGGTGTGAATCAAGAGATATGGAAAGGATTGACTGTATAAGGTCAGAACTATAGCTTTTATCAGAAAAAACAGGTTCGAACCTCTGCTCAAAGAATTGATAAATCTTTTCTTCTATTTTCTCGAGATCTGGGAACAGATTTATTAAATTTTGTAATGCCTCATGTATCAAATCTCTTAAAGATAAGTTATAACTCTTATCTAACATTATTGCTATAATGCCAAGTGCCTGCCGCCTGAGGGCAAGAGGATCTTCAGAGCCTGTTGGTATGAGCCCTAAAGAAAAGAACGAGACTATATTGTCTATCTTATCGGCCATGCTGAGAAGAGCTCCGATCTCGGTATGAGGAAGTTTTCCACCAGAATGCTCAGGCAGGTATTGCTCCTCTAAAGCCTCTGCAACCTCACTATCTTCCCCATCATGTATTGCATAGTATTTACCCATAGCACCCTGTAGTTCAGGAAACTCCCTGATAATTCCTGTTAGGAGGTCTATTTTTGAAAGCCAAGCAGCACGGAGAAGCTTATCCTTTGATGAATTCAATAGCCTTTCAGAAAGAAACTCGGCAATAGAGGCAATCCTCTGTGTCTTTTGGTACAGACTCCCGAGCTTTTCCTGGAAGATAACCTTTTCGAGTTCTTTTATCCTTTCATAGAGAGTCTTCTTCCTGTCTTCTTTGAAATAAAATCTTGCATCCTCAAATCTTGCCTTAATAACTCGCTCAGCACCGATCCTCACCGTTTCTTCATTTTCCTTCTTTGTGTTGCTGATAACAATAAAATGATTAAGAAGCCTGCTCTCTGCATCTTCAATAGCAAAAAACTTTTGATGGTCCTTCATAACTGTAACGAGTAGTTCCTTTGGAAGTTCAAGATACTCCTTCTGAAAGCTACATAGCACGGGGAAAGGATACTCAACGAGAAAATTAACTGTCTCGAGGAGCTCTTCATCCTTTATGGGTATCCCTCTGACTGAAGAGGACAGTTTCCTGATGCCCTCGAGGATAATCTTTTTTCTTTCTTCCTGGTCAACAATTACCAGGTTGTTTTCAAGAAGGTTTTTAAAACCTGATATCTCCTTTATCTGGAATGTTGCCGGTGAAAGGAAACGATGCCCCCGTGTCGTGTTACTACTTTTTATTTCATCAATTTCAAAAGAGATAACATACTTACCAAATATTGCTAATAGCCAGTGTATTGGCCTTGCAAATCTGACACTACCATTGCCCCATCTCATAGTCTTAGGGAAGCGTATTGAAAGGACAATTTTCTTTAATACCTCTGGCAGAAGGTCTTTAACAGCTAATCCTTTCTCCTTAAAAACTGCAACTACATATTCACCCTTGTCTCTCTTTTTTATAACGAGACTCTCCACGCTCACACCTTGAGAGTCTGCAAACTTCACAGCTGCCTCAGTTGGATTACCTCTTTCATCAAAGGCTATCTTTTTTGCAGGACCAAATACTTCCCTAACACAGCTTGTTTGTGTCTCTGTCAATCCACCAACCATAAGAACAAGCCTCCTTGGTGTTGCATAGGTCTCTATTTCAGAAAAATCGATATAGTTATCATTCAGGATAGTGGCGGCATTTGCCTTTAAATCCCGAATAGCCCCCGGCAGAAACCCTGCAGGTATCTCCTCTGTACCAATCTCCAGCAAGATTGATAAACGCTGATTTTGATTCATTTAGTCTTACCTCTTTTATAAAAGGGCTGCATTTGCAGGTAAATTATACCCTTACAAAAGATTGATTGACAAGGAAAAATGGCCTTAAGTATTTTGCGGGGGCTAAGAATCAAGGATTAAGAATAAGGTTACCCTTAAAATCTTAATCCTCTACTACCAAGAGAGAGGATTAAATTGATAGACATGTCGCCAAGAGACTGTTTCAGCTTTCCCTCACAAACTTTTTTGCTACTTGCTTGAATTGAAAAAAATTGACAAAGGAAGCAATTTGTGGTAACACATTAACATCTATAATTAAGTTATAAGCTCAAATCACTTTTAGCAATAACATTTTGAAAAACAAATTACCCTTAAAAAGGAGGTGTCATATGAGGAAATCTTTTAGTCGGTACCCTAAATACGCACTTGGCCTTTTTGTGTTCATATTTGCACTCTCTCTCATATACTGGGTAGGTGACGGTATATTACACAAGCAAGGCGGGGTAGAAGCTAAAATTACTGAAGAAACAATTGCCTTTGACAAAGATAACCCGCAAGTCAAAAAGGTAATGGCGATACAAAATCGCCATACTCCCAAATTAATGGCCATACCAGAAGTTGTCGGAACAGCTACTGGACTTAATGAGGCTGGTGGGCCAACTATCCTGGTTTTTACTAAAAAACAAGTGAAGGCTGGGGTGATTCCAGGTAGGTTAGAGGGTACGCCGGTCGTCGTAAAGGTTGTGGGTAAGTTTTTCTCCATGAAACCTCCTAAAGGTACAGGTGGTAAACCCTCGGTTCCAACTGCGAGGTTAGAGAGACCTGTGCCAATCGGTGTTTCAACAGGTAACATAGGCGAATGCTCCGCTGGAACTATCGGTGCAAGGGTTAAAGATGCCAGTGGGAATGTTTATGCTCTAAGCAATAACCATGTATATGCCCTTGAAAATACTGCTCGAATTGGCAGTGAAGTCCTTCAGCCTGGTCGCTATGAAGATTATGATCGTAAAACTAATGATTGTCCAGCGAATGCTAATGATGCCATTGGAACGTTGGCAGATTTTGAGGAAATCGATTTTCACCCCTTACCCCCGTATTATAATAATATTGATGCGGCAATTGCTCTCTCATCAATTGACAATTTAGGTAATTCAACGCCAGAAAATGGGTATGGAACGCCCGGATCGTCCCCAGTCGATGCAGTCATTGGTCAGGCAGTACAAAAATATGGGCGTACAACCTCTTTGACAAAAGGAACAATTACAGGTGTCAATGCTACAGTTCTTGTTCAATATGGTCTTCTCTTAGCTAGATTCGAGGATCAGATTATTGTTGAAAGCAATAAATCTTTCATCAAGGCTGGAGATTCCGGATCACTCTTAGTAACTGATGACTCTGACTGTTTCCCTGTTGGATTGTTGTTTGCTGGAGACGCAACCGGAAAATATGCAGTCGCTAATCCGATAGACCCTGTACTAAAAAGATTTGGCGTGGTAATAGACGGTAAGTAGGCTTGGCTGTCGTTGCTTGTTGCATTATCAAGTAAATGAGATAGGGGAAGAGCAATATCACTAAGATGATTTTCTCTTCCCCATTTTTTCTGGACTGCATAATTCCGAGAAGGTTAATTAAAATAACATCTCGATAAAAAGATCCGCTTATGTATCATACAATCAAAATAACTATTCTTAGTATTACTTTGATCATTATTGCCATTAATGTTATGACCTGCGCAAGCAAAAACGTTGTTGATTTTCAAGGAGGAAATACAATGCCAGCAAAGACAGTTAAAGAGGTACTAAAAGAAAATAACAAAGAATTGTTGTCCGTACCAGGCGTGGTAGGAACGGCTCAAGGCCTCTGTGATAACAAGCCCTGCATAAAAGTATATGTCATAAGAAAGACGCCTGAGTTGGTGCAGAGAATTCCTGATATCCTTGAAGGTTATCCAGTAATGATAGAAGAGACTGGGGAGTTTCGGGCACTTCCAAAAAACTAGGCTTGACTAAGGGTATTTACCAAAAGGTTATGTATCTCCTATGTATCTAATAAAGATAGAGCAGAGAACTTATGTGTTAGCGAAGTTGCTTCTTGATTAGTATACTCCTTTCATCCTGTAATCGTAACCCCTTAGGCTTCCCTCAAAATCAACATAGCAGGTGGAACAAGCACTCCTTTAAAACTATCTGCCGTACGTGTTTGATGAATTATGTGTAGTTGTCCGTTATGTGAAGTATTTAATTCAAATCCTTCTCG
>CAZXCW010000213.1:0-4538 GCA_964639385.1 uncultured Nitrospiraceae bacterium
CTTTCTATTTAGTTTATGATTGATATACACTGAGGTATCGAAAAATAAATTTTTTTGCAACATCTGCATTATATTAATTGTACTTTTCAGGTTAAGAAATATCTTGATTTTTCTAAATACTCAGTTATAAAATTGTCTGGAATTTAATGGAGAGACCTTTTGTGCTATAATTGGGACTTAAGGAAATTTGGATGAAAGGAGGTGACAGTTAATGAAAAAGATTTTAATAATACTTTTATCATTGGTGCTAGTTGTATCGTTCTCATTCTGTGTTGGTTGCAAAAAGGCTCAGCAACCGGCTGAGGCTCCTAAGCCGGCTGAGACTCAAAAAGCACCTGAGGCACCTGCTCCTGAGAAAGCGCCTGAAAAAGCACCTGCTCCTCCAGCAGCACCTGAAAAGAAATAACTTAGTAGATTTTCAACAGTTGCTATTTCAGTAAACCCCGTTAGAAAGGACGGGGCGTTTACCCCGCCCTTTCTATGAGGAATTAAGACTTCATCTTTTTAGCCCCGCCGTAAACGGCGGGGCTTTCTATTTACCCATGATCTGCATATATCTTGTAATCCCATTTCTTGTAATGAGTCCCACAATTTTATTGCCCTCTGTCACTACAAGCCTCCCTTTGTCTTTTGTAACCATAAGTTCTAAAGCCTTCATGACATTATCTCCGGGTGAAATCTCTACCTCTCTGCCGTAGGAGATCGCAACATCAGACACCTTTACTTTTCCCCAATCCTCTCTTGGAATATCTTTGATCTCTTTAAGGGTTACTATGCCTACGAACCTTCCATCTTCGAAGACAGGGAATCCTCCGTAACCATATCTAAGAAAATATTCATTCACTGCCTCATTAAGAGTAACCGAAGAACGTATAGTAACAATATCCTTTACCATTATATCTTTGACCTTTAAGCCAGAAAGATTTTCCTGGAGGCTAACTTGCTGATAGCTTGCCTGGGCTGCTGTATGAAGAAACCAGCCTATAAGCATAAGCCACAATCCTCCTGGATATCCCATGAGAAAAGAGAATAAACCAAAAATGATAAAAAAAAGGGCTATTTTCTGCCCTAAGTTTGATGCCTTTCTCGTGGCACTGAAATAATTTTTTGTTTTTCCCCATATTATAGATCTCAATACCCTCCCTCCATCCATGGGAAAACCCGGGATGAGATTGAAGGCGCCGAGAATAAGATTAATCTGTGTGAGATATACAAAGAGGGCCTTCATAGAAGGGTTTTCGACAGCAGTGTATAACGTGAAAAAGACTCCTGATAAAAAGAAACTCGAGAGAGGTCCTGCAATAGCAATCTTGAATTCCGCCTTAGGGGTCGGAGGCTCACCCTTCATCTGAGCAACACCACCAAAGATAAAAAGCGTGATACCAAGAATTATTATTTTATATCTTCGGGAAACAAAGGAGTGTGCAAGTTCGTGAAATGTCACAGAGGCGAAGAGAAGGAAAGCCCCAATAGCCCCCTTAACCCAGTAGGATACTGCTGGTAACTCTGGGGCCACCTTTGGAAAATAGTAAGTTGATAAAGACCATGTTATCAAACCGAAAACGATAAGCCAAGAAAAATGAACCTTTATAGGTATCCCCCATATTGTTATGATCGTCCATGAACCATGGAACAGCGAGCCGTTCATACTGCCTTACCTTTACCTCCTTTTATATAAACCTATAATCTCGGCCTGTTGAAGGATATGTCCTTTCATTGCTTTTTCAAGATCAGCCTTTGTTGAGTTGGCACTTACATTGAGGATTATATCGAGGGCGTAGAGTTTAAAGAAATATCTATGAGTTCCTGATGGAGGGCATGGGCCACCATAATTATTTTTCCTAAAGTCATTTATTCCTTGTACAGCGCCTGAAGGAATAGAGTTTTCTTTAATCTCTTTTATCTCTGGCCCAATGTTCCACAAAACCCAATGTACCCATGTGCCCACAGGTGCATCAGGATCATCTACTATTAACGCTAATGACTTTGAATTGGCCGGGATACCCCCAATCAAAAGAAGCGGATTGATATTATCTCCATCACAGGTGTGTTTCGAAGGGATGTAACCGTTGTTCTCAAAAGCAGGACTCGATATCTTTAAGCCATTTCTTTTGGTCCCCTCTTCGCTCATAGCATAAGAAACAAGAAAAACTAAAGAGACTGTTAATACAAAAAATAATATTTCTTTCATCTTTCCCCTCCTTTCATTACTTTAATGATAGCCAAGGCAGGTTAAAATGTCTACTGGAAGCATCTCCTTTTTCGTAATTAGAATTAACAATTTTTTATAAGCTGTATGGGTATAATGGCAGGATATGGTATCTTCGCTCATTCTCGGTCTATCGCCCTCTCTACCCTATGGGTCGTAGACGAGTCGGAGACCGAGGCTTTTGCCTCTTTATTACTTAAAATAGGACTAAAGACTATAGCCAAAAGAAACCGCTCAGATACAATACCATACCATTAGGGGAAAAAGATGGTAAAATTCTACTGTTAGAGTTGACTCTGTAATTCATTTATATTAATCTAAGGAAATTTTCGAATGGAGGATTTTATGAACAAAGATGCTACAAGGGTTATGGGGGCATTCCTGTTAGGAGGCTTGATCGGCGCGAGTATTGCCCTGCTCTATGCACCTAAATCAGGACGCGAGACGAGAAAAGATATTTCAAAGGCAGCATGGCGTATAAAAAGGGATACTGTCGATCTGGCTGAAGATATAGCTGAAAGTGTAAGTAACTTCACGGGTGATATGAAGGATAAAGCAGCAGATATAATAGAACGAGGGAAAGAGCTCTCAGAGAGTGCCAGAAAGGAGATTTTAGCAACCCTCGAACACGGACAGAAAGTAATCGAGAAACAGAGGAAAAGGATAAGCGAGGCTCTCGGCCTTTAAGGCCTCTACTTTTTTCTATATAAAACACTACATTGACTGTTCCGTTAACCCGAATAATGCAGACATTGTTCAAAAATTTATTTAACTCGTCTACGACTCGTTAGAGATGATTTATTGGGTATTTCCGGCATTTCAGCAGCCTTAGCCTCCATTACCATATCCCTTTCCCGTGATATTATAAGAAAATAAATTCAATGAAAATTTTTAGTATAATCCATAGAGTATAGAAGTCAGTTTTTCAGATACTTAAATATATAATGGGTAGGGAAAAAGGGCATAAACATATACCGAGAGACACCTGTATACGATGTGGTACTTGTTGCCTTAAAGGAGGTCCTGTACTGCACGAAGAGGATAAAAAAATCCTTCGTGCCGGACATATCGGATATCAACACCTGGTAACCATCAGGAAAGGTGAATTAGCGTTTAATCCTCTCAGTAGCAAGGTAGAGCCATCTCGACAGGAACTGGTCAAGGTAACAGGAAAAGGAAAGGATTGGGCTTGCTGCTTTTATGATGAGAAAAAAGCCTCATGTACGATTTACGAGTATCGTTTCCTGGAATGCCGCCTATTGAAATGCTGGGATACTTCAGGGCTTATTTCCGTTATAGGCAAAAATACCATTACACGCCCTGACATTATCAATTCTGATGATCCGATCTTATGGCTTATTGAGAACCACGAGAAAGAATGTCCTTACCATGAGGTAAACAAATTAATATTCGCCTTACCACAGGAAAAAGACACCTCAAAAACTCTTACGAAACTGACTGAGTTTGCCTGCAAAGACCTGGCCATGCGCTCATATGCCCATTCTGAATTAGGACTAAAGGCAGAGTTTGAATCCTTTATTTTCGGACGCCCCTTGTTTAAAATCCTGAGCGCTTGCGGCATATCTGTACGTATTTCTCATGAGATTCCCCGGCGATATTCTTCTGAAACAGAACGCCTCTTAAGCACCTCTCTACAGATCGAGTAGCATAAGGCAAGTAGGAATGCAGGGAATAAAACTGTCATGGAAGATAAGATATTAAATCTCTTTTTTAGAATAAGAGAAAGCTTTGGTGATATTAAAGAGAAGGTATCTCTCATCAAACCTTACGCTGAGCTTCTTGTATTTTCAACAGGCTGGGCATTAAAGATTGAAGAATTTGAAAAGATATTGACCTTTAAGCCTGAGTTTATCTACAAAAGCAGTGAGGAAAATTATGCAATCTCTGTCCTCTACAGAATAGATGATGATATAACGACAGGAATTATCGCCCATGAATTCGCAGAAATAGTAGCAAAAGAGCAAAATATTCTGGAACATGAAGAGATTGATAGGATATGCATTGAAAAGGGGTTCGGAGAGCAACTTTTGAATGCACTCCAGAATGACATCTTACCAGGAATGGTGGAAAGGGAATTTATTGACTGGCATGATCTTAATAAAAGAGTAAAGAGTTTGAAAAATATGATAGAAAAATGAAATCAAAAACACCAATCACCTCCACCACAAATGATACTGAACTCACTGACCTTGAACTGAAAGTCCTCTATTATATTCATCATTCTGGCCCAGCCTTCATCAAAAAACTCGCTGCTCGTCTGAATGAGGATCCTCAGGTCATATGCAAAGGTATCGATGCCCTACAACGT
>CAZXCW010000214.1:0-4399 GCA_964639385.1 uncultured Nitrospiraceae bacterium
TTTAAAGGTATGCAACCATAGTTAGATTTGGTTCCATTTTCATTATTACTAACACTTACCGGGTCAGAAGACTTGGGAGGTATTCGTGGCTTCCCTTTTACGGTATCTATTTATAGCCCCGATTGGTGTCAAGCCCCTATAACTTTATTGAATATTTTGCCACTATCTCTAATCTTTGCAAGATATGATTTAACTTTGCTCATTTATAGATCGATTCTTCATCCAAGCCACATTGCAGACTGTTAAAAATACTCCTCACTTTACAAAAAATACACAGGGCGTTTAGTAGATGAAGAAGTCAACGACCTCTCTGACACAGTCTGATAGGTCAAGCCTATCTTTCTCATATAATGTTTCTGTTTCGTTTGTCATTGCCGCTTATCGGAATCTTTCTTCGGAAGGATTCTGGACAAGCCTGCCACAGGCGACAAGCCAGAATGACAGGCTGGGCACTGCGCCGCTCAACTACAAAGAAGTTTATTTCACTCAGGATTTCTTTGCCGTCTCTATCCTCGGAAAGAGGGCCTTACCCTTTTTTATTTTTGTCCCTGGTCTGATCATGCCCCATTGTCCATCAATATCAAGGCTTGCTTTCGCCAATTCCCGATCAATGCCGAGCTGTTCCCATATCTTTTCTGCTGCAGATGGCATAAAAGAGAAAAGATAGATAGCTGTAATTCTCAGTGCCTCAGCAAGTGTGTAAAGCACACCTGAGAGTTTATCAATATTCTTTGTTTTCCACAGATTCCATGGTGCTTCATCTTCGATTAATTTATTGGCGAAATTAATTACATACCAGATTCTTTCCAGGGCATGACTAAACAATAATCCTTTCATTAAATGATCAAGATCTCCTCTATCTCTTTCTCCAATATGCTTCACTTGTTCGACAAGAGTTTTAAGATTGGGTTCTGTAATAGCACTAACGTCTCCGTTAATATAAGAGGAAAGTGGTTGTGGTATTTCTCCTCCAAAATACTTTTCAATCATTGCCAGTGTCCTGCTTAAAAGATTTCCAAGGTCATTTGCAAGGTCAGTGTTGTTACGCTTTATCAGGGCCTGTTCGGAAAAATCGCCATCAAGACCAAAGGGAACCTCGCGGAAGAGGAAGTACCGGAAGGCATCAACTCCATAGGTATTGACCATTATATTGGGGTCAACCATATTGCCGAAAGATTTGGACATCTTTCTGCCCTCGACTGTCCACCATCCGTGAGCAAAGATTTTCTCAGGAAGGTCTATTCTTAGAGCCATCAGCATAGTTGACCAGTAAATAGCATGGGTCGTGAGGATATCCTTTCCTATTAGATGGTAATCGGGAGGCCACCAAATTTCGCATCCTCCCTTCTCTTCCCCCTTTGAGTGGGTGGGGGGGCTATACTTTGGTGCAAGGTACCTTATTGCTGAGTAATAATTCAGAAGCGCATCAAACCATACGTAGGTGACATAGTTGTCATCAAAAGGAAGTGTTATTCCCCATGAAAGCCTTTCTTTTGGCCTTGATATGCAAAGGTCACCGAGCGCATGATTTTTTAAGAAACCGAGAACCTCATTTTTTCTCGTCTCAGGGAGGATATAGTTCGGATTTTCCGTAATGTACTGTATGAGTGTCGGCTGGTATTTTGACATGAGAAAAAAATAGTTCTCTTCAGAAATATTCTCCACTGGTCTTTTACATTCAGGGCAGTTGCCGTTTATCAGGTCTTTTTCTGTCCAGAACCGCTCATCAGGTATGCAGTACCATCCTGTGTAAAGCCTCTTTTCTATCTTGCCTTCTTCGTACAAACGCTGAAGCAAAGACTGAACGGTTATTACGTGTTCTCTGTCGGTAGTCCTAATGAAGGCGTCATACTTGATGTTTAATTTTGCCCAGAGGTTCTTGAAATTCATAACCATCAGGTCAGAATGTTCTTTTGGAGTCCTGCCCTTTTCCTGTGCAGCTTTTTCTACCTTCTGGCCATGTTCATCAGTGCCCGTTAAAAAAAATACTTCTCTTCCTCTCAACTTGTTGTATCGTGCAAGAATGTCGGCTGCCAGAGTTGTATATGCATGGCCAATGTGGGGGATATCATTCACGTAATATATCGGCGTGGTAACGTAGAACTTTCCGCTCACTTTTTATGGGGCCTTTTTCTGCGTTTTCTCCTGCGTCCTATTGGCTTCCTGAAGCTTTCCTTACGCTCTTGTTCTTTATTTTGTGGAGATGGTGGGGGCCCAGATTCTGTTTCTGCTAATGGATCGCCCGAAGTTATAATCGTTCCAAACTCCTCTGTATCCTCCGAAAGAGAGGAACCTTCTTCTGTTAGGACAACATCCCCGGCGGATGCCTCGTCATATTCATAGCCCAGGCAGCACATGAGCCTTCCACAGAGGCCGGTTAGCTTACTTGTGTTAAGTATAAGCTCCTGCCTCTTTGCCATCTTTATAGAGATAGGCTCAAAGAAGGTGAGGAATTTTGTGCAGCATAGTTCCCTACCACATATCCCCATGCCACCTAATGTCTTTGCCTCGTCCCTAACGCCTATCTGCCTCATCTCTATCCGAGTTTTGAATCTTGCCGCGAGGTCTTTTACGAGCTCCCTGAAATCGATCCTTTTCTCAGCGGTGAAATAAATAACAATACGTTTTCTATCGAGGGTAACTTCTGTAGATACAGGCTTCATTGTAAGCCCCCTCGCCATTATTCTCTCTAAGCAATAGTCCTTCGCTTCAGCTTCGAGTTTACTGTTTTCCTGTCTCTGCAACAAGTCCTCTTCGGTAGCTTTACGAATCACCCGCTTTAACTCCTGTTCGGGAACTTCTGGTATATGGCGTTTTATGACAACATGACCTATAGCGGGGCCAAATTCAGATTCTGCGACCACGAGGTCATCCTTATTTACATCTATCCCATTTATCTCGAAGTCATATATCTTTCCACAGCATTTAAAACGTACTCCTACTACTTCAGGCACATTATTACCTCATAAATTCCTTGCTCTATACCCTTAGTTTTTTACTTCTTAATCCCCTTAAAATAGAACCTGTATAGTTCCAGGTAAGGGACTTGTTTAGATTAAAATTCAGATATCCTCTCAAGGTATTAAGTTTCTGATAATTTTCTATTATAACTGCTAAATCCAAAGGACTGCCGAATTTATGTATGTAATCGTTAAGGTCTAAGTTGATAAGATTTTTTTCATCCCGAGTTATCTTTATCACAGCCACATCTCTGAGGATGGTTAATAGTAGGTCGAACCATCTTTCCATATCTTCTTTTGAGATCCACCTGTCCTTTTCTGCCTTTAGCATGTCCTGAAGAAGCTCCAGGAACCATGCCCTTTCTTCAATGAGATCTGCCGAAGTTGCAATGCCTGGCCTACCCATGGAAAGCCTGACAAGAGTCGAAATGGTACGAGTCGATTCCGACCTTCCCCCTTGACGGGGAGGGCTGAGTGGGGGGGATGGCTGATGACTAACGACTGTTTCTATGACTTTTCTACATGCTTCATAGGAGAGAGGTGAAAAGTTCACTCTTGAGCACCGTGACCTTATTGTATCAGGCAGCCGGTCAGGATTTGATGATACAAGGATGATTAGGCTATCCGTTGGGGGTTCTTCGAGAGTCTTCAGAAAGGCATTTGCTGCATAGGAGTTCATTGTATCGGCATCGTCTACAATCACGACTTTTAATCTTCCCTCAAAGGGTTTAAATGAGAGCATGCCATCTATCGCCCGTATTTCCTCTATCCTGATTTGACTACCCTCTGGTGAAATAAGCAGAAAGTCTGGGTGTACACCTGAATCTATCTTTTTGCAGGAAGAACATTCATCACAACAGTCAAATAATGACCAATTATTAATAATCCCCCCATGCCCCCCTTTTTCAAATCCCCCCATCCCCCCTTTGCTAAAAGGGGGCGAGGGGGGGGTACCGAGTTTACTATGAATCTCTGTTTTTTGTTCTCTGCTCTGACAGTTGAGAGCCTTTGCAAGGTTCAGGGCAGTAAATTTTTTGCCTATGCCCGATTCCCCCGCAAATAGATATGAAGATGGTATTCTTCCCCTCTGAATGGTTCTAAGAAGTATATACACAGCCTTTTCTTGTCCGATAACGTTTCTCAGCGCCATTTTAAACACTTTTCTGAAACAGAGATATAATCTTTAAATACAGTGGACAAACAATCTCGAGAGGAAGGGCTGGTGAAGAATTTTTATACGACACCTTAAAGTAAAACCTTTTGAGGCGTAAACGAATAAACCTTAAATCTGTAAGGTACTTGCGTCTGCCATACAAATAATCTGCCGATTATAAAAATTCTGAGGCAGCCTTTCCTATCCAGACCTTTTAACCCTCCCTTTGGTTGCTATAAAATCCTCTACTACGCTAACTATTTTATAATGTATCTCCTCTATACTC
>CAZXCW010000215.1:0-4337 GCA_964639385.1 uncultured Nitrospiraceae bacterium
AACGCTTACCTGGAAGATATATTGATCTCATCACAAACTACAATATAGCAAGCTGTAATAGACCCTTTACAATCTGATATAATGATCCATATTTCTACTGGAAATCCTTCTAAAAGAAAGAGAATCCGATCTGCTGATTTCATTTTTTGCTAAAGAGGCTTTGATAACCGGACAAAAGTAAAACTCATCTTTAAAGCAGTATTGTTCCATCTCTGCAATACTTGGGACATAAGCAGAATTGGATCGAGCACAAAGGGCAAAATAACTTTCTCTGAAATATGGACAACTCATAAAAAACCTCCTTGGACAACAAAGGATTTATTAACAGGAGCATAAAATAGTTTACATTAGAAATTCGCCAGAATAACAGATAAACAAAGGAATTTGTTTCGATTTGTACTATCCCTTATGTAAACAATTTCATGCTCTCCTTAATAACTATTTTTTTTACCATACAATTCGAATAAAAAATATCGGTATTTGTCTGATTTTTTTGTAGGAATTTGTCTTACCATGCTGTCAATATCTATTCTATACAGAGGCGGGAACCAGATATATTGGACAGCTGCATAGAATTTTTCATGAATTCCCATGCTGTATAATATTCTTTATTGAAGGATAGCATTCTTATGCGATGCATTTTTAAAAGGAGGAGATACTATATCAGACACAAGGATAGAATTACTCAAAGAGCTTACTGAGGCACCCGGAATTTCCGGTTATGAGCAGGATATCCGTGAAATTATCCTACGGCATCTAAGAGATGTTACTACTATTGAGCAAGACTATCTTGGTAGCATAGTCTGCAGGAAAGACGGGGAGAGTGATACCCCTCGTATCATGCTTGCAGGACATATGGATGAGGTTGGATTTATTGTTAAGCTCATTACAGATGAGGGCTTCATTAAATTTAGCACCCTTGGTGGATGGTGGGGGCATGTAATGTTAGCACAGCGGGTCATGATCAAGACAAGGAAGGGCAATGTCACCGGACTCATAGGCTCAAAACCTCCCCATGTCCTTTCAGATGAGGAACGGAAAAAGGTTCAGGAACCGAAAGATATGTACATCGATATTGGTGCTACTTCTGCAGATGAGGTAAAACAATTAGATATACGGCCGGGTGACCCTATTATTCCTATCTGCCCTTTTACTGTTCTTGGCAATGGTAAGACCTATCTTGCAAAGGCATTTGATGATCGTGTTGGGTGTGCACTCTTCATTGAGGTGATCAAGAAACTTGTTAGCGAAAAACATCCCAACACGGTTTATGGGGTTGGAACTGTTCAGGAGGAGGTGGGTCTCAGGGGTGCACGGACAAGCTCTTGGGTTGTCGAGCCGGACATTGGGCTGACTATGGAGGTCAGTGTTGCAGGAGACGTCCCTGATGTGAAAAAGGAAGATGCACAGGGTAAACTGGGTAAGGGGCCGGCCATCGTCATACGCGACGGAACAATGATCCCGAATCTCAGATTGCGTGATCTCTTTATTGATACTGCTGAAGAAATGAAAATCCCTTATCAATTTGCCCTCATGGAAAAAGGAGGAACTGATTCAGGCGCCATTCATCTCCACAGAAAGGGGGTGCCGAACCTTGTTATCGGAGTTCCCACCCGTCATATCCATAGTCATGCCGGCATCATCCACCGTGATGATTTTGACAATACAGTTCACCTTATTGCAGAAGTGATAAAGAAGCTTGATTCTAAAGCAGTTGCAGCTTTAACAGTATGACCTTAAACCTTCCCTCAAGGTGAACCACCAATAGCTCCTGCATATGAGAGAAATGGCAAATGGTTTGGACATCAGTCTCTGAGTGAACTGTTCAGTGCGTTATCCTTCCTGAAGGTGTGATTTTTAAATAATGCTCTTTAATGCAATATTTCTAACAAAAATCAACAATAAATCGTATAAAATTTGCTGTAAGTTTTTGTGGAAAAATGAAAGAACTTTAGACCAAAGTTGCCAGATGTTTAATCCTTTTTAACATGTTTGGATGGGTAGTAAGAAGTTCTGCTATTTTTTCTCCGCCTCCTAATTTCACTTCCTTTGATCTGATAGACAAGAGTTCATCTTGATCAATTGTTCCGGAGTAATCTTTATCTATTGCTTTTAATTGTTTTATTTCATTATGAGCCCTGCCAACATCATTCAAAAAGAAAGCTCTTAAGCCTTCCACTCGATGCAATTCTTCGTCTCCCGTTGTAGTCTTCCGACTCTGAGCTGAACCATAGACAAGTTTATAGAGAGCTGATGCTAAATGATGAGGAGAGTTTCCTAATTTTACACTCCTTTCATCAGCAGAGTATTCCCTGATTCGAGAGCCAGCAAGAACCAGCAAGTTGGTAACAAAATAAGCTAACATCGCTCCCAAACCAATTAAAGCAGCATATCCACCACTCTCCCTTCTCCTACCAAACATCCCACCCCACATTAAGCTCCACGCAATCCAATAGCAAATGAGAGGAATAACTGAAAGTAAGGTGATGATCATCATATCCCGGTGTTTCAGATGGGCTATTTCATGACCAAGAACTGCCTTGAGCTCATCTTTGGTTAGCAGTTGTCGAATCCCTTGGGTAATGCAAACTCGACCATCTCTCTGGGTTCTGCCAAAGGCAAAAGCATTAGGAATGGAAAGCTGAGAAATACCGACCTTTGGTTTAGGAATACCAGCCTTTTGAGCTAATTCTGCTACCTGACGATGAAGCTTGGGTTCCTCATCTTCAGAAACCCATTTCACCCGCATCATCATTGAAACCATTGAGGGGCCAATAAGGTACTGAAATCCCATAAATAAGAAGGCTAATATAATGTAGCTATATGCGCTTCCGATCCCCATGTAACTGCCCACTCCGGTAATCACCCCATAAAGGATCGCAAACATCAACGCTACCAATAACCACATTTTTATGAAAAGACCCAAAATTTTACCCCGACTTTAGATTTAATAGCTTATTTATTTATACCAAATTTTTCTGCTTAATAAAAGAGCCCAAGACAATTAACGATAACCTTCCTGAAGTCAACAGAATAATAACTTGCTATAATAGTGCATATTTCATGTAGAAATGTTTGCGAAAGTAGAAAAATTTTTGTATTTGTGTATTCTTATCCCATGATTAACAAACGGCAAAATGTAAATAGGATAGATCGGCTATTCAGCTTCCTGCTGAGGGTATTGCAAGGTTTCAAACACAACCAGGGTCTGCTGTTATCCGGAGCTGTTGCCTATTATACGCTGTTGTCAATTGTGCCCATGTCAATTCTCGCCCTAATTGTGTTGTCGCATTTTATAGAAGGGGAACAGTTGTTTCACACTTTATCAACGTATCTGGAAATGGTGATACCTGGCTATGCAGCAACTTTGACCGAACAGGTGCGGGTGTTTCTTGAGCACCGTAAGGTGATCGGTATTATTGGATTCATAGTCATGTTGTTTTTCAGTTCCATAGCCTTTAAAGTGCTTGAAAATGCCATGTCAGTGATTTTTTTCCACCGTGTCAGAATTCAACGCCGCCACTTTCTCATTTCCGTTATTATTCCTTATGTGTATATCTTTTTAATGGGTCTGGGTATATTGCTGGTGTCGTTTATTGCGGGAGCAATAGAGACACTTGGAAACAGGGAATTAATCATTTTCGGATGGAGTTTGAGCCTTGAAGGCACTTCCGGGGTTGCGCTGTATATAATGGGTATTATTGGTGAGGTGCTTATGCTCACTTCCTTATATCTGGTTATGCCTGTGGTGCGCATCACGTTTCGTCACGCTCTGATCGGAGGGATAACCGCAACGATTTTATGGGAGATCACCCGCCGTGTACTGGTCTGGTATTACTCGGTCATATCTATGGTAAATTTAATTTACGGTTCCTTCGCCACAGTAGTGGTGGCCCTTCTCAGTATAGAGGCTGTGGCATTAATCCTTTTGTTAGGTGCTCAGGTTATTGCAGAGCTTGAGCGCAAGACCGATGAATTGACCAAGGAGAAACTATCAGGTTTTGAAACATGATGCTAATTAGTTTAATATTTTAGTTAAGAATGTGAGAAAAAGGCCCCGGGGTTACTATATGGCCTCTATAAGAATTGCTTCCTGTAACATTTATCTGTCTTGTCTGTTAAAATGGTGAAGAGTAGATTGATAATCAATATGACAGATTAAGTGGATCACTTTCTTATTATCCTTCAACTAGACTCTCAACTTTTCGCATAATCTAAGAAATTCATCTTTTACTTTAGGCAAAGACGGCAATTTGAGTTCATCTAATTCGTGATCTGTCTTTCTAGTGCTTTGTAAACTTAATTCTTAATAGTCTCATAGAATCTGTTCAATTTAT
>CAZXCW010000216.1:0-4315 GCA_964639385.1 uncultured Nitrospiraceae bacterium
AAAGCCTCGGAGCCCCGATCTTATCGGGGCGAGAATGAGCGAGAATACTATGCCCCTACTAAATACCATTAGGTTTATAGTAATTTATGTTAAATCAATTTTTGAGCAATAGCTGCATTATTCGGTTAAGCAGTTTGAATTTAATATTTAGGGCATGATAAGATACCAAATCTTTTCTACGGAACTTTAAAATGGCTGAAATAATCCCCTTTAGGGGAATCCTTTACAATGTATCCAAAGTTTCTATAGAGGATGTTTTTGCTCCTCCATACGATCTTATAACGCCCATATATAGAGAAGAACTCTATAAAAAGAGTCCTTATAATGTCGTCAGGATAGATTCTGGTAAAGAGCAACCCGGCGACACCGAGGCAGACAATAAGTATATAAGGGCGAAGCGATATCTCGAGGGATGGTTAAATGAGAATATCCTCATTAGGAGCAAAAGACCATTATTTTACGCTTATGAAATGTCTTATAGAACAGATAGGAAAGAAAAAAGGCTTATAGGATTTCTGGGACTTGTAAAACTTGAAGAATTAGGCAAAGGCAAGATCCATCCGCATGAGTGTACATATTCTAAACCAAAGCAGGATAGATTAGACCTTCTCAGGAAATGCGAGGCAAACACAAGCCCTATATTCTCTTTGTATAAGAGCCTGGATAAGAAGGTTTCAACTCTTCTTTCTGAATTCGCTAAGATAAGACCTTACATTGAAGTAGCTGATGCTGACGGCGCTATCCACAGGCTCTGGCCGATTGATGGTGAAAAGGATATAGAGGTCATAAAAGAGGAACTTAGAAATAAAGACATTTTCATTGCTGATGGACATCATCGGTATGAAACAGCCCTGGAATTTCAGAGGGAGATAAAGAGGAGAAGGGGATTTGCTAAAGATAATGAACTTTTTGATTATGTGCTAATGTTTCTTGCAAATATGTTGGAAG
The DNA here is from genome assembly GCA_964639385.1 of uncultured Nitrospiraceae bacterium. GTDB lineage: Bacteria > Nitrospirota > Thermodesulfovibrionia > Thermodesulfovibrionales > SM23-35 > CAZXCW01. The sequence goes on from CAZXCW010000216.1 coordinate 949, forward strand.
AGGGCTTAACAATACTTCCCACCCATAGGCTCGTGAAGGAGATACCAGAAGATATAAACATGAGACTCTCTGAGTACTTCGAGATCGAGCCTATAAATGGAGATTTTGATATTCCAACAAGAATATCAGGCAGAAAGTATGCCTTTGGTTTTTTCAAAAACAGAGATGAAGTCTGGTATCTTCTCAAATTTAAGGGAGGTGACCTTTCAGATGTACCCGCAGTCCTTAGGGAGATAGATATAATTGTCCTGCATGACCTGTTACTCAAAAAGGTTCTCAGGGAGGTAGATATAGATTATGAAATGGATGTAATGAAGGCCATTGGTAAAGTAAGGGGCGGAGAGTTCAGCGCAGCATTTTTCCTTAATCCTACCAGGGTCGAGGATGTTGAAAAGGCTGCCTTTTCGTTAATAAGACTGCCTCCTAAATCAACTTATTTTTACCCAAAACTCTTGACAGGTATTGTTATAAATAGCTTTTTAGATAATTATTAACCCTCAATTGCATAATATAAGAACTTTTTAGGAAGGAGGTTTTATGGCAATGCGGATTGCAATTAATGGCTTTGGAAGAATAGGCAGGGCATTGTTGAGGGCAAGTAGGGGATATAATGAATTTACAATAATTGCTATTAATGACCTTACCGATGCAAAGACCCTTGCCCATCTTCTTAAATATGACTCTGTGCATGGTATTTTCGATAGTGATGTAAAAGCAGGTGATGGAAGTATTAGCGTTGATGGGAAGGAGATCAAAATTCTTGCTATTACAGAACCTGAAAAACTACCATGGAAGGATCTCGGCGTGGATATTGTAGTCGAATCAACAGGAAGGTTCACAGACAGACCATCTGCTTCACGGCATTTAAATGCCGGGGCAAGGTGGGTAATAATATCAGCACCGGCTAAGGAACCAGATATGACAGTATGTATAGGTGTTAATGAAGAGACATTAGACCTTGGAAAACATAAGATTATCTCGAATGCCTCATGTACAACAAACTGTCTTGCACCAGTTGCAAAGGTAATACACAATGAATTCAAAATAACAAGGGGACTCATGACAACAATCCATTCTTATACAAATGACCAGAGGATACTCGACCTTCCCCACAAGGACCTGAGAAGGGCAAGGGCAGCTGCCTTAAGTACGATTCCCACAACAACAGGGGCGGCAAAGGCTGTCGGGCTTGTGCTCCCAGAGCTGAAAGGTAAGCTTAATGGCCTGGCTATAAGAGTCCCCACCCCGAATGTTTCTATTGTGGACCTTGTTGCCGAATTAGCAAGAGATGTTACAGCGGAAGATATCAATGCTGCATTTAAAAAGGCAGCTGACGGACCCATGAAGGGTATCCTTCAGTACTCAGATGACTTCCTTGTATCAATTGATCTCAATGGGAATGACCATTCTGCCATCGTAGATTCAAAGCTGACAATGGTTATGGAAGGAAAGATGGCAAAAGTCCTTGCATGGTATGATAACGAGTGGGGTTATAGCTCACGTCTCAGGGATCTGATACTCCACATAATCAAGAAGGCTTAAAGAAGATGGCAAAGAGGAGTGTAATAGATCCCATCCGGTCCAGAAATTTGTTTAACAAACTAACAATTGAAGATATTGAACTTAAAGGGAAGAAGGTTTTTATTCGGGCTGATTTTAATGTGCCCCTCGATGACAATCTGATGATTACTGATGACAGGAGGATCCGCTCTACCCTACCAACTATAAATTATGTCATTGATGAGGGGGCAAAGGTTATTCTTTCTTCCCACCTCGGGAGACCAAAGGGCAAGAGAGACCCAAAGCTAAGCCTCTCACCTGTAGCAAAAAGGCTACAGAGGCTCCTTAATAAAGAGGTCACCTTCGCACCTGATTGCGTGGGCAGTCAGGTAAAAAGTCTTGTTGCGAAGATGAAGGAGGGCGATGTTCTTCTTCTCGAAAACCTCAGGTATCATCCAGAGGAAGAAAAAAATAATGAGGAGTTTGCACATGCCTTAGCAACCTTTGCAGACATATATGTTAATGATGCCTTTGGGACAGCTCACAGGGAACACGCATCGATTGTAGGTGTGCCAAAATTCCTTTTATCAGCAGCAGGATTTCTCTTAAAGAAAGAGATAGAATACCTTAAGGGAGCGATAGTAAATCCGGTGAGACCCTTTGTTGCAATTCTCGGTGGGGCAAAGGTTTCTGGAAAGATAGGAGTACTTGAAAATCTCGTTGATAAGGTTGATAAGGTTCTGATCGGCGGGAGCATGGCTTACACATTTATAAAAGCCATGAGCTATGAAATAGGGAGATCTCTTGTTGAGGAAGATATGCTTGATACAGCCCAGAGAATAAGGAAAAAGCTGAAAGGAATGGGCATAAAGTTTTATCTTCCTGTAGATTGTGTTATCGCCCAGAGCATTGAGCCTGGTGTAGAAACGAAAATAATACCTACCCTTGAAATACCGAAGAGATGGGCTGCGCTGGATATAGGACCTGCTACTGCCAAGCTTTTTTCAGAAGCTATCCAGGATGCGAAAACTATCCTCTGGAACGGGCCGATGGGCGTATTCGAAATAGATGCATTTTCAAGAGGCACCTTTGCTATTGCTCATGCAGTTGCAGACGCATATGCCCTTACTATTGTTGGTGGTGGTGACACAGACCTTGCGGTGCACAAGGCAGGGGTATCCGATGCAATATCATTTATCTCTACAGGTGGAGGGGCAGCCCTTCAGCTTCTCGAAGGGAAAGAACTACCCGGCATTGCAGTCCTTGCAGATAGAAAAGACTAATAGGCGCTAACGAGAAGTGGTCCTGCAAAACTCTTTATTCGCAAAGGGACTGGTAGAAGTTGCGAGTACCTTATGTGGCAGTTTTTCATTTTTGTGAGAGAGTATCCCTCTCTTCATTTCGACTATAGAGGAATTTTCACATTCGAATTCCTGGATGAGGTATAAAACTGCTAATTCTGGTTTTATAGTATCACCACAGGTAAAGATATCCACAGCCGCATAAGAGTACTCAGGCCATGTATGAATTGACAGATGGGATTCTGCTATAACGACGACACCGCTGATACCGAAGGGATTAAATTCATGGAAGGAGCTTTCTATTATTGTAGCCTTGGCTTTTTTTGCTGCAGAAATCATTATTTTTCTAACCCTTTCAAGGCTCTTCAGAATTTCGGGATTACAGTCCCGTAATTCTACTAATAGATGTTTACCCAGCGCATACAATTCTCTACCCCCCTTCAATTTTTTATTTACTAAAAATAAAAAGATACAGTAAAAAATACAAGGTTGTCAAGAGAAAATTTCCGTGTGTCATTTACGAATTAAAAGTGAACCGTTTTTATCGAATTTACGAATTAAAAGTG
>CAZXCW010000217.1:0-4230 GCA_964639385.1 uncultured Nitrospiraceae bacterium
ATCAACGGTTCACTTTTAATTCGTAAAGAGTTCACTTTTAAAAAATTCCTAACATTTAAAAATTTTATGTAATAAACTGAATTAAATATGTTTATTGAATCATGTTCTTCAGGAATTTTTAAAATCAGGGGTAGCAAAAGTATCTCTCTGCATATCGTTTTCACTTTGGTCAGGCAATCGAGCTATCTATATCTTTGCCCTTATCTTTGCCCTTGACCTATTTTTACCTTCATGATATTTTTATGCATTAGTAGTGAAGAACAGATGGCAATAAATAAAGACCTCCTTGAGATTTTGGCATGCCCCAAATGTAGGGGAGAAATTAAACTATCAGAAAAAGGGGATGGACTGATATGTGAAAAATGTGGACTTCTCTACCCGATAAGAGATGGTATACCCGTTATGCTGATAGATGAGGCAATAACATTAGGAAAAAATGAGCGTTGAGCATCAAAGATTAGACCCAAGACTTCCCGTAGTTCAGCTTGCAAATCTGACAGATAAAATAGTCCTTGTCAGATTTGACCATAATGTTGTGAAGGATGGTGAGATCAGAGACCCATACAGGATAGACCGTTCCTTTGGCACCCTCTACAACATTGTAGAGCGTGGGGGCAGGCCCATCCTTATGACCCATGTGGGAAGGCCGAAGGACAAAAAGACAGGTGAAATCAGATGCAGTTCAGATGAATCGGTCGAACCTATAGTTGACTATCTTGAACACAAATTGCACATAAGAATTCACATCCCAAAGTTTTATAAAGATCCAAAATTTGGAATTCTCAGTATTGATACTTCAATCAACCTCGCTATCCGCGACCTAAAAGAAAAGAGGATCGGAGGAATATACCTTCCCAACACGCGTTGGTTTCAGGGTGAAGAAGCAGAAGGGGAACTCAGGGAAAAATTCGTCATCCAACTTGCCGGGCTTGCAGATATCTTCGTAAATGATGCCTTCGGCTCATGGCAACCTCACGCCTCGACATACGACATCACAAAATATCTTCCTTCTTATGCAGGCTTTTTAATGCAGCAGGAAATAATTAACCTAAGTTCGGTTATCAATCCTCAGAGGCCTTTTCTGGCTGTAGTGGCTGGTGCAAAGTATGACACAAAGATAAGGCCCCTCTATGCAATCTATGAGAAGGTTGATTATCTCATTTTAGGAGGGATGATTTATAACACTTTTCTCTGTGCAAAGTATGGAATCTCCATAGAAGGTATTCAGGGAAAAGACATCATTGCTGCAAAGGACCTCGTCGAGAGGGATAAGACAAACAAGAAGGTTATTGAACTCCCCTATATTGTTGAGTCAGATACGATGGAAGGTAGGTTAGAAGGTAAATATAGGACTATTGCAATAAAAGATTTCAAAGAAGGAAATAGGTATGGCTATATTCTTGATATAGACCCGCAATCCTTTAATGACCATATTCTAACAGAAGCACTCTTGGGTGCTAAAACAATATTTGTCAATGCTGTTATGGGATATACACCCCATTTCACGGCAGGTTCTGAAGCACTGGACAGGACTATTGATCAGAATAGAATTGCGCTTAAGATGTATGGTGGAGGTGACACCCTCCAGGAGTTTAAGAATCTTTGTCCTGGTCTGTACCTTTCTGTTTTAGATAACACCCAGTATTACTTCTTCACCGGTGGAGGCACAGTTCTGACAGCCATTGAACAGGGAAGCCCTTACGGACTTAAACCTGTCCAGGCATTGATGGAGAATAGGGATCTACTGGTTTCTCCTAAAATACCAACTTAATACTTTCTCTATGTTAGCAGCTATACTGTCCTTGGCATTTATGATAAATATTTTATCCTCTATATGAAAAAGCTCCTTTTCCATCCTCATAATCCTCGGAGGACTGACATATTTCATTTTCAGGTCTTCTTCAAACATAGGGACAAGTTTGTCCTTCATCCTCAATTCTGTATCAACAAAAAAGATTCCTACCTCGGGTAATAGGTCAGAAATCCTGTCGAAGAAGGCGGTTATTTCTTTCTGATATATCTGTTTCGGAGGAGAGGATTTTATCTCCATATACAATATTGCGCCATTTACTTTTGCAATCAGATCATAGTCGCCACCTATCTTTGGCCGTTTGAATTTAATGCCCCATATTGCCTCTGCAGCAAATTCTGCTCTAAATGTTTCTGATAAAAACCATTCAAGAGTTTCCCCGAAACTTTTTATATGCCCAAGGGATAATCTGTAACCGTCTAAGAATTTTTCGACAAGATCTATCTTCCTCATATATTCAAGATAATCTTTCGTAACTTCTGTTGTTGCATAGCGTGTTACGTTTTCGAGTTTGAAAAAACTCTGGTATTTGATTACCTCCCTCAGGAAAAGGCGGAAAGAATATTTTTTCATCATTTCATAGTAGTTACTCCGGAATTCCTTTTTGGGGAGAAGCAGGTCCTCTGAAGGTTCTTTTCTATAAATCCTAAAGCCTCTGCGCTTCAAGAGGACATCAAGAGAAGGAGTAAGTTCTGAAAGTGATTTCCTGAGACGTTTTATTTCATTACGGAGGTAATGAATTTCATCAGGAAATTTATTCTCGGCCATTGCTTATGTGAACTTGACCGCTATCCTTCTGTGTCTCGGGCCGTCAAACTCGCAGAAAAAGATGGATTGCCACGTTCCTAAAAGGAGCTTGCCCTCTTCAACAATTATATAAACGGACGTGCCAACAAGAGTAGACTTAATGTGAGCATCTGCATTGCCCTCCCTATGGAAATAATTCACATCCTGTGGCACAAGTCTGCTGAGGGTATTCTGTACATCACGCTGTACGCTCGGATCTGCACCTTCATTTATTGTGATCCCGGCAGTCGTATGGGGTACATAAAGATAGCAGATGCCATTTTCAAATCCTGCTTCTTTCACAACATCCTGGACCATTCCAGTGACATCAATAAACTCAATCCTTGACTTGCTCCTGACATTAATGTACTTAACCATTCTAACCCCCGACCTGAAAGTCTAAAAATTAAAAACTTTTGTTATAAAAGTCTTCATCAACTGTGAATTCAATTAAAAGGGCAACAAGATTCGCCGGTATATTAAGCTGCCTGAGTCTCATTATATCTTTTTCTGTTGTTACAATCCAGTTATCATCACCTTTTATTAAATCCTTTATAATTTTTTTTATATCCCTTAAACTGTATCTGTAATGATCTCTGAAAGATTTAAAGCCTTTTAAATCAATACCAGTTGATAAAAGCGTACTCTTGAATGATTCTGGATTACCTATACCGGCAAAGCCAAAAAATCTCTTCCCTTTTGCCCATTCAAGAGGAAAAGTATTACCCTGTGGCGTTACAAATTTTGAAGGCCTGTCTTTAGCAAAAAAAACAGGGGCCCTTACATTATGTTGCCTTATTTCTTTAATCAGATCGTTGACTATTGACTTCTGACTTCTGACACCCCCTCCCTTGCCCTCCCTCCTCGAGGGGGAGGACTGGGTGGGGGGGACTCCTGGCTCTTGACTCTCGACTGAATAATCTGTCTTTGTAATGACAATAATGTCAGCCCTGCTCATCGCACTAAGAGGCTCCCTCAAGGGACCAAGCGGAAGAAATTTTCTATTGCCGAATGGATTTGTACCATCGATGAGCAGAATATCTTTGTTTCTGAAAAGGCTTTGGTGCTGGAAACCGTCATCGAGGATGAAGACAATAGGCGAATGAGTGAACCGGTGAACAGGTAAATCGGTGAATAAAGTAACCTCCAAGTCTCCAGGTTTCCGAGTTCCCAGATCTTCTAAATTTTGAAGGGCAAATACCCCTCCTTTGTACCTGTCTGCACATTTTATAATTGGTACGCCTTTTAATCGTTCCGCCATTAGGACAGGTTCATCGCCAGCCTCTTCTTCACTAAGAAGAGGTCCGTTACCCCTGCTCACAAAACATGGGCCGCTTATCTTTCCCTTATAGCCTCTTGTCAGGATATTTGGTATAAATCCTCGCCTTTTGGCTTCCTCTGCGAATGCGATGGTAGCAGGTGTCTTACCTGTTCCACCTACGGTTATATTGCCGATGCTGATTACTTTGTAGGGAAGCCTCTTTTGATTCTTCAGGGCATAGTGTTTCTTTATTAAATAACCAATATAATAAAGACCTTCTATAAGAGTCATATCTTTTAGCCCAAAAAATGTATTTACTATAATGCAGATGTTGTGAAAAAATTTATTTTTCGATACCTTAGTGTACCTTTAA
>CAZXCW010000218.1:0-4211 GCA_964639385.1 uncultured Nitrospiraceae bacterium
ACGATAATCTTCCCCAGTTTATAATTTTGTCAAATGTAGTAATGATGAGGTTCGGAGGTAATATCTTTGTATCTTCTTCTACCTGAATAAGGCCAAGTGTTGATGTATCAATCAACATCTTCTCCCCCTGTTTTATTTCAGTCCCACTGGAACGCCTCTTTCCTCCAGGCATATATGTAGCCGACAAACAGTATTACGATGAAAATGACCATTTCTATAAAGGCATAGAGGCCGATTTTGTCAAACACCACAGCCCAGGGATAAATAAATATTGCCTCAACATCGAATACTACGAAAAGCATGGCGATAACGTAAAATCTGATAGAAAATCTATAGCGTGGTTCTCCCTTAGGGGTGATGCCTGATTCATAGGGCATGAGCTTTTCATAGTATGGTTTCTTTGGTCTGAAGATCATGCCGAGTAGTAAGGCACCAAGACCAAAAGCTGCTGCAATCAAAATAAAAATAAGAACTGGCAAATATTCTGATGGTAAATAGGTTCCGGGCATAGGCGTTAAATGTTATACTCAAAAGCATAAGCCCTTGTCAAGTTAAAATTTGCGATATGTCAAAAGCAAGGTTCGGATTTCTTGATACACTTTTGAGCAAAATGCTATAATGGCCAACCTATATGTCTTTTAGACTTTCCATTTTAAAAGAAAAAACACCAGATGAAAAAAGGGTGGCTTTGGTTCCGGAGTCTGTGAAAAAGCTTACAGACAAAGGGTTCAAGGTATGTATTGAGAGAGGAGCGGGTGACAATGCACGCTATACCGACTCCTCATATAAAGAATCTGGAGCCGAAGTTTTAGATAGCGACAAAGATGTTCTATCCAATTCTCAAATCATACTCAAGGTCCAACCTCCAACACCTGAAGAAATAGATGCAATCGGCCCTAATAGTTTCGTAATCGGATTTTTGCAGCACTATAAATATCCAGACAGAGTGAAAATGATGGCTGAAAAAAATATAAATGCCTTTGCAATGGAACTTATTCCACGTATAACGAGGGCTCAATCCATTGATGCCCTTTCCTCTCAGGCTGCAGTTGCAGGGTACAAAGCTGCAATCATCGCTGCAAATTTGTCGAGCAGGTTCTTTCCTATGCTCACGACCGCAGCAGGAACGATCAGACCCTCTAAGGTTTTGGTTATAGGGGCTGGGGTCGCTGGTCTTCAAGCTGTAGCAACTTCCAGAAGGCTTGGGGCGGTAGTTGAAGCCTACGATGTGAGAAAAGCGGCAAAAGAAGAGATTGAAAGCCTTGGAGCAAAATTCCTCGAATCTCCCCTCGTTGCTGAGGGCGCAGGTGGATATGCAAGGGAACTTACACAAGAAGAAAAAGATATGCAACACAAATTCATGGCTGACAATATTGGGAGAGCCGATATTGTAATAACTACAGCTCAGGTGCCGGGTAAAAAGGCCCCTATAATTATTACCGGAGATATGGTTGAAAAAATGAAACCTTCCTCAGTTATTGTTGATATTGCAGCAGAGAACGGCGGGAACTGTGAACTTACAAAACCGGGTGAGATAGTAGAGCATAAAGGTGTTCTTATAAACGGACCTTTGAACCTTCCGAGTACTTTACCTACACATGCGAGCGAGATGTACTCCAAAAATCTTGTAAATTTCTTGAACCTCCTCACAAAAGATGGTAAGACCCTTGATGTAGATCTTAACGATGAAATACTCCTTAAATCCTGCATAACGTTCAAAGGCGAAATAAAAATATAGGAGGCGTTTGGGATGAGTGAGATCTGGATTGCTCTGTACATTTTTATCCTCTCTGGTTTTACAGGTTTTGAGGTCATATCAAGGGTGCCTGTAATTCTTCATACTCCACTTATGTCAGGCACAAACTTTATTCACGGCATAGTTTTAGTCGGGGCCATGATTGTAATGGGCAGGGCTGAAACCAATACAGAATTGATCATCGGGGCCTTTGGGGTATGGCTGGGGGTGCTGAATGTGGTGGGTGGTTTTGCGGTAACGGATAGAATGTTGGAGATGTTTAAAAAAGGGAAATAAGATGATGAGAAACCTCGTTCAAGCCTCCTACTTTATCAGCGCTATATTTTTTATTATTGGGTTGAAAATGCTTTCTTCTCCAGCTACGGCCCGGAGAGGCAATCTGCTGGCTGGCCTGGGCATGATTTTGGCAATAACATTCACATTTTTAATACCAGGCATAAGACATCATTTGCTTATGATCGTGATAATCTCAGTGGGTACTGTTATTGGATGGGTTTCAGCCAAAAAGGTTCCTCTTACGGATATGCCTCAAATGGTCGCTCTCTTCAACGGTATGGGCGGTGGTGCTGCTGCTGTTATTTCCTATCTCGAGCTTTCCAGAGGAGAAGTCGGCTCGGTGTTAAGAGTTTTAGCCATCCTAGGGGGTTTGATAGGGAGTGTTTCCTTTAGCGGTAGTATAGGGGCATTTATGAAGCTTCAACGTCTTATGGGGGACAGACCGATTACCTATCCATTGCAAAAAGCCATTCATGCTATTTTACTTTTGCTGTCGTTAGTCTTAAGTTATTTTGTCTTTAATCATTTTACACCTTCTCTACCAGTCGTACTAAACATATTAAATTTCTTCATTGCTATCCCACTTTTGCTTGGTTTTCTTGTAACCCTACCTATTGGCGGTGCAGATATGCCTGTTGTAATAGCGCTTTTTAACGCTGCAACAGGTCTGGCAGTTGGATTTGATGGTTTTGCCATAGGTAATCAGGCAATGATGGTGAGCGGAATCATAGTAGGTGCTTCAGGTAGCTTCCTTACATATCTCATGGCAAAGGCGATGAATAGGTCTATCACAAATGTCTTCTTCGGGGCTTTTGGGAAGGTTCGGGAGCACGAAGTTGTAAAGGAGATGAAGCCAAGAGAGATTGAGGATGCAGCAATAATGATCGGATTTGCGAGAAAGGTCATTGTGGTCCCTGGATATGGATTAGCTGTGGCCCAGGCGCAGCACAAATTAAGGGAGTTTATGGATGTGTTAGAAGACAAAGGTGTGGAGATAAAGTTTGCTATTCACCCTGTTGCTGGAAGGATGCCTGGCCATATGAATGTCCTTCTTGCAGAGGCCAATATCCCTTATGATAAACTCTATGACCTTGAAGAAATTAACTCTGAATTCCCAACAACGGATGTTGCTTTAGTTGTTGGTGCAAATGATGTAGTGAACCCTGCTGCTGAAACTGATCCCTCAAGCCCGATATATGGAATGCCTATCCTTAAGGCCTACCAGTCAAAAAATGTTCTGGTTATAAAGAGAGGGAGAGGCAAGGGTTTTGCCGGGATCGAAAACGACCTCTTTTTTATGGATCAGACTTACTTGCTTTTTGGAGATGCCCAGGATGTGCTTGGCAAATTGGTCCAGGCTCTAAAGAAGATTTAACCCGAATAATGCAAACATTTATAATTCATGGTATACAGGCAGGACATAGTATCTTCGCTCATTCTCGTCCCGATAAAATCGGGACTCCGAGGCTTTTGCCTCTTTATATTAGAAATATTCTCAAAGGAATATCAGCAAAAAAATCCGCTCAGATACTATGCCCTGCCTTTCTTATTTGAATTTATGAGTTATGTACACTAAGGTATTGATCCGATATGATCGGGATTCACAACATCTGCATTATGTAAATCTCTAAGAACTTATTATTTGTGTTACCCTGAATTTTGTTTAGGGTCTCATAAGCCTTTGATTTTATTAGATGCTGAAAAATAAAGATTCTATTCATTCTTCACCTTACGACAGCAATTCCAAAAATTTCTTACGCACATAAGGATGAAGTTGTTTAGCAAAATCAGAGGTTAAATGATACTCCTCTATTAGTCTTTGTACATCTGCTAAATTCTGTAATCGTGCCTTTGCGGTCATACCTGAAGCCAGCTTGAGTTCTATTAATGATTTGAGGTTTATAACCTTAATCCCTTCACGCGTCTCCATTACTGCCTGAGGGTCGGGAAATGCAACCGGCTTTGGATTTCCATCACCAGGAAACTCTCCGGTTACTACGAATTCAATCTGAACTCCGGTCTCAACATCCCTCAGGTTCCGACTTTCCGGGGCTACTCGAATATAACCCCTTCCAATAAGCTCTTTATGGATTCTATTTAATCCTTCACTTGGGACAAGAAGGTCAATATCCTCAGTGAAACGGCGCACCCCGTGTAAAATAAGGGCATAGCCATCAAC
>CAZXCW010000219.1:0-4210 GCA_964639385.1 uncultured Nitrospiraceae bacterium
TCTTCTTATTTATATTGCTGCCTCTCCTTTTTCTCCAGTTCTTATTCTTACGACATCCTCAAGAGAATAAAGGAATATTTTGCCATCACCGATATTCCCTGTGTTCGCCTTTTCTATAATTGTTGATATTACAGTATCTTTTAAGGAATCAGGTATAACTACCTCTATTTTTATTTTGGGCAAAAAGTTGACCTCGTATTCTGTTCCTCTATATACTTCCACATGCCCTTTCTGTCTCCCGAAACCTTTGACTTCTGTAACTGTCATGCCCTGTATTCCAATTGCATGTAGTCCGCTTTTTACCTCATCAAGCTTAAAGGGTTTTATTATTGCCTCTATCTTTTTCACGGTTCCTCCTTTTTAACATTTTAAAGATGGAAGAAAGGTGTAATCCCTTTCTTTCTCTGTCACCCTGAACTGGTTTCAGGGTCTCATTGCCCATTGCTTTTCCGAGATGCTGAAACGAGTTCAGCATGACAAATTGTATGTCCTGAGGCTTTTTCAGCAGTCTGTTAAAAGCCATATGCTTTTTCTCCGTGCTGGCTTTCATCAAGGCCGGCAATTTCGTGTTCAGCATCAACCCTTATCCCAACGATGGCCTTTACAACCATAAAGATTATAAGGGTTACAATACCGCTGTACAGTAAAGTTACAACAACAGCTATGAGCTGTGTTATCAGCTGGCCAGGGTTCCCAAATAAAAGGCCTTTACCCGCATCGTTGATTGCAGGATCTGCGAATACTCCCGTGAGAATGGCACCTAAAGTTCCTCCAACACCATGAATGCCAAAGGCATCAAGGGAATCATCATAGCCAAGTCTTGGTTTAATGCTTGCGACTGCAAAATAGGGAACGATTCCGGCCAGGATCCCTATGATCATAGCACCTTTAATATTCACAAATCCTGCAGCTGGAGTTATAGCTACCAGTCCAGCAACGGCACCTGAAGCAAGTCCCAGCACGGTTGGTTTTTTAGTATGTATCCACTCGGTTACCATCCACGATATTGCGGCAAGAGCAGTTGCTGTATTGGTATTGATAAAGGCTGCACCTGCAAGTCCGCTTGCAGTAACGGCTGAACCAGCGTTAAATCCAAACCATCCAAACCACAGGAGACCAGCACCAGTTACAACGAGGGTCAAATTACTGGGCTTGAGAGATGCTTCATGTCTTTTGCCAAGAACTAATGCCCCCACAAGGGCTGCGATTCCTGCATTTATATGTACTACTGTTCCGCCTGCGAAGTCTAAAGCACCAAGCTTTGCGAGAAAACCACCACCCCATACCCAATGAGCGATAGGTACATATACAAAGGTGAGCCATAAAATCGAGAAGAGTACCCATGCAGAAAATTTCATTCTTTCGATGTATCCACCGCTTGCCAGAGCCACTGTTATGGCAGCAAACGTAAGTTGGTAAACAACATATACGTACTCAGGGATCGTCTTAGCCAGGTTATTGATGCTGTTGATTCCAACCCCTGAAAGAAAGAGTTTTTCCGCACTTCCGATGATTCCTCCAACATCTGGTCCAAAGGCAAATGTAAATCCGTAAAGAACCCACAGAACACTCACAATGCAATACGTCACGAAAGACATTGCCATAGTATTCAGGGTGTCTTTCCTTTTCGCCAGACCTCCATAAAACAGGGCCAGACCCGGCAGTGTCATGAGCATGACGAATGCAGTAGCAACTATCATCCATGCAGTATCTCCCGTGTCTATCTTTGGTGCCTCTGAGCTCACAACTCCCGCTGAAGCTGGTGGAGCTGCCTGGTGTTCTTCAGCAAACAATATCCCTGCAAAAATCAGTACACCAATTATTATCAATATGCTTAAGAATCTTTTCATGTTTACCTCCTTGAAATCTTTTAAAAATTTTTAAAAGGTAAATGTTACGTTTATGCCTGTCACAAAGGTATCATCGAGTTTTCCGTTGGGGTTGTAGGAGTGCCCATCGATAACCCTTTTTGCCTTGTTTGAAAGCGGAAACCAGTATTGGGCGATAGGCTGCAGAGAAAAATTCTTTACCAAAGGTATTGTAAAGCCAGCCTTTACTATACCATCGTGGAAAGCACTGTATTTCTTTCCTGTGTAGCCACCTGTAGATGACTCATACGTCCTCCAGTAATCATCATCGCCTACAAAATAACTTGCCGATGCACCAAGGTCCAGGGTAATATCTTTATAAATCTTTTCTGAATGGGATATATAAAGATTTATGTATGTACCAGGATATGAGGTAATATCACGATAAACTGTTATTGTTGGATTTGTAATAATGCCATAACTTGCACTTAGAAAGAGCTCTTCTGTTTCCTGGGCATACTTTGTTCCATAGTAGATGTAGCCCCCTGTCATTGAGAGTTTTTCAATAGAATATGTATAGCTCAGTGTGAGGTCTGTCTCGTTAAAACTTTTTTGTCCCTCTCTGTCGGGTACAAATGATTGTGTTGGGTGTTCATCGCTGTCTATATTTCCCCAGAGACTTGCTGAAAAATCTTTATAGGAAACACTGAGAGCAGGTTGAATGACAAAACTGTCAGTGCTGAGTTCATAACCTCTGAAGATGTAACGGTTGAATACACCAACTGATGCACTTCCTGTTATCTTTGTTTCCTCTGCGTGGAGATTGTTCACAAAAACCGAGCCTAATAGTAAACTCAATAATAAAATTAGACCCCTAACACTTTTCATATTCTCTTTCCTTCTTGCTGTTTGGTTTTTTTAGGTCATTTATGTTTTTCATTCTTCCTCTCCTGATTCCATACTTTTCCATCTTGTAGCCAATCATTCTCTCGGTTATACCGAGGCTCTTTGCGGCCTTTACCATCACCCAGTTACATTCTTTAAGGGCATTTATTATCGCCTCCTTCTCAATCTCTTTTACTTTATCTTTTAGGGAACTCATCTGGCGCACCTGCAATGGATAAAACTAAAATCATGCCAATTGCAATTTATTGATTTTCAAGGATTCTTAATCAAGAGAGATGTAACAATTTTGTCGATGCTACAATTTTGTAGAACAATTTCAAAGCCCCCTTTCTAATTGTTGCTTACAATATCGTCCAAAAATGCCGATAGGAATGAACCCCCCAAAAATTTGAATGAGATGCCGAAACAAGTTCGACATGACAATATTGACAGTAAAGGCTTGAAATTTGTCATTCTGAACTCGTTCCAGAATCTCCATCGGCATTTTGGGGATATCGAAGGTCTATTGACAAAATGCACTGCGTTGCGTTAATTTGTAATACAGCCTTATGCAATAAAAATTAATAAGGAGGTTCGTAAACATGCAATCTCAATTGTCAGTCAGATTATCTAACGGCCTTGACAAGGAGATTTCAAACCTTGCAAGAAGGCTT
The DNA here is from genome assembly GCA_964639385.1 of uncultured Nitrospiraceae bacterium. Lineage (GTDB taxonomy): Bacteria > Nitrospirota > Thermodesulfovibrionia > Thermodesulfovibrionales > SM23-35 > CAZXCW01. The sequence continues at coordinate 3,368 of CAZXCW010000219.1, forward strand.
CGTCTTAAACGCTCAGATATCGTGAGGATAGCCTTAGAAAAATTTCTGGATGAATTTCAGGGAAAAGAAGAAAACAAACCATATGAAAAGGTTAAAAATCTTATTGGATCTGTTTCAAGTGGTATCTCTGATCTTGGAGAGGCGCATCGAAAATATCTTTTGAAGCAGTTTAAGTGACATGCATAATACTCTTTTAGATACTGGTGCTTTTGTTGCACTCCTTGATAAGAGTGAAAAGAATCATGAGCGATGTGTCATGTTTTTCAAAGAATTTAAAGGTAAACTTCTCACAACCGAACCTGTTCTTACTGAAACCACGTACCTTCTTAGTCCGACCATTAAACCCCAGAAAGCATGCATTGAATTTATTCTGAAAGGTGGTGCTACCCTTGTACCTCAATCCATAGAAAGCCTTTCAAGGGCTGTTGCATTGATGGAAAAGTATAAGGATATGCCGATGGATTTTGCTGATGCTACTCTTGTTGCTCTTGCAGAGGAGACAGGAATCGAGGAAGTTTTCACCCTTGATACGAGGGGTTTTAATGCATACCGTATCTACGGGAAAAAGGCATTTAAAGTAAGGCCAGAATAAAAACAGGGTCTATGACTCGTAAGTATTAAGCACGAATTACGGATTTGTTGACATATCTGTTATTATTCGATCCAATCGTTCAACCAGATTACATTATTTCTGGTTTTTTCAGGAGTTAAAGTGAAAAGTAGCTTCAACAGTGCCTTGACGATTATTCCTATAGGAAGCTGTTTAGAAAGGACAATACCACTATGATTAAGGCCAGTTTTAATAAATTCAGAATGGATTTTGTAGAAATCAGCAATATTAAA
>CAZXCW010000220.1:0-4192 GCA_964639385.1 uncultured Nitrospiraceae bacterium
GATCGAGCCTCAGTAACGGTTCTCCATAACCACAGAATACAACCTCTTTGTATTTTGATGGATCGCCTATTGCATCTTTAAATTCCTCTTCTACTGGTTCTCTCGAAAGCCTCAAATTGTGACCCTTCACATAGTCTGTAAGGAACCTTATACAAAAGGAGCAACTGTTTGTACATCTGTTCGTGATATTGAGGTAAAGGTTATCTCTTATCTTATAAGCTATCTCTCCCTCTTCTGGCATCTGACCTATTCTAAAAAGCCTCTTTGCATTAAGGGTTGTAATTCTTGCAAGGTCTTCTGTACTTATACCCCTGAGTTCTGCTATCAGCCTTGCAGTATGGATAAGATAAGAAGGTTCATTCCTTTTTCCCCTGAATGGCTCCGGTGCAAGATAGGGGGCATCTGTTTCGATGAGAAGATAATCATCAGGTATCGCCTCCACAATCTCTCTCGGCTTTTTGGCATTTTTAAATGTAACAGGACCTGCAATGGATATGTAGAATCCCGTTGCCATCGCCCTCTCTGCCATATCCATATCACCGGAAAAGCAATGGAATACTCCTTTAGTTACCTCTGATTGCTTTATGATATCGAGGGTGTCTTTTTTTGCCTCCCTGCTATGTATGACCACGGGAAGACCTGTTTCTTTTGCAAGTATCAGTTGTTTCTTGAAGACTTCCTTCTGGATTTCTCTCGGTGAATTGTCATAGTGATAATCGAGACCGATTTCACCAATAGCAACGACTTTTGGATTGCAGAGTGCATAATTCGGAGTGCAGATTGAACTACCTTCTTTCCGCATTCCGAAATCCGAATTCCGAAATCCGAAATTGTTGGCCCATTCCTTTATCTTTTTAAATATGTCCTCTGTGAAATCCTTTGCGTCATGAGGATGGATGCCAACAGCGGCGTATACAAAATCATATTTTCCTGAAAGTTTAACAGCACCTTTGTTGCCTCCTAAATCAGAACCTATCGTTATTATTACCTCAATACCAACATCTTTTGCCCTTTGAATAACCGCTTCCCTGTCAGAATTAAATTCATCCATCTCGAGATGGCAGTGAGTGTCAATCATGCGTGCTCCTTAATTTCTTCATTAGGTTATAGGTCTTTAATATAACAGTGCCAGGGCACTTTACTGGACTACAGACACCAACCTTCTTGTTGTGCAGTATGTCTAGATTACCTATAGCGGTAACAGTCTTTGGTACATGTTCGCCAAGATAGAGGTGCAGGTTTTTTGGATATAGTTCGTTTTCTTTATAAATGCAAAAAGGAGCGTTCACTAAGCAATTGGCAGGATATCTGCAGTTTTTATATCATTGTCTTCAGTTAGAATAAAAACCTCTTTGGCAAAGGAGTTTTTATAAATCAATCCAGTTGCAACAATCAAAGAATCATGTATATCTAGACCTTTTGGCATATTATCAACGACTGTTTCATCTACCGGATAAACAATACAGTTCCCGCAATCACTTAGATATTCAAGCACTGTTGAGAAGTTAATATTAAGCCGCTTTGCAGAAATTAGATATTTTATCTCAGCCAAAACAATAGCAGAAAAAATGAAAGTGTTTTTTTGATTGAGAAGTATTTTCTTATGCTTTGGTCTTAGCCTTTTATTATCATCTAAAAACCATACGAAAATATGAGTATCAACAACATAAATCATTGGATATTTTTTATGGAGTATTCATATTTTTTAATCTCTTCAAAAGTTAAATCCAGTTTTCCTTTAAAAATACCATAAAGATCCGCGAGCTTCTTCTGACCCGTTGTTTTTGCTATCTTTGTCTTCAGCACCTTCAACTGCTGTTCCATGCTTCCTATTTGCAGTTTCAATACAGTCTCTTTCATTTTATTACCTCCAGTTGTTATTATTTTAGCAGTTGTTATTATTTTAGCCTTTTGGCTGAAATATTCTCAACCTTCATTCCCTTATTCCTCCTCACTCTTCCGCCCCATGCGGTATTTGATCGTAATTGAGGCTTGCCCTGAGTATATCGAAAGGATGAAGTGTTTCTTTTAGTGCAGGAAGAAGCTGTAGTTCTATATTGTCAAATATGCGTGGCATTATTCTATAGTTTTTTGACCACGGAATGATACACTATGCACCAAATTTCTTGAGTCTACCTGCATTGGCAAGGACTAAAGGCATGAGATTTACTGTTGGAAAGATACCAAGCTCTCCCTTTAAACACTCCCTTTCGGAAAAGGCATTACTGGTATTGCCGAGTACATAAGGAGATTTCAGAAGTAGAGGCACAGGATGCCAGCTATGACTCTTCAGAACAGAAGGAGTTGAGTGATCTCCTGTTATTACGAGTACGTTGGGGTTAAGGGTTAAAATATCAGGCAAGGCCTTATCAAATTCCTCGATCTTTGATGCCTTACCTTTAAAATTGCCATCCTCACCATAGGAATCAACCTTTTTCACATGTATGAAGAAGAAGTCATAGTTATTATAGTTCTCTTTCAAGAAATCAATCTCTTCTTTGATATCGCCGGAAATTGAGGGAGAGGTCATTCCGATCAGTTTTGCGAGGCCCCGATACATAGGATAAGCTGCGATACAAAGGGCCTTCAGTCCGTAGACTTCCTCAAAATGGGGTATATCAGGCACCTGTGCGAATCCCCGAAGAAGAATAAAATTTGCCATCTTTTCATTCTTTATCGTTTCTGTAATAAGGGACATCAATTTCTCAACAACCCGTCCAACTTTTTTTGCCTCTGGAGTTTCAGGAGTAACACTGATGGGAGATTTTCCTTCTTTCTGCGGATCCGTATCTTTTATTGATGCGGAGCCTTGCGGTAAGGGCTTAGGAAACCTCAAAACAATGGCAAACCTGTGTTCCATACCCGGAGCAAGGATTATATCCACATCATCAATCTTACTGATCTTCGCCTGAAGTCTTTCTGTAATCTTTCTGCTTTCTTCCGTCGGAATCCTTCCTGCACGCCTATCTTTAATAATGCCATTCTTGATAGCCGCATAATTCGCCCGAATGGCTACATCCGTCTTCTTTAGCTCTACTCCAAGTCCAAGTGCCTCAAGCACCCCTCTTCCTATCTGCCATTCTATCGGATCATAGCCAAAGAGAGATAAATGTCCCGGCCCACTTCCAGGAGTAATACCCATAGAAACGGGAATATGAAGTCCGCAGGCAGACCCTTTTACAAGGGCATCAAGGTTGGGTTTACGTGCGATTTCGAGCTCTGTCTTTCCCTCTATTGGAAGACCACCCAGTCCATCAAGGACAACGAGAAGAATTTTTGTATTGTTTTTCTGGATTAAGTCCTTTATCAGTTTCTGCATGTAAAAGAGATATTACCACAGGCAACGAGCAAATTACAGCCACTTGATACTTACAATCTTCTCTACATGTTTAAAATCAGGGTCTCCTGTAAGAATTGTAGCACCTTCTTTAATAGCCGTGGCAACGGTAAAACAGTCAGCATAGGAGATAGGATATCGGGCCTTAATTTTTGCTGCCTGAATTACTTCTTGCAGGGTGTTCGAGATATTAGTTATAGGAAGGGTGGGCAAAATGACGCCTAAAAAATATTCGGCCTTTTCTGATCCCCTTTCTCTTGCAAGGATGTAAAAGGTTTCACCAATGTTTATGTCATTTATCAGGACTTGAGTTTCATCTGACAGGAGGATTTTTTCTACCTTCTCATAATTATCTTCTTGCTTTAGATATGCCAGAAGGGCGAAGGAGTCGAGCAAATTTTTTCTCTTCACGCTTTTTATCCCCCCCTCGTTCTTTAAGTAATGCCTTGGTCAGTGAAGACCCCTCCTTAAAAATACCGCAGAAATGCTTTACGGGATTTTCAGGAAGAGGCTCTATCTCTGCATGGTCTTTAACAACCTTTAAGATCACCTTCTGTTTAGGCTTTAGGCCAAGGGCTTTTCTTACTTCTTTTGGAATTACCAACTGTCCTTTTGATGATATAGTAACAATAGGCATGTCTTACCTCCAAATTATTTTCTTACTTTGTATGTCGAGTATAACTATATAATAATACTTTGTCAATTATCCTGTCCCCCCCTCCTGCTCTTCCATTCCTAAACCCGAAAAATGCATTTACATAATGCAGGTGTTGTGAAAAAATTTATTTTTCGATACCTTGGTGTACCTTTAACTGATGGTTATTGGAATATTTTTATGGATATAACCAATAAAGA
>CAZXCW010000221.1:0-4150 GCA_964639385.1 uncultured Nitrospiraceae bacterium
CGCTCATTCTCGCCCCGATAAGATCGGGGCTCCGAGGCTTTTGCCTCTTCATATTAGAGTTTTTATTGGACTATCGGCAAAAGAAACCGCTCAAATACTATGCCCTGCCTATCCCTAAGGAGTTTATGAATAGTGTACACAAAGGTATCGAAAAATAAATTTTTTCACAACATCTGCATTATGTAAATGCATTTTTCGGGTTAATCCAGGATATTCATACAGCAGCCTATATTTTCAGAAGGAGGCTGCATTTTCGCTCATTCTCGATCCCGACAAATGTCGGGCCCTCCGAGGAATTTGCTTGAAAAAATCTTTTGTTTTTCCAAGGAAATAAAACCGCTCAAATACGGCCTCCTTCTGGGGCACACAGGGATAACTTATACACGTGGGATAATGTTGTATTTATTAGTCACCTGGTATAATCATTGCTTATTTAAAGGCGGGAGAAAGATCTTTTTATGGATTGGTTCGCTTTATACGTCAAATCAAGACATGAGTTTGTTACTAATAGTGAACTAAATAAGAAAGGGATAGAGACTTTTCTCCCTTCAGTAAAAAAGTGGAGACAGTGGAAAGACAGAAGAAAGCTAATTGATTTTCCGATCTTCCCGGGTTATCTTTTTGTCCATGTCTACCCGAATCCAGAAATATTTGTCGATGTGCTCAAGACGAGAGGAGCTGTTACCCTTATTTCTTCGGAATCGGGCCGTCCTACCCCGGTACTACCCGAGGAGATACAATCTCTTAAGCTTTTAATTGAAAGTGGTAGTGAGCTTAATCTCTATCCTTACCTCAAGGAAGGGAGATGGATTAGAGTGAAAAGAGGCCCTCTTAAGGGTGCAGAAGGAGTTCTGACTAAGAAAGAAGAGCAATATATGTTTCTGGTTAATATAAAACTCCTTGGGAGAAGTGTTGGTATGAGGATTCATGCCGATGATATCGAGAGCGCTTAACCCCCAAAAATGCATTATCTGGGTTAAAGAGAATATAAAGGTTAGCGCTTAGGACATAAAAAAGCATATAGCAATACAGTATCTGGTAATAATTGTGTTAATTATTTAGAGTTAAAGGCTTAAATCTTGCTATACGCTATTTTTGCTTTCTAATCGCAGCTCGTTATAGCCTGTGGACTGAACACCTTCTCGGTTATGAATGTAACTGAGAAGGCGGAGCATTGCCTTAGAGATATTAGTAAGGAGTTCATAAGTAAGACCACACTGACTGTTATTCCAGCTTGTCTGGAATCCTTCTTCAGGAAAGATGCTGGACAAGCTAGCATGACGAAATAGTTATAGAAACGTGACATGCTTAAGGTTTTATTAGTAACTATCCACGACCATTTATTTAATGCTTTCTTATAGAGAGGTTTCTTATGAAAAAGATATTGATAGTAGATGAAAATAGCTTTTCGCGTATATGTTCAGCTATCCTAGAAAACGAAGGGTACGAGACGAAAATATTAAAAGACTTTGGAAACTTACTACCTCATTCTAATGATAATGAATTTGGACTGGTAATAACAAGCTATCCCTTTGGTTATTTTTGGTTTGAAAATATTAAGAAAATGAATCTCCCTACTATTATATTAACTGATCATATAAACCGAATCTTTATCAATATACTCGAAGGTTTCAACAATTCTTACTGTATGGTGAAACCTCTCGATTATCAAAAATTCAGATCCTTAGTAAGACAAATAGTTAGTAATGAGGAGCCTGAAACTAACAGTTTTAGTATTCTATAGAAATATTAACGCTTATTATTAAATTCATCGAGTTAAATAAATTTTTGAGCAATGTCTGCATTATTTGTATTAAAGGACTTATAAACTCTGAATTCTGAAATAAGATTGAGGTTAAAGCGATGTTAGAGACTATTAATACCAATAATTTATCTTCTGTTCTCAGCCATCTGGCAAGGCTAACAGGCATTTCTCTTTCTGTCTATGGAGAGAAGGGGGATATCATTATACCTCCCGTCAGCGAGGATAAATTCCTGTCAGCTTTTAAGACATCTCCAAAAGGCAGAGATGAATATGAGGGTTTTTTAAAGAGTTGCATCGAGAAAGCAGTCCAGAAAAAAGATATCTCTATCCTTAGGAGTCCTGCGGGGCAGCACCATTTCTTTATACCTATCAGTGTTAATGGCGTAATCTTAATTATCGCAGGAGGTGGAATATATCTTTCTTCAAAGGAGTTTGAGGATTTTTATTTAAAAGATGGGCAGTCTTATGGTTTACCTCCGGAACAATTTAAATACTGGTCTCAGGAAGTTATTATCAAAAATTATGCGACCCTAAATGAGGCCACAAAGCATATCCAAACCTTGTTTAATCTTTTTCTCAAGTATAAATACGAAGGTAACCTGAACGAGAAGAGATATAAACTGACAAAGACTATCCTTAGCCTAATATCTGATATTGAGTTTGATAAACGAATAGATGGGGTTTATGACATTTTAACTGATATTCTCCTTTTCCTTTTCAATACAGATAGTGTCTCAGTCATGGTTAAAGACAATGATGTATTCAGACCACTGAAAACCGCAGGCAGGCTGAAAGGGCAATTGCAAGAGCGGTCCTTAAAAGTTACCGGTATTTTATACGAGATCGTTGAAAAACAAAAACCAATACATTCTGAGGCCATGATTGATTTGTTGCGTTTGGGCTTACCTGATGAGATAACAACCATTTACGCATTCCCTATCATATTAAAGGACCAAGTGGCCAGACTTTTAGGCATTTTTAACTCTCCCATTTCTCAAGAAGATGCTGATATCATCTTAGAGCTCTGCAAGGTTGTAGGTTTCATCCTGAGGCTCATAGAACTACATAACATTTATGATAAACGCAAGAAAGACATAGAGGTATTAAATGTGGCTACAAAGCGCCTTAATGAAGTAAAAGAACCAGAGATGCTTTATGAGACGATAGTAGATATATCGGTACATTTAACAAATGCAGAGAGAGGCTCTTTGATGCTGCTTGAAGAAGGAACGCCCTATCTTGCTATTAAAGCAGCAAAGGGGATAAACAAAAAGCTATTTAAGGAGATGAAGATCAAGGTGGGTGAAGGAGTTGCGGGCAGGGTATTTTATGAAGGGATACCGCTCATAGTTTATGACATTGAAAGGAACGAGAGGGTTCTCTCCAGGAGGAGGCCAAGTTATAAAACAGGGTCTTTTATAAGCATCCCTTTAAAGATAGGAGCGAAAAAAATAGGTGTCCTTAATATCTCTGATAAGATAACAGGGCAAGTGTTTTCGGAAGAAGACCTGGCTTTGCTTCATCCTTTTGCGTCATATGCATCTATTGCACTCGAAAGGTCAATGTATTACAGCCTTGTAGGCCGCCTAAAGGAACTATCCATTACAGACTCTCTGACAGGTCTTTTTAATAGGCGTTATTTTGAGGAAAGGTTTTTTGAAGAGCTCCAGCGTTCAGAACGTCACAACCTATCCTTTTCATTAGCAATGATAGACATAGATGATTTCAAACTCTTCAATGACACAGAAGGCCATCTTGCAGGGGATGAGGTATTGAAGAATATTGCAAATATTGCAAAAGAGAGCACCCGTGTTATTGATATTATATCAAGGTTTGGGGGTGAAGAATTTGCAATCATTATGCCCCAAACCGAGAAAGATGAGGCATTCTTTGTTGGCGAAAGAATAAGGAAATCCGCCAAGGAGCAATTGCTGCACACGTGGAAGACTTTTCCGAAAGAGAATATAACCATAACAGTAGGCGTGGCAACCTTTCCTTCTGATGGAAGGGGTATGAAGGAACTGATAAGAAATGCTGACAAGGCACTCTATAAAGGCAAGAAAGAAGGCAAGGATAAGACAGTCTTATATTCGTAAGTGAAGAATATTACAGAAAATTTAAAACAAAAAAAGGGATACAAGGTTTAAGGAGAGCAGCATGCTTATAAGGGCTTGCTTTAACTGCAAATTCCATGATGTCAAACAAGGTGAAGAAGTCCAGAGGAGTTATTGTAAAAAGGAGAGTTGTTGGTCAGAATACTCCGATTGCATAACACTGAAGGCTTTAGAAAGGTTTTTAAAGGAGGAAACCGAATCCCAGAGAGGTGCCCTAACAAAAGGGAGTTAGTTTTGTTAATATAGTTATGATAATATTTCTGCTAAAGTT
>CAZXCW010000222.1:0-4137 GCA_964639385.1 uncultured Nitrospiraceae bacterium
CAAGGTAAAAGCGTGCAATACGACTTTCAAATTACAAGGGTTGGGTAGGATGTCACAGACCAGATGGGGGATAACCGTCTACGAGGAGATATCTTAAAAGCCAAGTACACATATAAATATATCTTGACTATAATAAACAAGGAAGGAACCTTTCTTTTGAACCTTTTCTTTCCCCTTTGCTACATCGTGTCAAGTAGCTTGTAATACTCCGTCATCTTTCGAATGGATTCCATAGTTAATTGGAACAATATCCAACTTAGCGCAAGGATCACAATTGTGAGCCCGATCTTCCAACCGCGCGTCGTATTAGGACGCCACCAGATTAGCGGCAACGCCAGAGGTCCCACAATACAGACTGCGATGATAATAAAAGATTTTCGGAAGTACCATTTGATAGTGTCTTCTCTATGGTGTGGGCGGGAAGACGCATCGAGAAACTCGCCGCAGTGTTTACACTTTATTGCCGCGTCTTGAATCTCTTCAGCACAATAAGGACACTTCTTCATAATTCATTTCTTTTGGATACAGCTCGCATCGTGCCTCTACCGAACATCGGGATCATGTCCATCACCCACAATTGCCCTTTATACTCTTCACCATTTATCCGCCTTCTCTGCTAAAATGTTTCAGGAAGCAATTTACATAGGTTTAATGGCAGAATCCCATCTTAGAACGGGATTAAATCGCAATAGAAAAACCGATTATCTCTCAAGATAATATCCCCTGTTTTGTGTGATATACTCTTTCGAAATATAGGTCCATCATATACAAATGAATGGAATTCCCCATTTTCACCACAGGGGTCAATTGTCGAAGGAAGTTCGGACAAAAATTGCCCATTAAATACCCTACCAACATATTTGTCATCTAAAAAATTTGAGTCAACACAGGTAATAACAGCTTTAAAGCCCAAATCTATGAATGCATGTGCAAGTTCAGTAGTTTCTCTTTTCCATATAGGGAAAACAGACTTCATACCTATTTTTAAAAGATTGTTCTCTCGATATCTTCTTAACTCCTCAAGAAATATATCTCCAAAAACTACAGAGGAAACGCCAGAAGTCTGATATTTTTCAAGGGCAACTTGCATTTTATTTTCATATTCTTCGTTAGAAGTGGTTTTTGAAATAAAAACTTCCTCAAGAGGTAATCCCAAAAAGTCTGCTTGTTGCTCAAGCAAAATTCGTGGTACACCGTGCATGCTGACTCTGTCATAGTCTTCCGTAATAGTCGTTAACAATGCTGATATCTCATAGCTATGGGTCGTCTGGAGTTCGTAAAGAGCCATGGTGCTATCTTTTCCGCCACTCCATGCAAAAATGGCTTTCTCTGTCATCACCATATTATAAAGAAATAAAAGCTGAGGACACTATAAAAAAGTTGATCAACAGTTCAGCAATAAGTGAGGATACCATAATAGTGATAGTTGTAAAAGGTTCCATGATTCATTCTCTCCTTCCCGCAGGGTTGTCAATATTGTCTATTTATTACCGTTTCTACTCCGCACAATTATATCATGCTTGGAGGGCGCGGACTACAGGAAGTACATCGCAAGTTATGGATTATCCCGAAAACGATCTTCAGTTACAGGATATACCAATGCGATACGCGAAGGGTTTAGACAGGAAGGAACTGGGAGATAGAAACCTATACTTCACACAACATCGAACAAACCCTGCCTGTTATAGGTCTCTAATAAATTACTTGCTCTTCCCTTTTGCCGTCTTTATGGATGGAGGTTTCGGACCTCTACGCAGGATTTTGCCGCAGGCCGGACACTTCGGGGGCATCAGCTTAAATGTGGCATGGCAGCCCGGGCACTTGTAGTCAATCTTTTTCTCTTTCATGACTTTTCCCTCCGCGTGCTTTTAGTTCTCAGAATATTCATTCTCTGTAATAAAGTCAATAAAAAATGCGAGCATCCCCCCATCCCAATGAATTTATGTAAGGGCACTTTGGACCTACTCATTTATCTTACAATTTCTTAGGCAATTTATAGTGTCGGTTGATTTCCACTTGTACTCAATGCGAGTATACCAAAACTGCAGAGTGAGGAGTACAGGAAGCACTCTTGCTTCTCAACTCTACCTACAAAGAAACGCTATTAAGCTGCACTGAGAAGTAATGATTACTGGTTGAACTATATACCTTTCATATTAAGTTTCCAAGTGCGTTGTTCAAGAAGATATCAAAAAGTTGTTTTACAACAGCAGAATGACTTTAGATCTCAAAATATCAGCAGCACTTTTAATATTTCTTCTTGCTACTTTTTCGATATCTTCTTCTTGATAAAATTCTTCATTGTAGACCATGGGCAATCGTACGTTTTATTTGAGGGACAGGGAATGAATCTCTGACCTTTATAGGTAGTTAAGATGCTTTGTGCGACCCATTCTATATATAACTCAAAGACAAAGAATTCTCGACTGTTTGAAATAAAAAAGTTCTATAACAGTAGAAGGGGAAATCCAGTAGCTATTGAGTTCGGTTGTTCTAAAAATCACATCTTCAGATATTTTTTCACCGCTGTTCATCGAAAGCTCTGTGCTTAATCCAATCCCCATATGCGCCATTATCTAACCCCCACTTTTCGCCTTCATAAGGATTAGGAATTATATCGATATACATACTGTCCTATCCTGACTTCCTAAATATCTGCACGAATTTTTTATCCCTGCTGTCAACTACCATTATGTGCAATTTTAAAATACTCTGAATATAAATCCAAACAGCGTTTCACCATAAGCATGATTCCATACATGATTCCATAAGTGAATCCCCACACAAATACTATAAACCCAATAGCTATTGCTACCGAAATACATATAAGAATCATAAATGATACCAATAATACTCCGACCATTTACCCTCCTCAGTCTTTCCCAAAGGTACACGTAGATTTATCATTCCCCCATACCTCCATCTTATCAAGTTCGTAAAGTCACTCTCAGAAAGATATTTGTACTTAGATGGAATTTTTATCGCTACAAGCTTCTTATTTTGACAGGCTAAGATGTCTTAGCTACTTATTTAATTTTTTAACAAACTGGACAAATAAAAACAAAATAAGCGAGATTTGTCAAGATAAAAAAGGTTTTAGATTATCTAAAGTATTGAAATCTCAATGTAACCGCTTATTTCCGTTGGTAATTTGGTAATATTGTATGAAAGTGGAATATTTAAAAATCACAACAAGGAAGAAAGGTTTTCGGTTTGGTACTTCCTGAAATATTGATTTTTAAATTTTAAACAAAATGCGATATTTCAAAACGAAATTAACAAATGATTTGAAGTATCTCAATATTTCTAATTCATACTTTTAATTGACAACATAGATTCTGTTTGTTAAGATTCTATGGTTTTAAATAAGATCTCTTTAACATCATTGAAATCCTAATGGATATAAGGAGGAGAAGATGGCAAAGAAGAAAACTACAAAGAAGGTTGCTAAGAAAGCTAAAGCTGTAAAGAAGAAGGTCACTAAGAAAGCAAAAGCCTTAAAGAAAAAGATAGCTAAAAAAGTAAAAGCCATAAAAAAGAAGGTTTAACGCATCACAGAAAAAGATATTAAAAATAGTTTGTTGTCAAAATTGAAAAAAACGTTTTTCCAATACTACATATGTTGCAGATAGGATTTGATATTTCAGGCACGTAAGATGATGTCGTGATTAACTCAACACAGATAACTAACTCCTCAGAAGAAATTTTACCGTGTGAGTTGCTGATTTATATCTGCACTCAAAGATGATTCTTATTTTCTGTAAACCGCTTCCTGAAACAAACGCTCTTGGACACTTGATAAAAAATGCGGAGGTCACATAGAAATTATCAATTTTAAGAAGATGCTGAAATTTATTGATTACTTAAAATAAACAAGGTTTTTTCTACAGTAACCTGGATACAATAAATTATCTACAATAGGCACCTCCTTTAGGGTTGTTTAGCTGGTATAAAAATTCTAAGAGAGGTACCCCCTACTTTTTGAAGTACTAATTTTATGATCTTCTGTGCATTTTTCTTATCCTTCGGAATCAAGAGCCTTTTCTGTCTTCTTCTCCATGTTGTGTTCACCTTGCCCTATTAGTAATGTCCTAACATGATTGCAAATAATTTGACAGCTATTCGATTGCAGAGTAT
>CAZXCW010000223.1:0-4095 GCA_964639385.1 uncultured Nitrospiraceae bacterium
TAAAGGTACACAAAGGTATCGAAAAATAAATTTTTTCACAACATCTGCATTATGTTAATTGCACTTTTGGGGTTAAGCACTTTTCAATACAAGTACTTTTACTTCTTGTTCAATACGCCTATTCAACTTATCTTTTTCTACCTCAAGGTCGTATCGTGACTGAAGATTGAGCCAAAACCGCTCTGAAAGTCCAAAATAGCGGGAAAGCCTAAGGGCGGTATCGGCACTTATTGAACGTTTCCCCTGAACAATCTCATTAATGCGGCGTGGTGGTACGCTAATATCTTTGGCCAATTTATACTGGCTGATATTCAGAGGCTTTAGGAATTCCTCAAGCAATATTTCGCCGGGGTGAATTGGTTGCATTTTTTTAGTACCCATTGTTACCTCCTAATGATAATCAACTATCTCAACATCATAAGCATCCCCTTGATGCCATCGAAAACATATTCTCCATTGATCATTAATACGGATGCTATGTTGCCATTGGCGGTTGCCAATAAGTTTCTCAAGACGATTACCTGGCGGCACTCTTAAATCTCCAAGTCGTTCAGCAGCATCCAATAACAAAAGTTTCCTAAGAGCATAGCGTTGTACACCTGTTGATAATTTGGCCACATATTGTCGTAGGAAAATCTTTTCCGTATCCTTGCAATGAAAGCTCTTTATCATTAAAAATGATAACGATTACCGTTAATAATGTCAAGCGTTATTAATCAAGAAAAGAGAACCGCACGGTCGCCCTGCAATTATAGGGGATGGGGGATTACTTAATTCTTATAAATAAATTACTTTGTAACTCAAATGCCTATAAAGGTTTAAACCGCAATATCTTCTATTAATTTCTTGATCCTCTCCTTTATCTCATCCCTTGCACGCCTGAACTCTTTCATTATCTCTTCTTCTATCCCAATTGTTCCCACAGGGTCTTCGATTGGCCAGTGGATACGTTTTATTTGTGGAGGTGTCCAGGGACATGACTCCTCGGCATTCCCGCATAGAGTTATGATAATGTCCATCTTTTTGAGCAAGTTTTCATCTATTGTCTTTGACTTCTGCTTTGATATATCAATGCCGACTTCTTTCATTACAGTAATTGCCCTTCTATGAACACCAACCGATATAAGACCAGCACTATAGACTTTTAATAACCCTTTTCCGAACTCCTTTGCAAATCCCTCAGCCATCTGGCTCCTACAGGAATTGGCCGTGCATAAAAACATAAGTTTTTTCATAGATTAGCTCTAAAGACTTTAAGTTCTTTCTTAAGGTTGTTAAGAGGGCTCAAGGAGTCAAAGAAATGATACTGTATTGAGCGATCTAATTGAGCGAACTAATTTTTTACTGACAGTCACTTGAATTTTGACATGAACATGAATCTTGATTCATTCCCATTATTGCAAACCCCTGCTCATCTGAAAAGTCTATAGTCGCTTCTGAAAGCATTATATCGGCATCCTTAGCTAAAAAAATCTTCAGACCATCATTTTCAAGTGTTATATCACCATCTTCAGCAACATTGGCTATGTCCATAGCCAAAGATGGTCTTCAACCACCGGGCACTACAAATATCCTTATGCCATGGCTTGTGAAATTTCCCTGTTTTAGAACCTCTTTGAGCTTATGAATCGTTGAGTCAGTCAGATTTAACATCCTTTTCTCCTTTATGGTATTTTTTCAATTCTTCTATTATAGACAATTTTCAACTATTATTTTACCATATATAATCACCGCAGGTGTAAAATAATATCGAGAGACTATTCAGTGGATGATGATTTTGCTTGAGGCGTAATCTTATCGAGGTTAAGCTGCAGTTGTTTCTCCTTGTGGTCAAGCTCGGGTTCTTCTACGGTACTATCCTTATTTTTATCTTCTTCAATGACCTCTTCATATTCAGGCACTACAATCCCTCGCTTGACCATTATACTGTATATAAGATTGGCTCGGCTTGTAACATATCTGCTGTTCCCTATAGGACTATATTTTAACGGGTTAGGGAGAATAGCTGCGAGTCTCGCTGCCTCTTCAGGGCTGAGTTCCGAAGCAGACTTCCCGTAGTAATGCCTTGCTGCAGCCCCGATACCAAATATGCCTCCACCCCACTCTACAATATTCAGATAGAGCTCAAGTATCCTCTTTTTACTCAATGTCTTTTCGATCCTCCATGTAATAACAGCCTCTCTGACTTTTCTAAGGGGATTTTTGGCAGGTGAAAGATAAAGGTTTTTTGCAAGTTGTTGAGTTATTGTGCTTCCTCCGAACTTGAATTTTCCAGCCTTTATATCCTTTTCGATGGCCATTTTTATTGCCTCATAATCGAACCCCTCATGTCTCCAAAACTTATCATCCTCACTGATCAGGACAGCCTTTACAATATAATGTGATATAGAAGAAAGGGGAACCCATATCTGTTTGACCCTGTATTTCTTGCCCTTTTTCACCCGTTCTTGATAACGGTATTCCATAAGGGAGGTCTTTTGGGGATTTTCCTTTTTTAGTCTTGATACATCAGGTACTAAAATAAGATATCCTATTACCAAACCAGTTGATAATAAAAGAAGGAAGAGGAGAAGAAGTTTCAGGAAGGACTTCGGAATCACCTGTTATGCCAGTATCTCTGAACCAATTCCCTTTTTTGTGAATATCTCAAGTAGAAGACAATGAGGAATTCTACCGTCGATGATATGAGTTTTTGCTACGCCACTTCCTATTGCTTTAAGGCATGCTTGAACTTTTGGAAGCATTCCACCTGCAATGGTGCCATCATTAATAAGCTTTTTTATGCGCTGTTTTGTTAAAGTCGAGATAATTCTGCCTTCTTTATCCTTAACGCCGGGGACATCCGTCAGGAGTATGAGCTTTTCAGCTTTAAGTGCGGAGGCCAGAAATGCAGCAACAGAATCGGCATTGATATTCAGCGTTTCACCTTTCTGGCTCATCCCTATAGGAGATATTACTGGTATAAAACCTTCTTTTTCGAGGCTAATAAGTATTTGGTTATCTACACCCGTAACTTCTCCTACGAGACCAAGGTCAATTGTTTTATCTTTAGTTTTTTTAGAAGATGTCCTTAACAATTTTCTCTTAGCCTTTATAAGTCCTCCATCCTTGCCACTGAGACCTAACGCCTTTCCACCGTGACAATTAATTAAGGAAACTATTTCCTTATTGACCAAACCTCCTAGTACCATCTCTACTATATCCATGGTATCTCTGTCTGTAACCCTTTGCCCTTGAACAAAAGCAGGTTTTTTCCCCATTTTTTCCATTATTGAGTTTATTTTCGGACCCCCACCATGAACAATGATCGGGTGGATTCCAATATAGTTGAGTAAGACCACATCCTGAGCAAAGGCATCTTTTAGGTCTTGTCTGACCTGTGCTGCACCACCATATTTGATAACAAAGGTCTTCCCATAAAAGTTCCGTATAAAAGGTAGTGCCTCTATTAGTATCTCTGCCTTTTTGACGATATCTTTCATACCGTATTTTCTGAGGTATTAACCGAAGAATCTTGTTTTGTAACTCTCTGATACGATTAGATTCTTCACTCCGCCCAGAATGACAATAGAACCAATTTTTAAATTTTCGGACAGCCTGTTTGCTGTGGGGTAGTTCATTTTCAGTATTTTTTTCTATTTCCTTATGATGCGCTCCCTTTACTTACAACCTCTGTAAAATAAGTAGGGTTGTCGCAATACTTAATCCCTGTTTCTTGCGTTATCTTCCCTTCAATGCAAAGACTTGCAAGACTCTGGTCTATAGATAAAAAGTCATCCATTGATTGCTGCAGCATGCTTCTTATGTGGTGTGCCTTGCCTTCCCTTATCATATTTTTCACCCTATAACTATTGACAAGTTTTTCGTAGGCTAAGATTCTTCCTCTTCCGTCTTTTAAGAGAACTAATCTTTGGTTGAGAATGAGGATAAAATTTTCCGCAAGCTGCACCCTTACCTGCTGCTGCTGTATGGGTGGGAATACATCGATAATTCTCTCAATCGCTGAAGTAGCCGTAGTTGAATGAAGGGTGCTTAAAACAAGGTGGCCTGTATCGGCTGCCTGGAAGGCAATAGAGAAACTTTCCAGGTCGCGCA
>CAZXCW010000224.1:0-3989 GCA_964639385.1 uncultured Nitrospiraceae bacterium
GACACAGATCCTCACAAGAAAGAATGCTTCTCAGGGAAATTTTGAGACGTGTAAAGACGTGGCTTTTAAGGTCTAAAATTCTATACCCCCTCTTGGAGAACCTGAGCTTCTATTGCTCAGTTTACTAAACTCTCTTCATGCCTCAGGTTTGGATCTAAAGCAATTCAGAGGTTAAAGCTTATATAGAAATTCTGAATGGAAATCATAGAAATTATCTATTAAACTCATTTTAAGCTTGGAATTAGGAAATTTCAATCCCGAAAAGGTTTCAATTTTTTAAAAAAGAAGTTCCATGAATTCTTAAAACCAAAGTTGTAAATTTTTAAAAAGAGAGGGGTATCTTCTATCCTGCTGTCCCAAAGATTACATAGCGCATAGAAATCGTGGTGCAAAGAATATACTTGGTAGTGTACTTATGAGGGGGGGATAGTGGGAGTCGGACCTAACAACGGCTTCTTGCTTCAGTCCGCTGGCTGGTTTTGAGCCTAGGCGAGGCACCGGTCCCATTACCCCTTAAGCCCAGTGTAATATAGAAATTTTCAATAAGTCAAATAGATAATTTCTATAAAATAGATTAGAGAACATTATAGATCTATTTTTAAAACAGCGGGCATGGTTTTATTATTAATCAGTAATAGTCGTTAATATTCTCTCTGATATCTGTAAATTTTCAATTGGAGTTGTCCAAAAAATATCAGATTATTTTTTCCCCAAAAACAGATAAGAAAAAGCAGATTCAGAGATTCTTTGATTCGGATAAAATATATTTTAAGAATGTTTCATATAATCGGGGGAGTGTCCTTTTCTTGTGCATCACAATATAAAATCTACGCTTCATTTGAATATCAATAAGTTTTATTTCTTTGAGTATCTTATGTTCCAGTTCATCAGTCACAGAATACTTTGAAAGGATTGATACCCCGAGACCTGCCTTTACAGCCTGTTTTACTGCATCAGTAGAACCAAAGATACCAGCAATCTTAATGCCGTCTATTGAAACTCCTTTACCTTCAAATAAATGTTCCATTTCTCTTCGGGTGCCAGAACCTTCTTCACGTAAAACCATTGGCAATTTCACTAATTCTCTCAACGTCATTTGGTAACTTCTTACTGAAGAGGGTGATGATATGACAATGAGTTCATCTTCGACGAATGGTATATGTTTTATCCATTTATTACTAAGTTTTGTCCCAACAATCCCCAGAAGTAATTTATATTTGGAGATAATATCAACGATTTCTCTGGAGTCAGATATGAAGATCTGAAAGGAAACAGACTGATACTTTCTCTGAAAATCCGCCATGATAGAAGGCAGTAAATATGTCCCAGGGATTGTGCTTGCACCTATAATTAATTCACCTTTGATTTCCTTCTTAGCTTGACCGATGGCCTCTTTGAGGGTATTAGCTTCTTCTATAATTTCCAGAGCACGGCCATACAAAACCTCTGCCTTTTTGGTAGGGATAATTGTTCTACCTAATCTATCGAAGAGCTTACAATCAAGCTCTTCCTCCAGCGTTCCGATATGGTCACTTATAGTTGGCTGTGTAAGGTAAAGTTCTTCAGACGCCCTTGAAAAGCTCTTTTTTTTATAAACAGCAATAAAAACCTTGAGATGTTGTATATCTATTTTCAACATACTTCAACTGAGTTATACAGCATATATTTTTAAAATATTGAACATCAGCAAACATATTTCTGACGAGCCTTTCGTGCCCTGGAACATCTACATTACCTCTATATTAAATTATATAAATAGACATATCGAATAAGTAAAATAGATAAAATCTATATATGGAAAATATTGTAGCTTGTTTAGGAAGTAACGGGTGTCAGTTTTATTGGATTCCTAAATTCAGTGCTGTTTACTGGATAAAGATGGGTCAGATATTGAACTGATGCCCCCCCCTGTAAAAGTCATATAGATGGTTATAAAACGGTTACGTGGCACCTGCAGGGCAAGGAATATCACCTCTTACCGTCTTAAACATCAGTACGTGGTCACATCAGGCAAAGAATGGTCTTTTTGTGTCCAGTGAATCTTCTAAATTAATCTTTCTATAGTTTATATAGTGATAGTCTATAAATATTAAACTTTATATTGGAAATAGCTATTGGATTTTTATGATTTATTTTATTTACCTTAAAATAAGGTTTAAGAGACAATCTTCTTGGTAGCGATACTCTATTATTTATTTTTCGAAGCAATTTGAACCTCCAAAAGATGCGAATATGTCCTTTTTGATTTGCAAGAAAGATGCACGTAAATAGCATAGGTAAGGGATAATTGAAACGATTGTTCAATCCAAACTCACGTTTTAAGGGACGCGTTGAGGTTCTTCCTGGAGATGGAAAACCTGTCATCCTGATATATAAGGTGGCAAGTGGAAAGCAATAGGGTATCTGTAATAATTTCCACATTGAATGAAGAGGTAACTGTAAAACCTTGCTTAGAGTCAGCTAAGAGGCTTAACCCTCTTGAGATAATCGTGGTTGATGGAGGGAGCATTGATAATACCTCCAAAATTGCAGAGCAGGAAGGGGCAACTGTAATTTGCTCTCCTAAAGGAAGGGGTATCCAGATGAATCGAGGAGCCTCTATAGCCAAAGGCGAAATTTTACTCTTTCTTCATGCAGATACAGTGATGCCAAAGACAGAGGTATCTTTCACATCGGAATCTTTTAATGGTCATATAGGCGGATTCTTTAAATTAAAGTTTGACGATAATTCTCTACCTACAAGACTTGTAGAACTTTTTGCAAATTTCAGGGCAAAGTTATTTTCTTTGCCATATGGGGATCAGGCAATATTTATAAAAAAGGATGTCTTTGAAAAGGTCGGTGGATTTAAGGAATACCCATTTCTCGAGGACATTGATATGGCGCTGAGGATAAAAAAATTTGGCAAATTGAAATATATACCTCTGGAAGTTGTTGCATCATCGAGAAGACTTAAAAAAGGCTATCTCTTATCACCTGTCTTTGTGAGCTTAAGGAATGTAGTTATAGCTTTGCTTTTTATGTTAGGTGTAAGACCTTCTAAGCTTGCCAAGCTTTATAAGTGAAAGAATATGAGGTGTACTATGAGGTGTACATGGTAAAGGATGTTATAGACAGGGCATTATCAGGTGACATACTTAACGAAGAAGAGATAGCTCTGCTATTTGAGGCGCCTTTGTTCACTTCTAATTCAGCATTAATCCAGTCTGCAGCACGGTATATATGTGAGGAGGCATCTAATGGTCTCGCTGAGGTTCACGCCCAGATTGGTCTTGATATTGCTCGTTGTCCGCGTAACTGTCGTTTTTGTTCTTTTGCGGCTTGTAATGAAGTTTTTACTGAGAGTATTGAATTGTCTGTGGAGGAGATTGTAAATCGTGCACGCGATTTTGAATATGACGGTGCTAATGCGATATACCTTATGGCTACTTCACGATATCGTTTTGAGAAGTTCATTGAGGTAGCACAGGAGGTTAGAAAATCACTAAAATCAGATACCATTCTTGTGGCTAATATTGATGATTTCTCTGAAAAACAGGCTATGCAGTTGAAATATACAGGCTTTTCTGGTGTATATCATGCAGTGAGGTTAGGTGAAGGGAGGGATACGACAATTCCGGTCGCGAAGAGGCTTCAGACCTTCAAAAATGCAAAAGAAGCAGGTTTACTTCTCGGAACATGTGTTGAACCTATAGGCCCAGAACATAGTATTCATGAGCTTGTTGAAAAAACAATTATTACACGTGAAGCAAACCCTATTTTCAGTGGTGCCATGAGGCGAATTCCTATCCCTGATACGGAATTGGCAAGATATGGCACTGTGAGTGAGGCAAGAATGGCGCACATCCTTTCTGTTGTGAGACTTGCTCTCGGCTGGGCAGTCCCGGGGAATTGCACACATGAACCAAATGTTATAGGTGTTACAGCAGGCGCTAACGTAATATGGGCAGAGACAGGATCAAATCCCCGTGATGTCGAAAAAGAGACAG
>CAZXCW010000225.1:0-3877 GCA_964639385.1 uncultured Nitrospiraceae bacterium
GAGGTGAATTCTGTCTTCGACAGAATTCAAAACCGCTCAGATGCCATATCCTGCTCATACTCATATTATATTTAACCCGGAAAATGCATTTACATAATGCAGATGGTGTGAAAAAATTTATTTTTCGATACCTTAGTGTACCTCAATCATAAACTAAATAGAAGGCAGGGCATAGTATTTGAGCGGTTTCTTTTGCCGATAGTCCGGCGAAAATATTCTAATATGAAGAGGCAAAAGCCTCGGAGTCCCGATCTTATCGGGCGAGAATGAGCGAAATGCTATGCCCTGCCGGCAATTAGCATTTTAAGGAGGTTTTTCATGTCAGACATAAAGAAGATGTATCGGACTATCATGGCTGATCATTTTCCTTCTGAGATGGTCATCAAATTTGGGGATCAGACTTTGATATATAGGAAAAGGACATGGAAGATACCTGATGATAAAACAGGAGAGCTAATCGAGAAAGGTCTTCGTTACGGTGAAAATCCCGGACAGGAAGCAGCGCTCTATGAATTGATTAACGGAAATCTGACCCTTGGAGGGTGCCAGTTTATACAGCCAGGCAATGGTCTCGTCAGTAGCATTACTGAAGAGGACATGATTCAGGCAGGCAAACATCCTGGGAAAACGAATCTCACAGATCTTGATAACGGGCTGAATGTTATCAAGTATTTAATGGATCGTCCCGCAGCGGTAATCTTGAAACATAATAACCCCTGTGGTGCTGCATATGGTGCGACACTGGCTGAGGCATATGATAAGGCTAACATGGCAGACCGTATTGCGGCGTTCGGAGGATGCCTTGTTGTGAATAGGGCGATGGATAAAAAAACAGCTGAAATGGTCAGTAATAACTACCTTGAGGTTGTGGCTGCCCCTGAGTTTGAAGATGGGACAATAGATATCCTGTCGAAAAGAAAGAACCTGAGGATTGTCAGGATAAGCAAGATTAAAGAGTTAGAGAAATACAGGACCCTTCGCTTTGTTGACTTTAAATCACTAATTGACGGCGGCATCATAGTTCAGCAATCTCCAATAAATAAAATAAAATCAAAGGAAGACTTACTACTTGCAAAGGCAACATACCAAGAGAAGGAATATAGCATAGAAAGAATGCCAACTGAGAGAGAGCATGATGATATGCTCTTTGGGTGGAATGTGGAGCAGGGTATTACATCAAACTCCGTGCTCTATGTTAAAGATGGCGTAACCGTTGGGATCGGCACAGGCGAGCAGGATAGGGTAGGCGTGGCTGAGATTGCAGTCTTCAAGGCATATACCAAATACGCTGATGCCTTATGCTTTAAGAAATATGGTGTTCCCTACAAGACGTTTGAGCTTGATGTGAAGAATGGGGAACGGGATAAGGTTGCCCTTCGCGAGATTGATAAAGAGACAAAGAAAAAAAAGGGAGGCTTGAGAGGCTCGATAATGGTCTCTGATGCCTTTTTTCCTTTCAGGGACGGTGTTGATGTCGGCATAAAAGAGGGTATCTCAGCAATCGTTCAGCCCGGTGGCTCAGAAAGAGATTTCGAATCCATCATTGCCTGTAATGAAGCAAATCCAAAGGTAACCATGGTCTTTACAGGCCAGAGGGCATTCAAGCACTAAGGGTTTCGCAGTAGTCTTTCAAAAAATTTCTAATGATGTTATTTGACCATAAAGATCAGTACGATAACCTTAGTCTTGAAGAAACCTTATTCAGTTTCTTGTCGAGTGTCCACAGCGGAACCTTAGTCAAGATAGCCGAAGCAAGCAAATGCATATCAATATACCCTAACCCTTTTCCCATTAGACAATAGTTTTCTATGAACTGCATCACCTCTTCATGTTCCGCACTGGTTGCCATAGGGAGTGCCCGAAGAAGTGAGAGTATTTCATGCCGGTTACTGAGATTCCCACAAGCAAGTTCACCGATAATGAACCTATGACAGAAAACATGACCTTCACTCAATAGTGTTTCAAGGCCGATGTTTCCATGCTTCAGGTGTGCTACCAACACCGAAGTGTCAACAAGAACCATTTTTATTCGCCAGCTGCTCTTCTGCGGGGTATCATCTCCAACTTCTTTTCGGTACCCCCCAATTTGGCAAGTCTCTTACTGCTTTCCCTCGCTATGAGTGCTTCGAGCCCGAGTTGAACCAAAGAAGTTTTTTCTTTAATGCCTGTCAACTTTGCTGCCTTGGCGAGTAATTCGTCTTCTATATTAAGTGTCGTTCTCATGGATTCCCCCCTTCTCTAATATGCATTATTATATGTATAAGTATGTATTATAAATATGCATTTGTCAAGCGGGTTTTGGGTTTTTGTTATATATGTACTATTTTATTGGTTTCGAATCATCGAGTAATCGTGTCAGAGCTACTGCTCGCACATTTTTCCACGACAGAAACGTTTGCTCCCTACCTTGAAATTTCTGTCATGTCAACAGAATTTTCAAGGTAATTACATAGCCCGGAAGGGTAAGAGTTAATTCCATCTCTCTAAAATAGTATAATGAATCTACAGAGATTGAGATAAGAATAACTTTTCATGGCTGAAGAAATGGAACGAACTAAAGTAAAAACCACTGGTTATCTCAGACCCACAAGACTCTCTTTCTCAGATGATGAGAGAGTGTACGATTGGCTTCCCCCACTCTTGGACGCCTATTATATCGTGGATAAAGGAATCGCTGAGGCCCTTAAAAAAGAGAGGAAAAAACATAGAAAGGTAGCCTGTAGCAAGGGTTGTTCAAGTTGCTGTAAAACTCATCAGACTATCCCGGTGTATCCATTGGAGCTCGTGGGCATTTCCTGGTATGTCACAGAAAAAATATCAGGTCCAGAGCGAGAGGTAATTAAGAATCAATTGAGATCTTATAAAGAAAAAGACCCGTGCCCATTTTTACTGAATGGTTCTTGTATGATCCACCCCATGCGACCTATTTCATGCAGACAATTTATTGTTTTTGGTAAACCCTGCGCTGAGAACGAAGACCCCTATTACACGAGGCTGAGGGACGTGCTTCCACCAGTAAAGAAGTATGTAGATAATGCCTTTTTCATTATGCTTCCCTTCTATGGTCTGAAAGATGAATCCGAGAAGAGGAAAGTCATTCAGAGTGGTGCTATGCACAAATTAGTCAAGCTCATGCAGACCTGCAACTGGGAGAGCCTATCTAATAAGATGGATGAATTTGATAGAAGGTAGTCAGGTGAATATCCACGAGTTTGAGATTAAACAGGAAGATGGTATTGACCGTCAAGTCATTCTATCCTATCATCTTCATGAGGTATTTGGTCAAATTTTGCTTAAGGACAATAAATTCCAGGCATTGTTGCTTCGGCTGAATCAAAACATTGAGACTGCCCAAAGGGAGATGGTTTCTGCTGGGATTGTAAGGGAATGTGCTGACTGTGCAGTCAAGGGTGATGGGACTTGTTGCGGTAGACGCACAGGTTACAAATATGACAGCATACTTTTATTTATCAACCTCCTTTTGGGAAAGTCCCTACCTATTAAGTCACAGGATCCTCACTTGTGTTACTTTCTGACAAAAGAGGGATGTAGCCTGAAGGCCCGGCATGTAATCTGTGTCAATTTTATCTGCCCGCGGCTACGTAAGAACATTCAGCATGATAAGCTTATTCGTCTACAAGAAATTACGGGGGAAGAACTTAATACCCTCTTTATCATCGAGGAATATATTAAAAGGAGAATAAAGTTTAACCCTTTCAATTCATAGGGTTTATATGCAGGCAGGATATGGCATTTTCGCTCATTCTCGGCTCCGACATCTGTCGGACCCTCCGAGGCTTTTGCCTCTTGATTTTCATTAACCCCCTAAAATGCATTTACATAATGCAGATGTTGTGAAAAAATTTATTTTTCGATA
>CAZXCW010000226.1:0-3849 GCA_964639385.1 uncultured Nitrospiraceae bacterium
ACCAAAATTATTTTGTGAGGAGGCGAAATCCTTCTCTCTGGGGGTAATTTTTTAAGGCATTCTGCAACAGCCTGTTACATAGGAATGACAGATGAAAAAAGTGTAAAGAAATATTAGTGACACTACAATAGACTCTCTCATTAAGAATAAAACAGGCAATATTTGTCGAACACAAAAGGTTATAGGAGGCATCTGAAATTTAGGTCTGATCATTTCGAGCTCGGAATGCCTTTACGCTCACTGACGAAATTTTTGACCAAAAATTTCGTCTTGTTCGCTCCATAGCATCCCTATCCAAAATATTTTTCCTCTCAAGCTTAAATTTTGAATGCGATTACTATTAATAAAATTATTACTAAAAATATTTCGTAATAAAAAAATTTCTTGTGGGCATGGAGATTAAAAAGCTATAATGACGCCACTTTAGTCCTAGTTTGATATCTTAATGAAATAAAGAGCAGTGAGGTTAAAAGGTTTTAAAAATGAAACTTGCTATTGAGGAGTGTTCCTTTAGATACAACCGCTAAAATTGATGAGTCTCTAACATTAGGAGGTTTTATGAGAAAGATAACAATTATATTGTTAACATTTCTTAACGGATTATTTCTTGCTGGTTGTATTACCACTCTTAAAACACCTGAGATTAGAGGAGTAGTGCTTGATGCAGAGACAGGAAAGCCAATAGAAGGAGTAAGAATATATGCAAAATGGCAGAAAATAGTTAGCGGCCCAGGTGGTCAAACAGGTGGAGGAGTTGCCAAAGAACTAAGATTGAAAACGAAAAGAGATGGAACCTTTGAAATCTTCCCATATAGCCTTGTTAATTTTATACCATACCCATTTGGACAGGGAGGGTCGTTTTACATGATTGTTTATGCACATGATTACAAATATAAAAGCTTTACATTTTATGAAACAGAGAATTTCGATAAACCAAAGTATGAAGAATTCCAGAAAAAGTTAACTGAAAATAAACTAACGCTGAAGTTATCAAAAATAAAGAACCCCGAGGTCTTTGTTAAAAATAGAGGTGATATTTATTCATATGTTGAAGTAGATCAAGATTATACATTTGAAGAAGATAAACTATTTGTTGAAAAATTTGGTAAACAAAAATGGGATAAAAATATTCAGTATGAGCTTGCCGAGGCATATTACCGTATAGGTGATTATAAATCAGCCATAAAAAAACTTAAAGAAATTATTGAAGACAATCCAAATGCAAAAACAAAGTACTTTGATGAAAAATATCAAAAATATAAATCAAAATTAAAAGAATCAAACAGTTGATATTTTCCAGGGTGGTTTAAATGAAAAAATCTTGCATTTTATTTATTTCAATTTATTATATCTTTTTTATCATTTTTTTGGCTGAAAATAATCCATCATTTGCATTTCCAAGTGATTCTAATGCAGGGCATAGTGATCTCACAAAAATGTCATCTGATGTTAAATATGTTTTACCTGAAAGTGAAGATAATGGATTGAAGTCTGCAATGGATAATTTTCCCAATGGTTTTGAAAATGGATTTAAAAAATTCCTCTCCTCTGCAAATGTTTCTGAGGATAACTTATTCGGGTCTGGGCTTTCTGGTGCAAGACATTTCTATGACCCTACGACAGGTCTTGGATGGTTGGGAATATTTCAAAATGCAAAGGACAGGGCTAACGATTTTTATAAGTCAGGCATAAAAAAATATTGTGATAAAAATGACAAGATGGCAGCATGGGAGAAATTAGGGCATGCTCTCCATCTCCTTCAAGACATGGCTGTTCCTGCTCATACTAATGATGCCACGCACATATCACCTGCAGATAGTTTTGAGAAATACGTTGCAGATAACTGGGATATATGGCACAAAGACACTCCTAATGAGGGAAAAATTATAAAAGGATACGATAATAATAGCAACCCCATATATTACACTGGTCTAAAAGATTTCCTTCAAGATTACATGAAAGAAATCCCTTATAACAAATCTGTTTATCAATTAAATGATCCGTCAGAATATGTCAATACATTAGCAACAAGAAGTCATAATCTACCTGTAGATAAACGGAGTAGGGACCTAATTAACAATTTAGAGAAAGAGATATCATGGGAAGGAAAAAGTAAAAATGCAGAAATACTTCTCCCACTCGCACTAATGTATAGTGCAGGGTTGATAAATACCTTTTGGGCAGATGTAACAGCTGAGAAAGCAGAAGGAATTGCTCAGATGTGTTTCATGCTTTGCAATTTTTCAATTCCAGGTAATGACCATCCAGATGACAGTTTTGATGTAAGTGATGAATTTTATTGGGAAGAAAACTTCAATATAGCAATAGATAAGCTTGCAGAACTTTATATGAGGTCGGCAATTAAAAAAGGCAAGATAGGAGTGTGGTATTACAGCCAAATTATGGAAGAATTTAAGAGATATATGTCAGCTGTAACTGATGAAGAAAGGAGTATAGCGGGTCAGAGACTAAATACACTTGGAAAGATAATTATTCCAAATTCAGAGAAGTTCCGGAGTGACTGGGAAGGCGCTCCTGATATCGCCCTGTTTACACATGGTTTTTACAATCCTTCAATCTCATTGATGTTAAAGATGAGAGAACCCGTAGCATTTAAAGGATTAGATTTTGACCCTTCAATAGTAAAAGACCATCCTGTGATGCTTATCCCCTCAGGCGGATTATATGGCCTTGAAAATTCAGCCTTGTTCAGAGCCTCGCTTGAGGAATATGTCAAAAACGGTGGCATACTAATAGTTTTTGCCCAACAACATGGTTATGAGTTTTCAGTAATTCCAGTTCCTCAAGAGGAGGACGAAACCTTCAAAAAGGTTACCGGATATGGATGGACAGAGGATCAGTCATGTCAATCTAATTCCTCATATATAGACACCTATCATCAAATCCTTTCAGGACAGAATAGATCAACTCCGTCTCTAAATGTTGATGGTTATTTTAATGATTATCCTTC
Source organism: uncultured Nitrospiraceae bacterium (assembly GCA_964639385.1). Classification (GTDB taxonomy): domain Bacteria; phylum Nitrospirota; class Thermodesulfovibrionia; order Thermodesulfovibrionales; family SM23-35; genus CAZXCW01. The sequence continues at coordinate 2,972 of CAZXCW010000226.1, forward strand.
CAATGCAACAGTGCTTTTAAGAAGAACTGTAAATGGTCAGCCGGCTATGATTATGTATGACTATGGTCAGGGAAAGGTAATAGTAACAAGTATGTATTCAGACTGGGCTTATGGTCATTCCCAGGCATCAAAGGATGAGATTGCTTTAGTGAGAGATATAATTTCCTGGGCAAAGAAACCTGCAATACTTCCAGAGATAAAACCTGGCGAAACACTATCAGTAAATGTCTCATTAGCGAATAGTTCAACAACAGATGCTGCTTCTGTAAAACTCCTTGTATACGACCCCGATAGAAAAAATCTGCTCAAAGAGGAAACAATCAGTGCATTCATACCGTCTGGATCTTCAACCCAACTTTTAATTCAATGCTCAACACCAACAACCGCTTCTTTGGGTATTTACCACATTGATTATGAACTCTATGATGCACAGGGGAACGTCATCCAACCACAGGCAGAAACCGATTCTGGCCGTTTTGTGGTAAGCAATCCACCGACTAATCCCTATAAGAGTCCTGATTTTAATTTTTCTGTAAACTCAGATAGTGAGTACTATATATATGGTTCTGATGCAGTATTCACAGTTACTATCTGGAACAACAGTGATACAGATAGAACAGTCACAGCAAAGTATTGCATGCCCCATCATTATCTTGAAACGGGCGATCCTCAGTATGGTGGGTGGGCTGGGAGGCTGGATTTATGGTTAACAAAGACTCTTTTAGTTCCTGCAAATGGGTCTTCGAGTTTTACTCATGTTATGAATAATGCAAGGGCATCATCGGATAGGTTCTGGGCATATTTTTACGATGAAGATAATAAAAACATCGGACTTGCTACAAAGGGTTTTTTTGTAGTTAAACCATCTGTAGAAATTG
>CAZXCW010000227.1:0-2674 GCA_964639385.1 uncultured Nitrospiraceae bacterium
TTTATTTTTAAGCCAATTTGTTTGTCAAAGAACAAATGTGCGTAACTCGTGTTACTAAATTTCTAACCAGATGGTTTTTAACTTTTTTTAGAGGTAGGTAATTTGGGGAAGACCTTCAAACTTAGTATAAAAGACAAGACCTTTTAACTTGAAGGTCTAAGACTCATAAAGAAGGAGAAGAATATGTTTAATACGATAGGAAAATACGGGATGGGCTGGATTCCGGATTATCCTGATTTAAGGGATTATACGGAAAAGACAGATGAAATTAAATCAGTTCTTGCTCCCACAGGATTGGCCAGATCAAAAAGTCTTCCTGCCTCTGTTGATCTGAGAGAATGGTGTTCGGCCATAGAGGATCAGGGCAGACTTGGTTCCTGCACTGCCCATGCAGGAGTTGGAATCATTGAATATTATGAGCGAAAGTCCTTTGGAAGGCACATCGATGCCTCACGGCTCTTTCTTTATAAGGTTACTCGCAATTTGATGAAGATGAAGGGCGATACAGGTGCCTACCTGCGGACGACCATGGGGGCAATGGTACTCTTTGGAGTGCCGCCTGAGGATTACTGGTCTTATACTGATGATGAAAAGGGATTTGATCAGGAGCCTCCTTCGTTTTGCTATGCCTTTGCTCAGAATTATCAGACCGTTAAATACTTCAGGCATGACCCGCCAGGAACAAAGGCATAAGAGATACTGAGAAAAGTTAAGACTTATCTTGCTGCGAGCCATCCAGCAATGTTTGGATTTACAGTCTATAACTCAATTGAACAGGCAGAAAAAACCGGGAGAATCCCTTTTCCATCCTCTAAGGAGAGGATTGAGGGCGGTCATGCGGTGGCTGTGGTCGGTTATGACGATAAGATGAAGATCAAGAATAAGTACGGCAGGATTGAGACTACAGGGACACTCCTCATCAGAAATTCATGGGGAAAGGGATGGGGTGAAGAGGGTTATGGGTGGCTACCCTATGAGTATGTCTTGCGAAGTCTTGCAGAGGACTTCTGGTCTGTACTCAAAAAGGAGTGGGTAGATACTGGGCAATTCAGAGTATAATTTGTAAATTCCAAGTACAGGATAGTGAGAATCTTTGGGTAAAGGTGGGGAAGCATCTCTTTTTCATGATGAGGGCAGCCTTATTCTTAAAGGGCACTAAAAGCAGGATATTAGTATTTTCGCTCATTCTCGGGCTATCGCCCTCCGAGGCTTTTGCCTCTTCATTAATTAGAATATTCGTATTGGACTATCGACAAAAGAATCCGCTCAACTACTATATCCTGCCATCACAAAATTAGAGGTGCTTGACCCGAATAATGCATTATTTGGGTTAAAAGGTGTTTTAAGATTGTATTATCCCTTCAATAAAATATAAAATATTTTTAGAGGTTTCTTTTAGAGGTTTCTTATGGCACAGACTGTTAAAGAAAAGAAAAGATACACCTATGAAGATTACCTTAAAACCCCTGAAGATGAGAGGTATGAGCTCATAGAAGGAGAATTGCTTATGACACCCTCACCTGTACCAAAGCATCAGAGAATTTCAGGAAGACTTGAGTTTGAATTGAGAAAATTTGTGACAGGAAATGATCGTGGCGAAGTATTTGATGCACCTTGCGATGTATATCTCGATGATGAGAATGTTGTACAGCCTGACATCCTTTTTATCTCAAAAGAGAGATTGAATATTATAGGTGAAAAGAATATACAGGGTGCACCAGATGTTGTTATAGAGATAATTTCAGAGGGCTCTGCTTACAGGGATCTTGTGCAGAAAAAGAAGTTATATGCAAAATTCGGTGTAAAAGAATACTGGATAGTAATCCCAGGGGAAGAATTGATAGAGGTTTATATTCTAAGGGATAAAGTTTACGTGCTTCACAAAACTTACAGTAAAAATGAAACCCTCGAATCACCTTGTCTGAGAAACTTGAAGATAGAATTAAAAGGTATTTTCTAAATTATCCCGAACCCTGATCGGTCTGAGAATAAATAATAGAAAAGCTATTGTGTGCCTCGAACTGGCCAGACATGGTATCTGTAAGACTTTGGTACAGGTATCTCTTTGCCATTAGACATCTTAACTAACCATGCCTTGGAGGAATTAACCTGGTGGGTTGTAGATGACCAGTAGAAAGAGGCATTCACGTCTACAAAGCCTTCAGAGTTAAGCCATGCGGCTGAGTCTGAGACCCCATAATTTGTAAGGCTTTCAATCTCTTTAACATTGGGGAGACGCCAATCAGTATAATTGGCTATATACTCTAGGCAGTTATAATTTCCGGGATTATTGTTAAGCTCTGCAACTGCATTAAGTGAATCTTTCCACTTATTCTTTTTTATACAGCCTCCATCCTTAAGCCACATGAGCCCTGTAAGATTATCCGTCACTGTACCATCTCCATTATCCGTAAACCTTGGTGTGGGCCACTCAGTCCCTGCCTGGATGTAATTGTCGTCCCCTTGGGCATAGCTTACTATCTGCCCAGTCTTTGGTACCTCGTAAAAATTGCTAATGGTTGTTCCATTACGTACTGGTAATATGTAGTATTTGTAGGACCTTAAGCGAGCTATCCTTTTGCCATTAGACATCTTAACTAACCATGCCTTAGAGGGATCAACCTGGTGGGTTGTAGATGACCAGTAGAAAGAGGCATTCACGTCTACAAAGCCT
>CAZXCW010000227.1:2774-3759 GCA_964639385.1 uncultured Nitrospiraceae bacterium
TCTTTTTTATACAGCCTCCATCCTTAAGCCACATGAGCCCTGTAAGATTATCCGTTACTGTACCATCTCCATTATCCGTAAACCTTAGAATAGGCCACTCAGTCCCTGCCTGAAAGTAGCCGTCATCCAGATATAGATAACCTATTACCTGGCCTGTTTTTGGAAGATTAGTAAGCCCGGTTTCCAGAGGTACTGTCTTAATAACCTCATTAGAATATCCACTTTCGTTCCCTCCTGCATCGTATGCAGTAGTTGCAAAATAATAAGTAAGACCCTCTATTAGATCTGCAATAGTATAAGTTGTTGTATTGCCTGCATCGATACTTTGGGAATAACTACCGGAAGAAGTGCCATAATAAATTTTGTAACCAGCAAGATCTGTAAGGGGCGTGCCATCACCATTTGTGGTCGGGGCATTCCAGGAGAGTTTAGCAACACCTGAAAAAGCAACCGATGAATGCAAAAATATAGCTAAGGCGAGTAGTAAATAAAGAAAAAGAATATTTTGCTTTTTTGTCTCCGATATCCTTTTTTCCATCGCCTTCCCTTGGGCCCCCTCCTTTCAGGCAATTAAAAAGCCGCCAGAGGATTTGCCTCTGGCGGCTCGGCGGACATTGGACAGCGCCGTCCGTTAGTCCCGTTGCTCTGCGTCCCAGGGTTTCCCCTGGTTTGCTCTGAGCAGAGGTGTGAGCGGAGGCGAGTCTCTAATGCCTCCGCTCAAGCCTTTATTACTGCTGAGTACGATTTAAATATAGAGAAGAAACTGATAGGTGGGCAGTGACGAGAGTCACAACGTGATCGGCATCACAAACGGGAAGACTATTGATGAAAATAAAGATATTCTAACCTACACTTCATAAATCTGCGTGCAAGGGAAGGAGGCAATCTCTTCGCTCATTCTCGACCCTGTCCAATATCGGGTCTCCGAGGTATTTTGTCTTAAAAACATTCTGTTTTTTCGACAAAATAAAACCGCTCTGAGAAA
>CAZXCW010000228.1:0-3710 GCA_964639385.1 uncultured Nitrospiraceae bacterium
TCCAGACATTTTGCAAGGCGGTCAAATGTCTTTTTAAGCCGTCCCTGCCCCTGGTACAACTGATCTGCCTCCCTTAATACCATATCAAAGGAGGTTTCAAGTTCGCTTTCATATGCAAATATTCTACCTTTAGTTTCTTTTCTCATAAGCTAATATCTTATCAAGTCTACTTAGGAGTACCTTCAGTTTGAAGGGTTACGCTGACTTCACCCGAACGGATAAGTTTCCGAACCGATGCATTGAGAAATTCAACACAGACAAGTTCTCCATCTTCTCCATAACTTACGATAATGCCCCCTGGTTCCTCAATGGCATCAACTGGCGGATCATCACGGAAAATAAGAAGAAGAACATCAGCTTCTTTATCATATCTTATTTTCATCTAGTCCTCCTTTTTCCAATATTTCTCTACTTTGCTTGTCCAATAAACAGTGATAATTTTCCTGTCTCCACCCACTTCGATAAATGGTGCTCTCAATAAACCATTTAGAAATTTTGATTGTGCTACAAGAATTTTCATATCACCAGGGACGATCTGTTCAGGAGTGCGCATTAAATCTTCTACTCTTTGCCTTGTAATTCCAAACTTTCTCTCCCATTCTTTCTGCCTGTCCTCTGCATGTTTAGTCCAGATAATTTTCATCTACCAAATTTTACCATACATAACCTTACCTTTCCTAAAAATCTCATGAAACACAAGATAAATGTCCATCCTGCCTGTATGATAAGTTTTAGCCCCGCAGAAAATGTCAGAACCTTGAGGAAAAGATTAAAGGCATTAAACTCTGCGTTCGAGGATTTTGAGGTAGAGGAGCTTATGCTTTATCCATCTGTCGAATTTAGGTGTAGAATATATATTATAGGTTTGTCTCAAACAATGCCGCTCTAAAAATTAGGATTTCCATTCGAACTATTGTGACTTTCTCAGGAGGCAGACCCCCAAGACTTCTTCATCTACTCCGCCCTTTGGATAAGCCTTGTCAGGGGAAGAAGTACACCTACGAATAAACAGCTATCACCTATTGAAATTATTGTAAATTATTGGTACAAATATGTATGTGCGTAAAAGACTTTCATGCGATGGTTGACGTTGACAATGAACAGAACATCCTGTAAATCAGAAGAACGGCTTTATGATTCTGATATGACAAGGTCATGACTGAAAACTTTTGGCCTCAGTTAAGCAGCGTTTATCGATCTAAAGCGAATTTTCAGGAAAAACTCAAAAATGTCTTAATGATTCTTTCAGAATTTATTCCTTGTGAAGCCTGTTCCATTTTTCTTTTCGATGAATATGAAGGCAGTCTGAAATTTATTTTAGGGACAAATATTAAGCCATCAATTTCAATTCCCGCTTTTCGTTCTGATTCACCCCTATGGAAAATGCTTGAAGTCGGTAAGCCATCAAAAGTCGCTGAACAGCAGCATAAAGGCTTATATCCTACCACAGATGTTTTTTTTGAAAATATCCACATAGTAAAATCGATTGCATTCTCTGTTATTTATGATGATAAGAATAATAAAACTGGGATTATTCGGCTTTTAAACAAAACGAAGGACGATAAAACTGTTTGTGATTTTAGTGAGCAGGACTTATTAATAATAGAGACATTTGCAAATATTATTGGCCAATTAATCGCAATGTCGACATTGCGAAGTAAGTATGAAGCATTCCTTGATAGCGTCACCCATGAGCTTTTAGCGCCAATTTCGGGTATTAAGAATGCTTCTCACTTTATGCAAAAAGTGACCAACATGGAATCCCTTAGTGAAGACACAAATCTACAGGGATCATTTTTTTCGAAGATTGATGATATATTTAGATTCAGTCAACAGGCAATCTCATTGGTTCAGGGGCTTACCATGTATACTAAGTCAGGCAGAATGTCAAAGTCTGACCTAGTACTAAAACATTCACATCTTTTCAGTGACGTTATCGACAAATGTCGCGGCAGTCTCACGCCATTGCTACGTTCTAGAAACTTTGAACATGCTGCAATTAGGTGCTTTGACCGAAGCAAATGGCCACTATTAAATATAGACCGGAAAATATTTCATCAGGTTTTTAACAACATATTAAGTAATTCTATCAAATATGCATATGAAGACGAGAAAGCCTTTAACATTATCATAGAACTTGACACTCTTCAGAATGGTGATGCTGTAATTATTATTCAAGACTACGGAATCGGTTTACATCAGGACGAGGTTGAAAAAATATTTGACCCGACTTTTCGAGGTAAACATGCCCGTGAAAGAGTTCCGACAGGTCCGGGAATAGGGTTAACCACTGTTCGCAATTTACTTCTAGCCCATGAATGTAATATTAAGGTTACTAATTTAAAAAATCCTACAGAGTTTACAATTACTATCCCAAAGAAATATGTTATTAGGAGGACAAAATGATATTATTTATAGATGATGAACCAGAATATATTACTCCCTATGTCGATGCCTTTCGCCTCGAAGGTTTTGAAGTCCAGGTAATCAGCGATGTGGATGTAGCTTGGCATATTATTCGTAATAACAAGGACTCAGTAGATGCAGTTTTCTTAGATATAATGATGCCTCCTGGACGTTTATTCTCAGGTTCTGATACAAAAGAGGGCCTCCGAACTGGACTTAATTTCTTACATCTAATGAAGCAATTAGATGAACACATCCCTGTTATTTGTCTTACTAATGCCGATTCTCGCTCCTTTGAAAAAATAGACCATCCTCACTGCTTTATATATGAAAAGAAAGACATGGACCCATGGCAATTAGTTGATAAGATGAGCGATATAAAACGACGGAAAAGACTGTGATTGATTTCAACGAGATATCTGATTTTGAACAGTTCGAAGATTTATGCGAGGACTTGTTGTTAGCAAAAGGGTTACGAGTTCGCAGATTGGGGCGTGGCCCTGGGCAATTAGGCAAAGACATCATAGCGGAAGAATCCTACGTAGGCACGCTGGCGTCCCCCACAGTAAAGACATGGCTGGTTGAAGCTAAATTTACCTCTTCTGACCGGGCAATAAATGAACATGATGTCATGAATATTCTGGATAGAGTTATATCACAGAAAGCAACGGGTTATTTATTATTTACCAATGCAAGACTTAGCGTCAATTTAGAACGTACTTTAACAGACCTCAATTCAAATAGCGAGATAGATGTCATATCATGGGAACGGAATACTATTAAGAAAGAAATTTTGGGCTATCCGCATGTTTTTAGGAAGTTTTTCCCTGTGAGTTACAGTAATTTTATAAGAGGCAATAGGATTTTTTTTCTTTCACAAACAAGAAGTTGTAAAAGTCCTCTGACATATACTCTATCCTCATTATTCTTAATTAAGGGCGTTCTTAGTCGCTCTGATAAGGAAACTTTACTTCACTATAAACCTTTAATCGAAACTAAAATAGATAACTTGACAAAACTTATTCGCTTACTCATAGACGAAGTGGATGAATTTTGTAACACTTTCACTACAGATTGATACTTGATTAATATGATCAGATTTGTTATTGATTAAAATAGTATTTTTTATGTCACGTGAAAATTGACCACTTAAAGACAGGATATATGAATTGAAATAGGTTTATCAGGGTGTTTGTTAGACAGTCTTTTCAAGATTCATTTTTGCTTCAGCTAAAATATCATATAGGTACACTACTGTCCCAACGTTGAATTTACAAAATAGTATAACACACTGAAAATACTGG
>CAZXCW010000229.1:0-3704 GCA_964639385.1 uncultured Nitrospiraceae bacterium
GAATGAGCGAGAATACTATGTCCTGCCTAAATACCATGGGTTTATAGTAATTCATATTAAATAATTTTTGAGTAATGTCTGCATTATTTGAGTTAATTCAAAGAATTTCTGTTTTTTGAGAACAATTAAGAATACCATCGTCAATAAATGTAAGTAAAGGTTTTTATATGATAGCTCAGTTGACTAACAGATATGTATTAAATATAAAATATCTTTAAATGTCTCTAAGAAATTATTTCTTAGGTCTTTCTCTGAATAAAAAACTTATCGGGATGATGCTCTTTCTTAGCTTTATCCTTATCTCGGTATTACTCTTTTTTTATTCACAGGCTGAAAAGGAATTGCTTGCAGAGGTCGAAAAACAAACAGCAGAGCTTTCAAAAGCAATACAGGTTGGTGTTGAAGAGGTTACAAGCACCGGCTATACGGACCAGATGAGGCTTTATAATTACCTTAAGGAGTTACATGCAAAGGGTGTGAAAGAGATTTCTATTATTAGTAACACAGATGAAATCATAGCAAGTACTAATCCTATGAGGGTAGGAGAGCGGGTTAGTCCTAAGAAAAAAGAGCGCATCATAAGGGCGGAACTCGGTGACCCCGTTTCAGAGGAAGGGAAGGCCTATAACGTAATTGTGCCCGTTGTTGCTGGCGATGAGCAGTACGGTTATATACATTTAAAGATAAATACAGAGGATTTTTCTGAACTCATCAAGATGAGTGCAATAAGAAGGATAGGTGCGGCCTCCGCAGTCTTTGGTCTTGGAATAGTCATAGCAGCATTCCTTTCATGGATGTATACCAAACCCATATACAAAGTAGTAAATGCAGCGAGGAGGGTTGCAGCAGGAGATTTAACACCAGATCTTTCTACGGAGAGGAAAGATGAAATAGGAGAGCTGACGCAGAGTTTTAATTTCATGGTTCAGAAACTAAGAGAGAAGCGTGCCCTCGAGGAGAAATTACGCGAGGTTGAACACCTATCAGGCATAGGGCAGTTCGCAAGAGGAATTGCGCATGAGATAAGAAACCCCCTGAATTTTATAAGCCTCTCGATAGATCATCTAAAGGGGAAATATATACCCTTGGAAAAGGAGAAAAAAGAGAAGTTTGAATCCCTTATCACAAGTATAAAACAGGAAATACAGCGTCTTAACAGGCTGGTAGAGGATTTTCTTGATTATGGAAGACCGATAAGATTGAGTCTTCAGGAGGTTGAATTAGGCAATCTTATCGAAGAGGTAGTAGCATTAGTGCTGGCAAAAGCGGAGCAGGACAGTATTGAAGTACACAGACAATATGAGGTATTACCAAAACTCTCTTTAGACCCTGAACTGATAAAGACATGTATCTTGAATGTTATTCTCAATGCTTTTCAGGCAATGCCTGATGGCGGTAAGCTTTCGATTAGTACCAAGGCTACTGACAGCAAGGTCTCTCTTATTATTGAGGATACCGGGTTCGGAGTTTCTAAAGAGAATCTCCCAAAAATCTTTGATCCTTTTTTCTCTACCAAAGATAGGGGCCTTGGTCTTGGACTTGCCATGACAAAGAGAGTTGTTGAAGAACATGGCGGAAAAGTGGATTTCCAGAGCATAGAAAAAAAGGGAAGTACTGTAACAATGTCTTTTCCAGTCAGGGAGTAAGATAAGGAACTAAGATGGCTGTTGTTCTTGTCGTAGATGATGAACCTATGCAAAGGGAGATATTAAAGACAATACTTGATGACGAAGGATATGAGACGCATATTGCCTCCTCAGGTAAGGAAGGACTGAAAATTGTGCAAAGTCTAAATCCTGATGTAGTTCTGACTGACCTCAAGATGGAAGACATGGAGGGCATAGAATTTATTGAATTAATTCCAAAAGCCCCTTTTGAACCTTCAATGATTATCATGACAGCATACGGAACGATTTCATCTGCTGTTGAGGCAATGAAGAAAGGGGCCTTTGATTATCTGACAAAGCCTCTCGATAAGGACACCTTGCTTCTGACTGTAAAGAGGGCTGTTGAAAGAACCTCCCTCCTCAAAGAGAATCTCCAGCTACAGAAAGCACTCTATGATAAGTTCAGCATAGAGGGAATAGTAGGAAGCTCCAGAAAAATGAAAGAAGTAATGGAGATAATGAAAAAGGTCTCTTCTACCTCAGCAACTATTCTTATTGTTGGTGAAAGTGGCACAGGGAAAGAACTTATTGCAAGGGCGATTCATTACAACAGTCCAAGACGCACAAAGCCTTTTACAGCCGTGAACTGCGCTGCAATCCCTGAAAACCTAATAGAGAGTGAACTTTTTGGATATGAGCCAGGCTCTTTCACTGGCGCAACATCGAGGAGCATAGGGCTTTTCGAGTCAACGAATGGAGGAACAATATTACTGGATGAGATTGGAGACTTACCAGCCGTAACTCAGTCGAAGATCCTCAGGGTTCTTCAGGACAAGGAGATAAGGAGGATTGGTAGCCGTGAGAGCATAAAGGTTGATGTTCGAATAATATCAGCAACAAATAGGGACCTCGAGACTGAAATCATCAAGAAAAATTTTAGGGAGGATCTTTATTACAGATTAAAGGTTATAACCATCGAACTTCCGCCATTACGCGAAAGAAAAGAGGATATCCCAGAGCTTGTGGACTTTTTTATAAAGAAGTATAACCAGGACTTCGGCAAAAGAATAAAGGGGATTGAGGGGAATGCATTAAAGGCACTCATAGAGTATCACTGGCCAGGGAATATCAGACAACTTGAATCTGCCATAGAAAGAGCCTTGCTCATGAGTGAATCTCCTAATATATGCCTTAGGGATATCAAAAGTGAATTAAGATCTATACATCCAGGTGATATCCTTGACCTTGATCTCCCTGAGGAAGGGATAAGTTTCGAGGAACTTGAAAAAGAACTCCTGAAGAAGGCTATGCAAAAATCAAACGGTGTCGCAACAAAGGCAGCAAGACTTCTTGGCATGAGTTACAAGACATTCTGTTATAGATGGGAGAAATTTAATCTTATTTCCCCAAAAGAGGACACCCCTTCCTAAAAGGGCAAAATCCATTTTTATTAGTGGTTATTTAAAGCCATCTTACTCTTGGCATGATCATTGCGTAAGTACTTTCCTTTAAATGAAAGGAGGTGATACGAGTGAAGAAGGTATTAGTTATTATCGTAGCAGTACTTTTTGTATTTAGCATAACCTCTATTGCCTTAGCAGTTGAGGGAAAAAAGGCTGAGCCTGTAAAGCCTGTTGAAAGGCCGAAGATAAAGATGGTTACTGGTAAGGTAAAAGCAGTAGATACAGCAGCTCAGACCATCACTGTAACCAAGATGGTAAAAAAGAAAGCTGAGGAGACTGTTGTTACCACCAATGCCAAGACCAAGATAATGATGGGCAAAGAGAAGAAGATGCTTGCAGATGTGAAAATCGGCGATAAAGTTACGGTAAAGTATAAAGAGGTTGAGGGCAAAAATATAGCAAAGAGCGTCGCAATCCATGAAGCAAAGCCTATGAGAAAGAAGGCTGAGCCCAAAAAGCCAATGGAGAAGGAATAATTTCAAGGAGCAAGGGGGTATCCCCTTGCTCTGACTTTTTAATTTGAACTTCTAACCATACCTCACTCATCCCTACAATCAGAAAAGTATTTAGCCGATGATCTTAACCCAAATAATGCAGACATTGTTCAAAAATTTATTTAACTCGTCTACGACTC
>CAZXCW010000230.1:0-3677 GCA_964639385.1 uncultured Nitrospiraceae bacterium
ATCAATCATAAACTAAATAGAAGGCGGGGCATAGTATTTGAGCGGTTTCTTTTGCTGATAGTCAATAAAAAATACTCTAATATAAAGAGGCAAAAGCCTCGGAGACATGATTTATCGTGTCGAGAATGAGCGAGAATACTATGCCCCGCCTAAATACCATGGGTTCATAGTAACTCATATTAATTAAATAAATTTTTGAACAATGTCTGCATTATCTGGGTTAATTTAAGTGATAGGTCTTGTAATATCACTTTTTGCCTTCTCCGATTATCTATAGTTGAATTGTTCTTTTGTACTTCTAATAGGGCATAAGGATAACCCGTGGTGCAGGGATACATAAACCCTCAAAACTCTTTAAATACCTTTGCGAGGCTTTCGCCGCCGACATGGATTAAGAACTCATTAAAATATCCAAAGGGCGTGCACATTACTGTATAGCCTGCACTCTTGAGCCTCTCGGTAGCCTGCTTTATCATCTCTTCTGAAAATTCAGGAGATGCCTTGCTTGATGAAAGATGATTAAATGAATGGATAACAACATTCTTTGTTCCAAACTTACCTGCAAGCCACTTGATGTTCTTTACGAATTTATCAAGGACACCCTTCCCTTTTTCCTCGTCTTCTTTCTCTGCATGATAAAAGACAACGACCGTATTCTCTGAGAAATCCTCCGTTTGAATATCAGGCACTTCGGGAAGGCTTTTCGAGGCGGTCTTAAACCACCACTTATGGGCATAGAAAAGTAAAAGCTTCATCGGACATTCTGCATTTTTATTTCATAGCACTGATGAGCCAACTCTACGAGCTCATCAGACCCCCATCTTTCCCAGTCAGTTAACCGCTGTGAGAGGTTTGATGGTATGGCCTCGAGCCCCAGATAGGCACCGCTTATTGCCCCTGCCATAGCCGCTGTTGTATCTACATCACCACCCACTGTAATAGCAGTACAGATGGTTTCCCAGTAGTCATCAGGTGTCCTGAGGAAGGAGTAAAGACTCCAGAGCACACTGCTGGTGACAAATGGAGTAATGCCCTGCCATTCATCCTCAAGAGGATAATCGTCAGCAATACCAGCCTTAGAGATAAGAGTTACAGCACCTTCAGGTGGCAAAGATACCCATTCCTTTAGTTTATCGAGTTCAGAGGCAAAAACAGGCTCAATTTTACCTGACCATTCCACAAGAGAGGAAAGAAAAGATTCTGTGTTTATCGGTTTGTCCTGAAGCACCATGGCTACCGCACCACTAATCGCTACAGCACCTGCTGAACACCTCAAATCCTTATGGGTGATACGGCCCTGATCATGAGCTGCTTGAATAAGAAACTCTCTATCGTCAAAGAAGAATAGACCAATGGGAGCAGCCCTCATAGCACTCCCGTTCCCAGCAGAGGGAGCAGGTGTGCCCGATTCTTCCCATGGTACTCCCCTGATAAGCTTAATAGCTGCGTCTCTGGTTGCCTGGCCCCACCCTACAACCTTCCTCTCGGCGAAGAGAGTCTTGATTCTATCTGCATAATCACTCGGATTAAATTTCTTGCAGGCAACATAACTCAATAAAAGCTCACGGGCAAGTTGAGAATCATCTGAGTATTGTCCGAAGGGGTAAGGAAAATGGCCAAACTCTCCTACCCTCTCTGTCTTCAATACATCTTCGACATATCTTTTGCATGCCTCAGGGGAAAAGCCTTCAACTGCAAAACCGAGGGCATCTCCAAGGCACTGTCCAATCAGAGAGCCACTGAACTGTTCTTTACGAGGCAACATTGAGATTCTTTACTTCGTTCAGAATGACAAAAATGAAACCTATACCCTGTCGCAGGGGCGAGAAGATATGCGTTCCTGCGTTTCATCATCTATCTCATCAATATATTCGCTTACGGTGAATGACTTACCGCAGTCCATGCAGTATAAGGTTATATCTCTTCAACCAATAACGAGCTTTATTTTCCCACCACATTTCTTGCATTTCATGTTCTTAGTATATCCTGAAAAAGGCTTAAATAAAAATACCACGAGATCCTGAAATAAATTCAGGTGAGGCTTTACCTGCATCATTCATAAGATCAACGGTGGATTACCCGTTGCATCACGTAAAAATCTAAACGAAATGAATTCGTTGCATCAAATGAAAATCTATATGAAATCATTTTACCCTTTTGCATTGTTTTTGGTATTTCTTTATCATGATGAGGAGATTAGGAGAGAATCCAGGGCATTCGGTTTCACCAAATGCCCTACAATCGTTTTTCTCAGACAAACCCATACCTGAGTATGCCCCTAAACATGATTCATTTCCTTGATTGCTATCCACAAGCTGCCTTCTTTGTGTTTCCTTCAAGGATACTATCTTCAAAAGCTTCTGTTGAAGTTTCGTGATTTTCCTCTTTAGCTCTGCCGGATTTAATGTAGCATACTGTTTCCTCAGTTGTTCTTTCCTTTCCTGCGGCACCTGAGAAGACTCAAGAACTCTCTGATACGGTGTTCGAGGCTTATCGTATTTCTTGATAATTTTGCTTCCAATCCTCGTCTTTTCAATAAGCTTCATCACCGGCTGAAAGAAATTCGTATAAAGCCTCAGATGACCGTACAATTCATTCAGGGTATTGCGTTCTTCTTCGGTATCATGCCGGCAATACCCAACTGCTCTTCTCACGACTGAATAGTTCTTCTGTTCTACAAAACAGTTATCATTTTTCCGGTAACTCCTGGCACGGGTAAATGTGATCTTCTCTTCAGTGCAAAATTTCAGGAGATGATTATTGATGAACTCCGACCCATTGTCTGAATCAATCCCCATTAACTCAAATGGTAATCGTCCCCGGATGTCCTTCAATGCCTCAAATACCCAAACCTGTGCCTTGTTCTTTACTGCCTGCGTCTCTGTCCAACCCGTACAGATATCTGTCACATCCAGCGTCTGTATGAATTCTCCCCGCGCATCTCCCCCATCATGCCCTACAAGGTCAATCTCTACAAATCCCGGAGACTTCTCATCCCATTCCGAAAAGGTCCGTATCGGTATCTGACTCTTCAACAGCGTCCCTGGCTTTGTATGTGATCTGCCCTTGATATTTTGTTTCTTCCGTTCCTCTGCTAAAAGCCTGTCTATTGTGGCAGAGCTTATCTTATATAATTTCTTCCGTGTGTCTCGATCAAGCCGGATCTCTTTATGGCGCTCCAGTATGTAAATGACTTCTTTAAGTATCGGGGCGAGCCTCTTACCACAGATACAGTCCATAATGCCCCATATCTTTTTCAGTCCCTTTAATACCTTATCGTCATACTTCTTCTGTCTCTTTCTCTTTGCTCGATTCCGTATGTCTCCTTCAATAACCCTATCTTTACTGACTCTTATCTTCTTGCCATGAGCCTGTAATATATGGGAAGCATATGAACGGTTATATCCTGTCAGTTCAATGAATTCATTGAGAATAAACCCTTTCTGCTTCTTCCTCTCCTTCTGATACCTCAACGCAATTGCTGCTATAACCGATTTCCTTACCTGCATCGTTAACCTCATTCCTGCCTCCTGTATCGCTTTTTACCAGGAGACAATTGTGAAATTTTCGTTTAGATTTTTAAATGAGGCAACGATCCATTTTCATTTAGATTTTAGATGATGCAACCTTGATTCACCATCAAAAAAATAAAAAAACCTCGTTATCCCATAGGGGAC
>CAZXCW010000231.1:0-3661 GCA_964639385.1 uncultured Nitrospiraceae bacterium
GCAGATGTTGTGAAAAAAATTTATTTTTCGATACCTTAGTGTACCTTTAACAGATAGTTATTGGAATATTTTTATGGATATAACGAATAAAGATATTCCCAATAAATTATCGAGTTAAATAAATTTTTGAACAATGTCTGCATTATTTGGGTTAAGGAATAGGTTGTGGGAATTATATCAAAAGTGTTGAGTCAAAATGAATCTTACCATCATAAATCGATCTTCTTGAAAACCTTTTTCTGTGAGCCACAGATAGGACATTTCTCTGGTATTTCATTTTCAACAACAAACCCGCATACCTTGCAAATGAAATAATCGACTCCTGTTTCTTCACTGATATTTTTGATGGCTTTTTCAAAAAGTCTTACAATTACTTTTCCAGCTTCATATGCGTAACAAAACGACTTTATGGACCAACTGTCACCCTCTGCTTTTGCATGTTCAATCATGGGTTTATAAATTTCAGAAGTGTAAATTTTTTCATCCAATATTACCTTGACATTATCTGTCGAGGCCTTTATCAATCCCGTTGCCCTCAGATGATTGTGGGCATGGATAAGCTCAGCCTCGGCTGCAGCCCTGAATAATTTTGCAATTTTTTTCAATCCCTCATATTCTGCCCTCCTCGCAAAAGAAAGATATTTCATGTATGCCTGTGATTCACTGGCAAAAGCCGTCTGAAGATCATCTTCTAACGACATCCTATTCTCCTTGTTCGTCCAATCTCTACTTTTATAAGTGGAAACTTTTCAGAAAATATTTATCGTATTTTACGATATCAGGATTTAAATATTATCGTTCCAAACTGTATAAGCCAACTAAGAAATATGCCGATTCCCCACAGGAGACCTTGCGACGTCCAGCCCTTCCTGAACTTTCTAACAGTAATGATTTTCCCTCCATACATAACCCCTCCGATGATACCATTGATTGGGTGTATGAGGAACCACCCGAAATCAAGGGCTTTTGCCGGATGTTCAAGGGGAAAGTGGATATACGTACAAATTATGATGTTAAAAACAAAAATCGAAAAGGCAGTCCATGAAGAAAATCTGTGATATGTTAAGACCTTTTTCTTATTTAATTGCAAAGAAGTAAAGATGTAATTCTTCATATATAGTCCGGTGAGCAATGCGATTACGGCCAGAAGGAACCCTAAATATGTAATCACTCTCTGAAGACGCATTATCTTGATGTTTGTAGTAACTTTCACTGTGTGAGCAAACATGGCGAATCTTGCCGCCCATTGTCTGTCGTGGTTAAGATAATGGCAGCGCATACAAACATAATCAACACTCAGGTATCCAGGATTTATTCTTTCCCCTTTACTAATGGAAACAGGGAACTCCCCCCGATGATTGATCTTAAAGAGATGACTTTTGAAGTCTCCTTCATAGATATCCGGATTTCCATCTGCAATCTTGACTGCTGGTGCCATATGGCAATCTGTACATGTTACACCGACCTTATACATATAGCTCTCTTTGTATATCTCCGTTGTTTTCTGATGGCATGACTCACAGGATTGCCTGATCGATCTTTCTGAGGGAAGGTGGGGATCGTGACAGACAGTGCATGGAAAATCCTTCATTTTACTCTTAAGCAACTGATTCGCTTCTGTATACTGAACAAGAAAGACACCATTAAGTGGAATTGTATCGAAAGGCTCTTGCCCATGACACTGACGACAGATATGACGGTCTATATTGATATCTTTCTTAAGGGTAGAAGCCGAATGCTTCTGACCAGGGCCATGACATGCCTCGCACTGGACTCCTTCAAATTTCCATGTCCCTATTATCCCTTCAAGTCTATTTTCATGACCAATACGGGAAAAACCTGTCGTATGACATACGCCACAGTCATATGGGACTCTTTGTCCGGGAAGAAAATCTACCCATTTTTTGCTCTTCAGATTGTACTGTGTTTCACCTTCCCCCTTAGAAGTAGAGGTAATCAGGTATCCTTTTCTATCAAGGAACAAGACCTTCCATTTATAACCACCGATTACATATGAAATATTCTTTCTATCAATAGGAAAAGGAATATTTTTAACTTTTTCATCCGATGCTTTATGAAGAATATTCGCATGACCTGATGCTTTCCAGTCATTATATTCTTTTTTATGACATGTCTTGCACGCCTCAGCCCCAATGTAATCATTCCCAAATGACTGAGCAATAACTTGAGGAGTATTGTGAAGGAATAAAACAAATACAGTTACAAATAAGGTAGTCTTTTTTCCTAAATATAGTTTTCTTATAAACACGTCTACTTTAATACGGTGTATACCTCAATTTTCACTGAAATTTCTAAGAATTTATTGTTCTGTTTCATATGTTACTTCCTTCAATAAATGTCACCACCGTTTATACAAGGTAATCATGGCTCCTTTAACTCGGCTGGAATCCATATATTGAAAGTAGAGCTATGTCCGTCTCAGAATATCGGCACCTATAAGAAACTCAAGTCCGAGAGTGAATGACCGAGATAATTTCTACTTTGAGTAATTACAGGATATACCGGACCCGAGTTCAAATTCTGAAAGTTGTGTGAGCCTTGGAATTAAATGAGCATCATCTCATTCGGCCTGACCGCCAGATTTTCCACAAAAGCCCTAAGTTAAAGAGTACTACCAATATAAAGAACAGTCCAAAGAACCAGCCTCCATATTCTCCCCACCCTGGTGGATGATAAATCAGCATCAGCAAACCGAGTCCGATGACCAATGCTGCTGCCAGGATGCTCACTGACACTCGGTTGGCTGCCTGCTGGAATTGTTTAAGGGATTCTTGCAATCCTTCGAGACGGTACATAAAGGTAATTTCGCCACGCTCCAATGCCCCTATAAGACGCCTGGTATGTTTGGGAAGGTCGAATCCCAGGTCAGTTAATTCCTGAGTTTCTTCTAAAATTCTGCGCACCTGTTTGCGAAGGGAATGAGTTCGTGACCAGAAGCGCTTGAAATATGGTTCTGCAAACTCCATGAGCTTAAAATCAGGATCTAATTGAGTGCCTATTCCTTCACCCATTGTGATAACTTTGAATAGGATAATTAAATCACTGGGCAGTTGAAGCCGATGGCGTAAAGCTATTGAAACTAATTCATTAAAAGCCTGGGCTGCCATCCCCTCTTTTAGAGAAAGGTCATAAAAGCGATAGATCATGTGGTCAAGGTCTCTTTTGAGAACATTCCGCTGAATCATTCCTCTCGTAATGCCTAACGCCATCAATTCATCCACAAGCCTGTCGGCATCCTTGCGAATTAAGGCCATATCAACGCGAAGCAATGAGCGCTGTAAATTCTCATCGAGCCTGCCGACCATACCGTAATCAATTAAGCCGACAACTTCATTCGATAATACAAAGAAGTTACCGGGATGAGGGTCTGCATGGAAAAAACCATGTTCATAGGCCATTGTGAGTAAAATGTGAGCACAGTTTTCAGCAATACGGTGTCTGTCTAACCCCGCTTTATCAATGGCCTCAACATCGTTTATCTTTATCCCTGAGATCTTTTCCATTGTAAGGACTCGCTTTGTTGTGTACTCCCAGAGGATACGGGGTACATAGAGTCTCGCATCCCCGGCAAAGTTGTTTCGAATGCGATCCGCATTATGACCCTCGCGGTTATAGTCCAGTTCGTTGCGAAGGAGAAAGG
>CAZXCW010000232.1:0-3493 GCA_964639385.1 uncultured Nitrospiraceae bacterium
CCTCGGAGCCCCGATTTTATCGGGGCGAGAATGAGCGAGAATACTATGTCCTGCCCGCATGTCACAGTATAATAAATAATTCAGACTAAAAGAAAAATACCTAACCTTTATTTCCTTTCTTCAGAGCCTTTTCCACTATTCTTATTGCACAGAACTCCCCGCACATCGAGCAGACCTCACTCTCCGTCGGAGGAACTTCTGCTCGCCACTTGCGTACCTTATCAGGATCGAGGCTCAAGGAGATCTGACCATTCCAATCGAGGTTTTTTCTATATCTTGCCATCTTTATGTCAAGTTCCATTGCATTAGGGACACCTTTTGCAATGTCTGCAGCATGAGCTGCTATCTTTGATGCAATAAGTCCCTCTTTTACATCCTCTATACTAGGAAGCCTTATGTGTTCTGCCGGCGTCACATAACACAGAAAATCGGCACCGGCTGCACCTGCAATAGCTCCACCTATAGCTGCTGCAATATGGTCATAGCCCACTGCTATGTCTGTCACAAGAGGCCCAAGGACATAGAAAGGAGCTCCTTTGCAGATCTCCTTTTGGATCTTTATATTCAACTCTATCTGGTTTAAAGGCACATGACCGGGACCCTCAATAATTGCCTGAACACCTTCCTCCAAAGCCATGTCTCTCAATTCTCCAATAGTGAGTAATTCCTCTATCTGGCTTCTGTCTGTCGCATCCTCGAGACAGCCAGGCCGCAGCCCGTCTCCAAGGCTCAAAGTCAAATCATACCTTTTTGCAATCTGGAGGAGCCTGTCATAATGTTCATAAAGAGGATTTTCCTTGTCATTGTAAATCATCCATTCGAGCAGGAATGAACCGCCTCGGCTGACAATATCAAGGATTCTGCCTTCTTCCCTTAACCTATCAACAGCCTTTCTTGTCAGGCCGCAGTGGACTGTGACAAAATCAACCCCTTCTTCAGCATGTTCTTCTATCACACCAAATAGATCATCAAGAGTCATTTTTGCTATAGTGCCATAAATCTCTGCAGCCCTTATGGCAGTCTCATATATAGGAACAGTACCGACAGAAAGGGGAGATTTACTTAAAAGGAGCTTTCTTAGTTCTTTAATTGGCCCGCCCGTTGAGAGGTCCATAACAGCATCGGCACCGTATTGAATAAGGATATCGAGTTTCTCTTTTTCTTCATCAAGTGATACCTTATCTTTCGATGTACCTATATTTGCATTGACTTTTGTTCTCAGCCCTTTCCCTATGCCTATTGGTTTTATATCGTGTTTGCTATTTTTAGGAATAACCGTTATTCCCTCAGCAATATCTGATGCAAGCCTTTCAGGTAATATATTTTCAGAAAGGGCAACAGCCCTTACCTCATCAGTAACAATTCCTTTTTTTGCCTGTTCTATTCTCGTCATTTTAGTAACCTCAAAAATTCTTTTGTTGTCTCCCTTATATTCTCTGCTGTAAGAATCGCAGAGATAAATGCAATGCCATCGGCACCTGCCTCTTTCACTTCCCTGGCCCTATCCAATTTTATCCCTCCTATTGCAAGGACTGGTATCGAAATTTTAGCCTTCACCTTCTTTAAGGTTTCAATTCCGATCGGCTCTCCATATTTTATTTTTGATGGTGTATGATAGATAGGCCCGAGAGTTATAAAATCCGCACCTCCTCTTTCAGCTTCAAGAGCCTCATCAAGGCTATGTGTTGAAACTGAGATCACGAGCTTATCCCGAAAGGTCTTTCTTACAGCGTGAGCGGGTATGCCTTCTTTTCCAAGTTGTACACCATCTGCCTCAACAGCAAGGGCAATATCAACCCTGTCATTAATAAACAATTTCGCCTTATAAGCACTCGTTAATTCTCTCATCCTGTATGCCATACCCAGCAATTCCCTTGTTCCTAAATCCTTCTCTCTCAGTTGTACAGCCTTTAAACCAACCTTTAACGCCTCCTCAACTGCGGTGAACAGTGAAAAGTTATCAGAAAACAATTTCCTATCAGTTATCAGATATAAACTGAAGTTTATTAACTCATCATTTGTCACTTCAAAAATACCCCCCTTCAATTCCCCCCTTAGTAAGGGGGGATATAGAGGGGTTAGAGCATCCCCTCTATCGGACTGCTTGCAGTAGCATAGAGCTTCTTTGGAATTCTCCCGGCCTTATATGCCAGCCTACCGGCAATAACGGCGTGCCTCATCGCCTCTGCCATTGCAATCGGCTCTTCAGCCCCAGCAATGCCAGTGTTTATGAGAACAGCATCACAACCGAGCTCCATTGCTACCGCGGCATCAGATGCAGTTCCTACACCTGCATCCACAATTACCGGAACATCCACTGCTTCGAGGATTATCTTAATGTTATAAGGATTCCTGATTCCAAGACCTGAGCCAATCGGTGCACCAAGGGGCATAACAGCAGCAGCACCTGCGTCCACAAGCCTCTTTGCTATTATAGGATCATCATTTGTATAAGGCAGAACGATAGAACCCTCCTTTGCGAGTACCTCTGTAGCCTTCAGTAAGCCACACACATCAGGAAAGAGTGTTTTTCCATCCCCGATCACCTCGAGCTTTATGAGATCTGAAACCCCGGCTTCCCTTGCAAGCCTTGCATATCTGAGCGCATCTTCAACACTGTAACAGCCAGCAGTGTTTGGAAGGATCCTGTATTTTTTGGGATCAATGTAATCGAGCAGATTCTCTGATTTCCTGTCTATGATATTTACCCTTCTTACCGAAACAGTTACGACATCAGTGCCTGATGCCTCTACAGCTCTTCTTGTCTCTTCAAAATCCTTATACTTACCCGTACCTACCCACAGTCTTGATTTAAATTCTATACCTCTGATTATTAATTTATCATCCATCAGTTCTCCTCTCCTTTTTCTTTCTATATTGATGGCAGGAGATTGTTATGGAGCGGATTTTTTTGCCGATAGTCCATAAAGAATATTTCACCCTCCCCCAACAAAATTTACTATCTCAACCTTATCTCCATCATTCAGTCTAAAGGTTGGGTAGTCGGCCTTTCTTACTATAGATAAGTTTATTTCTACTACAACCCGCCTTGGATCAATCTTAAGCCCTTGCAAGAGCTCCTGAAGAGTCTCTACATATGATATATCCAATTCTTCTCCATTCACTATCAATCTCATAAAAACAAAAAACCGCATCCCTGAAGGATACGGTCTGCTCCCATTCCCTACGCCGGCATTGTCCGGATCAGGTTCCAGGGGTCGACATTCTGTCCTCTCAGGCCTTTCAGCCTCCCCCAGGGACAACTTCAGTATAGACGAGACTTTTGAGAAAAGTCAACTTAACCCAAATAATGCGTTTACATAATGCAGATGTTGTGGAAAAATTTATTTTTCGATACCTTAATGTACATCATTCATAAACTAAATAGAAGGCAGGGCATAGTATTTGAGCGGATTCTTTTGCCGATATTCAATAAAGAATACTCCAATATAAAGAGGCAAAAGCCTCGGAGCCCCGATCTTATCGGGGCGAG
>CAZXCW010000233.1:0-3444 GCA_964639385.1 uncultured Nitrospiraceae bacterium
AACCATTGAGAATAAACCTCTTAAGAGAATTTGCATAAAAGACTTGACAGTATCGCTTTCAGCTCCTCCCCAAGCACTTTTACATATGCTTCCCCAACATGGATATTGTGCCTTTTTGCGATATCTTGAGCCTTATCTCTGGATATTGTAAATACCCTAAGAAACGAATTAAAGGCTTTCTGTAACTCTTTATCTTCTTTAAGGAGAATTTCGGATTTTGCATAATCAGGGATAGCAACTTCTTTGTAGAGAGATTGGAGAATGGAAAGTTCTTCGAGTTTTGATAGATGTATTAAGACATCGGCATCGCTAACTACGTGCATAGGAGATATCTTCGTCAAGCTCTTCAGTGCCGCAGTTTATATATGTCTTTCTCTTTGCAAGGATATCAAACATCTCTCTCAGACCAACGCCCAATACCTCCGCAGCCTGTCTGAGGGTAAATAAACCCTCTCTGTACAACTCAACAACAAGGGTTTCATTTATATATTTGTCATACGGCTTCTTTATATGTTTAGTTATCTTTTCAGATATCTTGACTGATATCTCCATTCAAATACCTCTTTTTGATAAATTATAGCATAAAAGGACAGGAAGCATTTATTATCCCAATTATCTTCTTCTACTAATCTTTTATCCCATGAAGCTTAAAGGTGTGTCTTAGAAATATCAAAATTAAAGACCAGACCCTATCGGGATTTCTTAAAAATATTTCAGAGAGGTGATTAAAATCATAAAAATTCAATATGATTCTCCATGTCTTTATCAGTCAAAATTTTCGCAATCAATTCTACACCTCTGATGCATTGACCAATAGAAACATTCTTTGGATGGGAAAATATTATTCCGCTATGGTAGATATCCGGCTTGCTTGCTATTCTCAAGAAATCAACATCATGTGTTAGGATAACAGCTTTAATTTCAGATGCTTTCTCGATATGAAATTCATCAGGTTTGCCTATGTATCCGAGCTCTCTCGCTGAAACTACCTCTATTCTGCGTCTTCTTAGACCTTCAACTATAGAGCGTTCTACGTTCTCATCAGCATAAATCTTCATTCAAGTTTTGTTTTTAGCTTGGAGGGGTATTTTTTCTTCAGCTGAATAAGGAATGCTTGATCTTCTCGGTATTTTCTGTCAAACATATCCTTGTGTTCATAGTAGTAGGAAAGTGCGTCATGAATTTGTTCCAGTTTCAGATGAGGATATTCATCAATAATCTCATCAGCACTCAACCCCATAAATTCGTACTTGATGGCAATATCCATCACCTTTATACGAGTCCCGCGAATAACAGGTTGCCCTCCCGCAATTTTCGGATCAATAGACACATAAGGATGTTTTGTCTTTTTTTCTGTAACCGGCATGACCAATCCTCCTTTCTGTCTTTATTTTACCTGAACTTCCTCTTGAAATCATCCACCGTTTTCTGTGAGTCGAGACAATTATCTTCCTCGAATCTCCCATTAGCGCGGTAAAGTGAAGATCGGAGACCAGCCCCATAAGGCTATCTTAAAATCTCTATAGTACTGCCTTAGAAAACATCAAAATTAAAGACGAGACCCTCATTTGTTTGGTTACCCATCAAACAATATCTGACTCTTGCGTCTCGATAGAGATCAAGAGTTAACACAGAAAGCAGTTTCGTGACCAAATCGCCTGAGCATTGACTTCTCACAGAAGCAAACACTTCTGTATAAGCTGATAATTATACATGTTTCTTCTGTAAATGAATGGACTGAGGCATAAATTTAACGATAGCATATGTTTCAGTCCGGAAGAAGATACACGTCTTTTTTCTCACTACACATACACCCATTTAGAGGACAAGTATGCAAAACTAACAGTGGATGAAAATTGATGATTTACAGTTGACCCACTCATAACATTTGAACTGTGGGCGACTATTTTGCCTCTCAGTACTCGCTTTCGATATTTCGGTATCCATACCAGATAGTATCGCAATCGATGACTGATATGTGATCCCGTCAGATATCTGGCTATAGCCAGATTATGCCACAAATGCCTCCGCTCCGCCAGTTTACACTGGCTTCGCTCCAAGTGCCATTCAACCCCGTGTTTTCAAACTCGGGGTTTTCTATCATTCTATATAAAAGGGATCACCCAAGTTTCTCGTATTTATTTTACTGAGTCTTTTTAGATTTTATTGATTTTACCCATTCTTCTAATTCACGGGCTGCGATTTCACGTCCTCCCAGCCCAATAGCTATAGCCCCTGCTACAGCTATTGCTCCAAATAGCGACCCAAAAGCCAAATTGATAATCTCGTTGGCTAATCCCATCTGTCTTAAACCCATAGCAGCAGCCAGAATTATAATCGCAAGTCGAGCGGATATGGCAAGTACTTTGGCTTGAGAAGTAGATGTAGTGAGTATTGCTCTTGAAACAAGATTTCCAAGTAAAAGGCCAACTGCAAAGATGATAAGCCCTAATATTATATGCCCAGACAGAAGTATGAACTGAGAGAGGAGATTGGATAAATGTGCGAAACCAAGTTGGTCAGATGCCTCCATGATAGCAAAAAGCATGATACCAAAGAGAACTACATAACCCACAATTGCTGCCGGTGTCCATTTTCCTTCATAAATCTCCTTACCTATCCCTAATTGAGCCAAAATTTTATTAAAACCGACGCCCTCAAGAAGATTTGAAATTAAATTAGCTACAACTCGACCAATTATGTATGCAAAAATTAAAATCAGACAGGCAACAAAGATATCAGGAAGTGCAACTACAATCATTTCAAGCATTTTGCTGGCAGGCTGCGTTAATGCATCTAACTGAAGAGCATTAAGTGTGGCAATTAATACGGGAATTAGAATCAATACATAGATAATTAACCCAATAATGTAAGAGAGTTTTTGTTTCCCGATTATCGAAGCTAATCCTACTCGTTCACTTAACTTTTCAGTGCCAACAGCTTCGAGTAAGCTTGTTACAATCTTCTGGATTATTCGAGCTGCAAACCACCCTGCTAATAAAATTATAGTTGCAGTGATAATGTTAGGAAGAAAACCAAGAACTTTATTGAGCATTCCCTGAACCGGAATCAGAAGTCCATGTAATCCCAATGTACTCAGTATTGCAGGAAAGAAGAGTAACAAAACTAACCAGTAAATTGTATCTGAAAGAGTCTTTGTCAAAGGAAATTTCTCTTTCTCGATATCAGCCTTACTTGAAAGCTTCTCATCGAGCTTCGTGGCACTTAAAAGTCTTGAAACGATTAATTTCATTACTCTTGCAACCACCCATGCAACGATGATTAATACTGTAGCACCAAGTAACTGAGGAACAAACTGAAATAATTTGTTCAGGAGATTAGTTAGAGGTTCTGTGATAAGCGTGATACCAAGTGTCTGGAAAAATGCGACTAGCACAAAAAGCATAAGCAGATAAAATACCCCTTTTGAGATGACTCTTTCTA
>CAZXCW010000234.1:0-3417 GCA_964639385.1 uncultured Nitrospiraceae bacterium
AGTATGTCAACAGATTGAATGACATCGTCGATTCAATCAAGGCTTGCTGTAGAATCTGAATTCCTGTGGATCGCTATTATTTTCTTGCTATTCCTCCGGCAGTGATAGATTCCCTTTTGGCAAAGAATAGGATGCGGTTTGTCAACAATGTCTCTTCCTGGGTAGCAGAAACTGCAGAGAAGCTGCCGATTGACAGCTACAGCCAAACTGACCATGAAGGACATCTGATAACCTTGACGTGTAGTGGCAACCACGCTCAGCTGAATGGAAACGTCTGGCGAATGCCCGAACAACCCGAAAACGGGGAAATCCTACAGACCCAAAGATTTAACCGGGCAATTAGGGCCAAGCTTCCCAAACTCAGCAAATATAAGGCTGAGGGTTTCAAGACTGCGCTCCTGCTTGAGGATATCGCCGGGATTCCGTTAGGGAGTACTTATAAAGGTCATGGAATGACCTTGAAGGAAAGAAGGGCGGTTAGAGCCAGGATTGACTATATTGTTGTTTTCGAGTCAAACAATGGCCGGATGATTGTCGGCAACGTGTTGAAGGAGAAGGCAGTTTGGCATTCCTTCATCCCGCCTGACAGAAGATTTAGTTTTCGATACATGCCGGGCAAGGGGGCACTACAAAGACACAGACTCCTCCGAAGAAGTGGCTCTGAAAGGAAGCATGTTGTCAATGGCAGCATGCTGGGATACCAAAGAATCATCTAACAAGGTGCTGAAGCCGTTTACTTTTAACGTTAATCAACACTTTTTTCGCATTGCCCACGTCGCGCAATTGTAGGTGTCATCGACAATTTGCGCTCTTCGGCTTCAACCGCGAGACCAGCGTAGTACAGTTTGAAACAAACGCTATCTATGGATTTGTGCTTTCTTCCGTTTATTCCCGGAAGAAACAAATGCCGGTCTTAAAGGGACAGCTATTTATTTCGATTTGAAAGACTCTCTTTACACAAATCACGACGTATTTAGTCCCGGATGTACTATTCAAAGATTTTGATTTTTGCCCGGTGCGTATAAGTAGGTGGAAGTCACACTCTAAACGCTATTAAACCTCACACCAAAATCAAAAATCTGCTAATCTATAAGGTAGGAAAAATACTCGGAATCTTGCATTAGATTGTCATTGCAAGTGAAGATGCAAGACGAAGCGAAGCAAACTGGAGCGAGATTCCTCACGGCGTTCAGAACAAGCTCCGCAATCTCGTCTTTTCATAATGAGATTGCCACGCACCCTTTAGGTGCTCGCAATGGCAAAAAATTAAGGCTTTATCATGTATATCATTGTAATTTAGGATAAGATAAAAAAAGGAGGTCAAATATGGCACAGTTTGCAGATTCGACAAGTGAATACAGATTTTTAATACTCGAAAGTATGGTCACAGAAATCAGGAAACTATTATTAGGGGCACTCATATTTGGGAAAACCATCTGGAAAGATGAATTAGCACAAAAAAAGGAAGGAATCGAAATTCTCAAGATGATTGAAGAGATTGAAGAAGCTTTTGTGGATAGTTCACTGAGAGACAGGTTTGATAAACTTGAAAATATTCTTAACGTAATTCACAAAAGGGCAAAGGGAATATTTTCATTAATGGAATATATTTCAAAAGAGAAACAAAAAACCTACTAAATGACCTGTCTCAAGCTAAGGCCTCTATGCATCAGACTTATTCTATTACAGTCACGGTACTGGCCTGTGGCCCCTTCTCACCCTGTTCTTCAGTAAAACGCACCTCCATTCCCACTCGTAGGTCCTTAAAATCACGATCTATAACACTGTGTCTATGAAAATAGATCTCCCGGCCATCCGACGTTGTCAAAAAGCCGTAGCCTTTATCCGGAAACAGCGCACTTATCCGTGCATGAGGTATCTCCTCATGATGCTTTACAGCACCGCGGTGTCGCCTTGCAAAGTCCTCTAACTGCCTGCGCGCTGCATCAAAGGCATCCCTTATTGCCACATCGATATCCTCATTGGGTTCTCGTTTTACTATCAGTTCTGAACCCGGTACCGTCATGTCAATACGCACATTGTACAATATACCTTCACGATGATGGCGATGGGGAACCTCTACCAGTACCCTGCAATGCATGATCTGCTCATAATAGGTGTTTAGTTTTTCCGCCTTTTCACGTATCTTTTCTCTGTCGGCTTCGCTTAGATCAAGATTACGGGCTGTGATTTGTAACGGAAGTTTCATCCTATTTCCTCCATAAAAAGAAAACTTTAGTAATTTATTCCTTAGATGATGCTAACAATCCACAATTTTCTTGTCAATGCTCTAACTATCTCTCACAAAATTTTTTGTTATTCTTTGGTGTATAATACTTACGAATTATGTGAACCGATAGATAAAGCAAGAAAGAAGATGTCCTTTTAGTATTGTGGAAGAAATCTACAACATAAAAATTCCGGTCTTTGAAGGTCCTCTTGATCTACTTCTTCATTTAATCAGGGAAAATAAGATAGATATTTATGACATACCCATAGCCCTCATTACACACCAATACCTCCAGTATATCGAGATCATGAAGGAGTTGAACCTCGATATAGCAGGTGAATTCCTTGTCATGGCTGCAACACTTATACATATAAAATCGAGAATGCTTCTGCCTCCTGATGAGGAGGTTCCCCCAGAGGAGCAGGAAGACCCAAGACGTGAACTTGTACAGAGGCTGATTGAATATCAGGCATTTAAAGAAGCAGCATGTGGCCTCAGACAGAGAGAAGATGAGTGGTCGAGGGTATTTCGAAGAGAACCTATATCTAATGAAGCTGATGGAGATGTCTATCTTTCTGATGTAAGCCTCTTTGACCTTCTCTCAGTGTTCAAAAAGATACTTGATACTGCTCCAGCTGAGGTCGGTACGATTACAAAAGAGAGCCTAACTGTCAAGGACAAGATGTCTCTCATAATGGAGATGCTCGAAGGGCAGAATGCTATTAGATTCGAAGAGTTTTTTAAAGAAGTCCTAACGAAAACCCTGCTCATAGTTACCTTCATCGCTCTCCTTGAATTAATCAGGCTTGGCCTTGTCAGGGCATATCAGGAAAAGGAATTTGGGAATATATGGGTAATTAAACAGAATGTTGACCTTCCCGAAAATTCGATGAGTCCCGAGTCCAATCAACAAATGACTGAATAACCAAATTCCAAATACCAAATAAATTCTAATAACCAAACACCAATAATCCAAATAATGCAGACATTGTTCAAAAATTTATTAGACTCAAATTTTATAATTCAATGGCTTACTGGCAGGGCACAGTATTTTCGCTCATTCTCGCCCCGATAAGATCGGGGCTCCGAGGCTTTTGCCTCTTTATATTAGAGCATTTTTCATTGAATATCAGCAAAAGAAACCGCTCAAATACTATGCCCTGCCTTCTATTTAGTTTATGAATGAT
>CAZXCW010000235.1:0-3396 GCA_964639385.1 uncultured Nitrospiraceae bacterium
GTTAATGTTAAAGAGTTTATTCTCATCGTCAGTAAGGGCAGATGTCCTTTCACTGCTTTTGAACAGTCCAGACGAACAATTCTATATTAGAGAGATTGCTGAACTCCTCAGAAAAAATCCCTCCGGTGTGAAGAGAGAACTTGACAACCTCGAAAAGATGGGTATCGTAGTCAGTGAGAGAGTTGCCAATCTCAAATATTTTCGAGTGAACAAGGAGTCTCCGCTGTTCTCTGAACTGAAGAATCTAATAACAAAGTCTCTCGGACTGCCTGGTGCAGTCAAAGCAGTCTTAAGGGCCTCTGGTGCAAAGGCTGCTTTTCTTTATGGTCCTTATGCAGAAGGAGAGGATGTAAATACTGTTGATCTCTTTGTCATCGGAGCATTATCTTCTCTCACAAAGGAACTGAAGGAAATTGAGAAAAGGTTTAATCGGAAGATTAACTGCACAATAATTGATGAGGAAGAATACAGACTTAAGAAGAAAAAGCGTGATGCAAACCTGAAAAGACTCTTGTCTGGAAAGAGGATTACCCTTATAGGTAGGTTGTGAGCTTAGAGATTCCAGCGTACTCCTTTATGGAAAATGCTGGATAGAAAGGAGGTGAATAGTTAATGGCAGTGAAAAAGAAAAAAGCAGCAGCGAAGAAAAAGACCGCAAAGAAGAGATAATCCTGTTACACATGCACACACGATTTAAGGCTGGAGGAGAAATTCTCCAGCCTCTCTTTTTGCGGTCTTCTTCTTAATAATGAAACCTAATTTTCGGAAAAATTCAAGAAGAATTTACAACTTATTGAAAACAAAAGACTTTTCTGGATAGGACAGGGATGGGCTGGGTATTTCAGAGACTATTTTCCAGCAGTCCATGTATGAAAGGAGCTTTTTCAGGAATTTAAGGTTTGTTGTATGGCCTGATTTGTTGGCGACAATATGACCGTAAATAGGAAATCCGATTAAGCAAAAATCACCTATCAGGTCAAGTATTTTGTGACGCACGAATTCGTCTTTGAACCTGAGGCCTGAGGAATTTAAAACACCGTCTCTGCCGAGTATGACAGCGTTTTCAAAGGAACCGCCCTGTGCAAATCCATTTGATCTTAGATGTTCGACATCCTTGAGAAAACCAAAGGTTCTTGCAGAAGCTATTTCTTTGACAAAATTTCCCTCTGTAATTTCTAAGCTCAATCTCTGCTCTCTTAACAGGGTATGATTAAAATGAATTCTATACGTAATTCGTCTTCCATTGTAGGGGAGAGCTGCGATCTCGGCATGCCCATCAGAAAAGACTACGGGATTTGTTATCATGAGATAGGGCATTTTCTTGCCCTGTTTTGCGATTCCACCACTGAGGATTAGGCTTATTAATTCAATCGAGCTTCCGTCAAGGATTGGTATCTCGGGTCCGTTAATTTCTACTATCAGGTTGTCTATTCCAAGGCCAGATAAGGCAGCAAGGATATGTTCAACAGTCCTGATCTTAACCCCGTCGTATCCGAGGTTAGTCGAAAAGGCTGTATCTATAACCGAGTCTAAAGAGGCTTTTATTGCAACTTTTTTATCGGTCCTTGTAAATAATATTCCCGTGTCTCTTTGGGCCGGTTTAAGGCTCACCCTTGAGTACCGACCTGTATGGAGCCCGATGCCCTCGAAAACTATCTCTTTTTTCAAGGTCCTTTGCAGTCGCATGAACGTCGGTGTTTTAAGCAAATATAATGCCAGTAGTCTTTCAAACTTAGAAGACCACAAAATCTGAGTGATAATGGCTTTTTAAGAGGTTTTTTAAAAAAGGCTTGCACCATTCCTGATAACTTATTAAGGAACGGTTTAGGCAGGGTGTTGTTTATCGGCCTATTGGTTGAGGAGTATTTGACACAGTTGTTATACCTTGCCGCCGACTACCATCTCAGGGATTCTGACCGTAGGCATTGCATCAGAGACTGGGACGCCCTGGGAGTCTTTACCACATGTTCCGATAGCAAACCCCAAATCAGAACCAACAATATCTATAGATTTCAAGACCTCTGGTCCATTTCCTGCAAGAGTTGCACCCCTCACAGGTTCTTCTGGCTTACCTTTGTTGATAAGATAACCTTCCTGTACCTCAAAAACAAAATCACCCGTGATGGTATTTACCTGTCCTCCTCCCATTTTTTTTACAAGTAGGCCATGCTCAACTGAATTAATAACTTCCATAGGGGAGATCTCACCTGGGATAATAAACGTATTAGTCATTCTTGGTATAGGTCTATACTGATATGATTCCCGCCTGCCATTCCCTGTTGATTCTACCTCGTCTTTTATTGCCGTTAACTTGTCATACATATAATTTTTCAAAATTCCCTTTTCTACAAGAACATTCCGCTGTGAAGGAGTACCTTCATCATCAAACCTGAAGGAGCCTCTTTTTTTGTGAAGAGTTGGATCATCTATTACGGTTATGAGAGGTGATGCAATCTGCTGACCCATTTTTTGGGAGTAGACGGATAATCCCTGCTGTGCCAAATCAGCCTCGAGTCCATGGCCTATAGCCTCATGTATCATAGTGCCGCCGGCCTCAGATGAGATGACAACAGGCATCCTCCCCCCAGGCGCCCTTCTGGCAGTGAGCATCATTATCGCCCGGTTAGCTGTTTTCAAGCTTAACTCATCTACGTTTATTTCATTAAAAAGCTCAAAACCGATAAAGCCGCCTATAGATTCATACCCTGTTTGTATAATGCCGTTATCTGCAGCGATTACTTGAATTACCATCAGTGTTTGCACCCTCTCGTCCTCAGCAATTGTTCCATCAGTAGATGCAATCTGAACCTTCTGGATAAAGTCGCCATATCTGATGCTGACTTGCTTAATTCTCTGGTCGTAGCCTTTGGCTACGGTATCTGCTTTTCTGACAATGGATATCTTTTTCTCTATGGGTATATTTTCTGGAAAGAGCTTTATGTCAAAGGAAACAGAAGGAGTCTTAGTCCTTAGGTCAATTATAGAATTGGTAACTTTACCAGAGGCAGCCCTGCTTACTTCGGATGCGGCCCGTAACAGAGATTCTTGAGACAGGTCGTTACTGTAAGCATAAGCAATTCTGCTATTATAAATTAGGCGTATGCCAAGTCCATAATCAACACCTGTTATTACCCTTTCAATCTTTCTGTCCTCGAGCTGAATGGATAGAGGCTTTTTGTATTCGACAAAAATCTCTGCATATTCTCCCCCGTGTGATATGGTTTTTTTCAATACCTTTAAAAGAAGTTCCTTATCGAGCATGTCTGAATTATATCAAATGTAGCCTAAGCTTATGAGAAAAAACTCACGCTTTTGCTGTTACTATTTCCAATAATTTGCTATTATGTTTCTATGGTGAACATCAAAATTAAGTTTACACACCCCTCACCCTAACCC
>CAZXCW010000236.1:0-3360 GCA_964639385.1 uncultured Nitrospiraceae bacterium
TTCCTATCCCCGCAACTTTTACTTCACATAACAGACAACTACACATAATTCATCTAATCTGCACTATGTTAATTCTGCAATAGTTGTAACTTTCAACTAATAATCCTCAAAGGTGTATGGGCTATAGACCAGACTATAAAGGCCCTAAAAGAGAATGATTTAAACGAGATATTTATATGAAATATGTATAATAAATCATGTGAAAGGGATGCGAATAAGCTATCGCTTTCTCGCATCCCTCATTTTTGCGTTAGGCCGATAATTGGAGAGAAGTTGAAAAGAAGAATTAAACTTTTTATATCTTATGCAAGTGAAGACAGGAGGAGTATCGTTAAACCTCTGGCCAAAGCTTTAAGCGAAAGATATGATGTGTGGTATGACAAATATTCTTTGGTGATGGGCGACAGTCTCAGAGAAAAGATTGACGAGGGTTTATCTAATTGTGATTTTGGGATAGTCGTCCTGAGTCACTTTTTTTTCGCCAAAAAATGGCCACAAATGGAACTTGACGGCTTAATTTCTCGTGAGTCTTCTGGTCGTAAGGTGATCTTACCAATTTGGCACAAAATAAGTAAGAACGAAGTGGAAAAATATTCGCCAATTTTAGCTGATAAGCTTGGGATTAACTCATCATACCCTTTAAAAAAAATCATTGCTGAAATAGGAAAAGCGATTCATAGAGAGAATAAACAACAAAGTGGGCTGAGCATAGAAGGAAATCGATCAAAGAAGAAATTGGAACGAGGTATCTTAGATGAAGCATTGCTGCCTGAAGCTCGACAAGTCGTAATAACTAAACTGAACATACCTGAATTGTCAAAATCAGCAATAGATATGCTCCTATATATTAATACAGCAGATAAGAATAATGAGGAACCTTATTTGGAAGATTTGGTAAGTATCTTCATGAGAAAGCACCGTCATCTTAGCAAAGAAGCAGTTGAAGATGCGCTCTGCTTGCTTCTTGAATTACTTTCGAGGAATGATCTCATTAAGAAATATCATGATTCTCTGGGTTATCCGTTTTGGAAACCAACTAATAAAGGCAAACAAATACTAACTGAAACTTATTAAGGCATAGCGCCTAATAATTTGCTCGAGAGGGACGTGGCAAAAGGCCGTCGAACCCCTTAACTTTCTCGTTAACGATTTCAACCGATAATCATCAACTTCCTTGTTTTTGACAATTGTTTAGTTCTACGTGAATGCTTGCGCGCCAAGAGCAAACTGCCAATGCAACATTTCAGGAAGAACTTAATGCAGGTCTTAAACTTTTCAAATTGAGTAGTATTAAGTGTTATACACAAACTTCATCTTCACTATTTATCGCAAATTATTAAACGTCTATCATCTATAATTTTATCTTAAAAGTTAGAACGCATCTCCTCTCAATGCCCTTTTCTTCACATTCGCACTCATAATCTCGATACTCATTATCCCCATCATCGTAACTACTCCCGGTCTCTTTTGCCTTTACATCCTTCCCATAAGGACAGTCAATACTTATCTCAGAATCGTCCTTGGGGAAATGAAAACCCATAATTTTCATCTTGCACCTCTCTTTTTCTTCAAAATGGCTTCACCAGATTCGATTTAAGACCATATCTCAGGCCAATACATACCATCCTATGGATGATGCTTTTTGTATTCATCCCACCAATCAGAAGGATTATTAACACATAAATCACCTTTCTTCACTTCCACTTCCACACCATTCACAATCAACGTAAATGCCTCTGACATTACCCACACTATTTTCCATTTCCTCATATCCCAATAACAATAGTAATCAGCACATTCCACCCACCTTCTCACTTTTCCGCTCGAATCAGCAGGCCATTCACAAAACAATGAATGATCACACGCGAAAGGGTCATAAGGACATTTAAAATGGTTCATCGAACATTCCTTCATACGACCATTCTGACGGAAATTCTTTAACAAGACGCTTTATAACCTCGAATCCATTGTTGAACATCTCATAAACCTTTCGATAAGTACATTTGAAGGACTCTGCCTTTTCCTTGCCATATTCAGACATTACAACTGAAAGACGGGAAGGTATAAGTTTGTATATTTGCCTTATCTGGCTTGCAGTGAATGACTTCCTCAAATTCAGTGTTTCATACTCATACCCCTTACCGATATATTTACCGATATACCCAACAATCCTATTAACCTTGATACGAATCTTAGGAGCTGTTATCTTTACATTCCCAAGACCCCAAGATTTTGCTATCTCCTCGGCGTGAGGAAAAACATACGGCTTTGAATACACACAAAGAACATGATAATGGACAGCTTCTTCTTCATACTTTTCTAATCTCTCCTTTTGGATCTCTTTAACCGCGATATATTTAAAATCAGATTCTATACGCTTTAAACGAGTATCGATAAATTGAATTACTCTGTGAAAATGTTTGAAATCGACTTCTGCAGCAGCCTCTTTAAGGGTAAGGGTTAAATGTACTATGTAATACCTTGGGATGTTGTACCTCACATAACTCACAAGCTTCTTAACAGAGTTCAAGAAATTTCCGTATCTGCCGCCTTCCATGTAACAAACCTGACCGGTTTCCTTATGCCTAAAACGACGGAATTTTAGAGGCATAAAAGCCCCCCAAGAAATTTGACTGCAAATTGACTGCAAAGAGAGCGTTTATTGACCGTTTTTGAGGGATTGTGATAGAGTAGGATACTTCGTAAGTGATTTAAATTATTGAATTTTGGGGAGTCGTCCAGTGGCAGGACGGCAGACTCTGGATCTGCTTACAGGGGTTCGAATCCTCTCTCCCCAGCCATTTAAGACCGTGAAAAGTAAAGAGTGATCAGTGAATAGTAAAAGTAAGGATTTTATAAGAAATTTTTGAGGTTTTCTACTGATTACTGTTCACTGATGTCTGCCTTTGATGGTCCCATCGTCTAGAGGCCTAGGACGTAGCCCTCTCAAGGCTAAAACACGGGTTCGAATCCCGTTGGGACCGCCAAGGCATACAGATTTTTATGTCTTTGCACTATTGGAACTTAGGCATTTAAAATAATCTTGTTAAATACATAAAATTGTGCATATAATTACCTGTACTGCACAAAATTAGGATTTTTTGTGCATTTTATCCGAGAAATCCTATGTAACAACCTGCTGGTGCTCACCTGGGACTATGAAGCAAGGGAAACATCCGATGACAGGGAGATTCATTATCTGCCGTTATGGAAATGGCTGATAGCTTAGACAGAATCAGTTGCAATTTGCCTTACTAAGAATAAGAAATTTAAGATGTAACTTAATGCCTGAAGAAAGAAGTAATATACTCGGCAATATCAGAACCATAGAAACACGTCTAAAAGAAATAGACACCGAAC
>CAZXCW010000237.1:0-3309 GCA_964639385.1 uncultured Nitrospiraceae bacterium
ATGTAGATATTGCTCAAAAATTTATTTAACTCGTCTACGACTCGTAGAGAGGGCATTAGCCCGAGGATGAGCGAAAATACTGTATCTGCCCTTTGGTTTTATTTTGATAATAAGGTCTAAATCAGCTTTAAATCAGCAAGAACCTTTTTCAATTTCTCTTTATTAGCAGAAGACATCTCGCAGAGCGGAAGTCTGAACTCTTCCTTTATCTTTCCCATCATCGCAAGGGCTGTCTTAACAGGAATGGGATTAGTCTCAATAAACATGGCTGCATTCAGTGGCTCGAGTTTGTAATGTATTGCCCTTGCCCCGTCATGCTGCCCCTTCATCCATAAAGAACACATCGTAGAAACGTCTTTTGGTGCAACGTTTGCAGATACGGATATTACACCTTTGCCCCCGAGAGCGAGGAGTGGCAGTGTTGTAAAATCATCTCCGGAGAGAACAGTTATCTTGTCTCCACAAAGTCTTATAACCTCACTCACCTGCTTCATATCTCCTGATGCCTCTTTAATTGCTACGATGTTCTTTATCTCTGCGAGGCGGGCGACGGTCGTTGGCAGTATATTAACTGCAGTACGCCCAGGTACGTTATATAAAACTATGGGTATATCAACTGCCTCAGCAACAGCCTTATAGTGCCTGTAAAGACCTTCCTGAGTCGGTTTGTTGTAGTATGGTGATACAAGCAAAGCCGCATCGGCACCAGACTTTTTCGCCTGCTTTGTTATCATGATAGTCTCATCTGTAGCATTTGCACCCGTTCCTGCAATAACAGGAATCTTTTTATTAACGATTTCTACTGTAATATCAATAACCCTGTAATGCTCTTTATAATCGAGTGTTGACGATTCACCAGTTGTGCCACAGGGCACTATCCCTTTGGTATCCTGTGAAATATGCCACTCTATCAGATCACCGAGTGCCTTTTCATCAACCTTTCCCTTTTTAAATGGAGTTACAATTGCGACTATTGACCCTTTAAACATTGATACCTCCCTTTTATTTTAAATGTCGACAATACCCCAAAAAACCTCTTCAGCAGGACCAGTCATGTACACATGATTGTCCCCTGCCCAATCTATAAAGAGTTCGCCTCCAAGAAGGTGAACAGTCACATTTCTCTCCGTGAGTCCTTTAATGTTTGACACTACAACAGCGGCTGATGCGCCAGTGCCACATGCCATGGTCTCACCAGAACCCCTTTCCCAAACCCTCATTTGAATCTCTGATGGATTAAGGACATTAATAAATTCCACATTTGTCTTTTTAGGAAATATGGAGTGACTTTCTATCATAGGGCCATAATATGTTCCGGGGAAATGAGAAAGATCTTCAACAAAAACGACTGCATGAGGATTCCCTATGGAAACACAGGTAATTTTAAACTCTCTGTCTTCAATCTTAAGTGGATAATCTATAATCCCCCCTTGGCCCCGGTTTTCAAATCCCCCCATCCCCCCCTTTACTAAGGGGGGGATGGGGGGATTTGTCCTTAAACTTTCCACTTTCCACTTTCCACTCTCAACTATTTTCACAGGTATCTTTTCAGCGTCGAATACAGGCTCTCCCATATCAACCTTTACCATGTTGTCCACTTTCTCTGGCTTTATAGTACCAGCAAGAGTCTCTATATGAAGGATCTTTTTATCAGAGAGGTTTCTATCCCATATGTACTTTGCGAGGCAACGTATTCCATTACCACACATCTCTACCTCGCTGCCATCTGCATTAAAAATCCTCATCATAAAGTCTGCACAGGCAGAATCAAAAAGAAGAAGAATCTGGTCAGCACCAATTCCAAACCGTCTGTGGCATAGTCTCTTTGAAAGATCAGGTAAGTTATCAGGTTTTATCTGCCTGCAATCTATAAGTATAAAGTCATTGCCTAACCCCTGCATCTTTGTGAAGGCTATCTTCATTTTAGGAATCCAGGTATAGTCTCACCTCTGATAAGGTCTCCGTATGTTTCTCGAGACCTTATGAGAAAGTGCTCTCTCCCTCTGACCATAACCTCTGCAGCCTTTGGACGGCTGTTATAGTTGGAGCTCATAGAAAATGCGTATGCGCCTGCTCCCATCACAGCAAGATATTCCCCCCTTTTTAGTCTTTTCAGTTCCCTCTCTGTTGCGAGAAAATCGCTCGATTCGCATATGGGTCCAACAACATCACATAGGATGGTATCCCTCTTTTTCCTAACAACAGGAAGAAGGTGATGGTATGCACCATAAAAGGATGGCCTTATCAGGTCATTCATTCCTGCATCTACAATCACGAATTCCTTTTCCTTGCCCTTCTTTTGGTAAAGCATCCTTGTAACAAGTATCCCCGCATTCCCTACTATAGACCTGCCGGGTTCTAATATAAGTGTAAGCCTTCTGCCTTTGAGAAGTGGTACAATATTCCTCGCAAGGTCTTCTGGTACAGGGGGGTCCTCATCTCTGTAAGAGATACCGAGTCCTCCACCGATGTCAAGGTTCTGTATATTCAGTCCTTCCAGAGTGAGTTTATCCAAGAGCAAGAGTATACTCTTTAGAGAATCAACAAAAGGAGAGATCTTCGTAATCTGCGAGCCTATATGTTTGTGGATGCCGAGGACTTTAATATTTTTTAGCCTAGATGCAACTCGATAATGTTCTAAGGCATCTTCTATTGGAATACCAAATTTATGTCTTTTAAGCCCTGTTGCTATATAAGGATGCGTTTCGGGATCAATGTCGGGGTTAATCCTTAGGGCAACAGGAGCCTTTAGCCTCATTATTCCTGCTATTCTGTTTATCTCCCTGAGTTCATCCTCAGACTCTACATTGAACATAAGTATTTTTGACCTCAGGGCAAACTTTATCTCTTCCTCAGTCTTACCAACACCAGCATAAACTATCTTCCCTGGAGATATACCCGCTTTCAACGCCTTATAAAGCTCCCCTCCAGAAACGATGTCTGCACCGCCTCCGTTCTTTGCAAAAAGCCTTAGTATTGCAATATTGGAGTTAGCTTTCAGAGCAAAACAGATAATGTGGGGATAATCCTTAAACGCCCTCGTATAAACCTGAAAATGTCTCAGGATAGTATTGTAGCTATATACATAGAGGGGCGTGCCATATTTTTCCGCAAGCTCTTTGACAGCTATATCTTCGGCAAATAATTCAAGTCCATGGTATTTAAAAAGATGCATTGAAAGCCTTATATGCTTATTTTTCTCCATATTTTTACATATCTGCGCTTTTATCTCAAGCTATTAACCACCCGGAAATTGCATTTATATAATGCAGATGTTGTGAAAAAATTTATTTTTCGATACCTTAGTGT
>CAZXCW010000238.1:0-3272 GCA_964639385.1 uncultured Nitrospiraceae bacterium
TGCTCTGTTAAATACCATGGGGTTTATAGTAATTTTATGTTAAATAAATTTTTGAACGATATCTGCATTATTGGATGAATTAGTAAGGATATAGTATCCTCGCTCATTCTCGGCTCACATAAAGTCGAGCCTCTCTACGAGTCGTAGACAGAGGAAAATTCTTTCAACGAAAGAATTTAAAGCCGCTCAAATACTATATCCTTCTTCCTTTTATTTTGTGAATAATTGAATAATCTGGTCTAACAATCAAATTATAGGTTTTTAACCGCCTTTATCAATGAATGCATCCCTCAGGAGCTTGCTCTGTCTTTCAAAAGCCTGTCTTGGATTCCTGGGGTCTTTCATGAGAGAGATTTCCTGGGTAATAAGTCTCGCCAAGTTCAGTATATGGGTATCAACCTTTGCAGACTCTCTTTTATAAAGGGGATGATCTCGGTTTATATAAATGGTGGTTTCTTCAGAAAAGACCTCAGGGCCATCCACACCAAAACTATCTACAATGCATGAGACACCTGTTTCACCAAACTTAATTTTTTTAATGATCGCATTAGGAGTAAGCCTTTTTACTTTTGGTTTTTTCTTTCTTTTCTTCTCAGGTACTTTAGGTTTTTCTTCTACTTTTACCTCTGTTGCAATAATTCCTTCCTTTTTTTCAGAAACCTCAGCAGCATTGCCTATACCCTTTATTTCATCGCCGATAGGAAACGCTCCAAACGGCGACAAATCAGGATTTGCTGCCAGTGCCTTATATATCCTTTGGAGGGCTTCATTAAGGGCACGAGTTACCCTTCTGCCTTCCTTCTTCATAGTTAATTTCTGAAGGGACATTCTCACACTTTCTATTATTTTCCCCATAACTGCTAAAAATTCCTTATATTCATTAGAATCTTTTATAAACCCTGTTCGGTCACTTGTTATAGAAAGAAAGTCAGCATTAACCTCGCCCCTGACCCTTGCCATTGCCTTCCCCCATGTCTCCATGCCGAAGAGCTCCCTCCTTATAGTCACTTGTTTGACCTTTACCTCAATTCCAAGATCTGATGTTGCGGAGGCGGTCTCAGGGAGTATAACTATTTCACCT
The DNA here is from genome assembly GCA_964639385.1 of uncultured Nitrospiraceae bacterium. Taxonomy (GTDB): domain Bacteria; phylum Nitrospirota; class Thermodesulfovibrionia; order Thermodesulfovibrionales; family SM23-35; genus CAZXCW01. The sequence goes on from CAZXCW010000238.1 coordinate 1,082, forward strand.
GCTACAGGACCAAAAGAAGTTCCTTCGAGGAAAGGGATTCTATAACCTCTCAGACTCCTCGGCGTTACAGTATGGTTGTTTATCTTTACTCTGAAATGAGGAGCCTTAATCGGGGTGCCTTCGATTATCTTTGCCTCTATGTCCTCTGGCTCAAACCCCCTGTCTAATCCTGTTAATATGACGGTCGTACCGTTTTGTTTTCTAAAATCCGCAGGAAGTTTCTCAAGTGGGAGCTGCCATATATCCCCTGTTTTTCCCCATTGCTCTTTATCAAAGATAACCCTTGCAACGAAGTCATCTTTCTTTGTGATAACCTCAAAACTTTTGCATGCTGAGAGGCTCGCAAATTTACCAATGCCGAACTGACCAATTCTATCCCTGCCGTATATCGGAGACTTTGGTGTATAGAGCTTTTCCTGTGAGCCTATATTAAAATACTGTGTGAGTCCTTCTATATCCATACCACTTCCATTGTCCCTTATTTCTATTCTATCCTCTACTACAATAACTTCAACTAAAGTAGCATCTGCATCATAGGCATTATTGACGAGCTCTCTCACAAATTCAATGCTTTCAGTGTATAATCTCTCGCCAATAGTGATTATGTGGCTTTTATCAATGGTTACTGGAATAAACTCAGGGTATGATTGCATATTTAATTCCTATACCTTTTGCTAATTTACCAAAGGCTTTTTGTGTATGCTTAAGTTGATAACTACCAGATATGAGCCTTGAAACCCCAAGTTTTCTTTCACAGAGAAGCCTATATGCCTTCTTCACATCAGATGGTGTATAGTGAAAAACGCCTTTTAAAGTTATTTCACCATAGTGGATTCTTCCTGTATCATAATTTACTGTTGTGCCTGATTTGCAACCCCCAAAGAGGATAACTATTCCTCCCTTTCGCACATATTTCACTGCTGCCTCCCAGACCTCTGGTTTCCCTGTGCACTCGAAAACATAATCAAAGCCAATACCATCAGTGAATTTCATCACATGGAAATACCCCTCACCCCTACCCTCACCCACATTATTCCCCTCCCTTGATGGGAGGGGTCCAAGGGAGAGTGGATGTATAGTTCTCAATATAAGGTCTGCACCTAATCTCTTCGCTGTTTTGAGTCGTTCTTTTCTAATATCTATCACAGCTACCTTTGCTCCTTTTCCTTTTAAAAGGAGAAGATGAAGAAGGCCTATTGGCCCTGCGCCTATAATGAGTGCGTTGTCTCCTTTCTTTATGCCAAGGGGCTCAACTGAATGCACTACACATGATAAGGGTTCAAGGAATGCAGCCTCTTCGAAAGTTAGGTTCTTTGGCTTATGAAATACATTCTGTCTTACAATATGTGATGGTAACAAGATATATTCTGCGAATGCTCCGAGAACTTTTGTATGCATGATATATTCGCATAGGTTATAGGATACTTTTTTGCAAAATGTGCATTTGAGGCAAGGCGCTGTATGGACAGCCATAACCTCATCGCCAGGTTTAAACTTTTTTAACCCCTTTCCTACTTCTGCTATTACACCAGAGAATTCGTGACCAAATAATCCAGGCATAGGAATCAAAGGATGACCCCTGAGGAACGCCTTTAAATCAGTCCCACAGGTAAGAGAAGCCTTTATCTTTACAAGAATTTCTCCGTCAGAAGGCTCTGGAGTCTTTACCTCGCAGGGTTCTACCTTACCTGGTTTAACTATGATATTTGCCAGCAAGGGTTAAAGCTCCAGCTTACCACCTAATATCTGCCCAATTACTGCGGCAAGTGCAAAGATTGGTACAAATTTTATGTGGATATGGGAAATGGTCCTCGCAATAAAAATAAGAGGTATAGGGACATGTATGTACAGAAACCAGCGGAATGAATATTTTCTTGTCTTTGCCCTGGCATAGCCGAATGGTAAATTAAGCAACAGTGTAAAAGCGGACAAAACTAAAATAGCATAGAGTTTATTGTGAAAATCCATAGTGAAAAATACCTTAAAAATTTACTCTAAGTCAAATCTTTCTAAGTATACTTTTGCCTCTTTATTATTTAACAATGGGCTTAGCCCGAAAAATGCATTTACATAATGCAGATGTTGTGAAAAAATTTATTTTCCGATACCTTAGTGTACCTTTATTCATAAATATTCGTAGAGATAGGCAGGGTATAGTATTTGAGCGGTTTCTTTTGCCGATAGTCAACAA
>CAZXCW010000239.1:0-3149 GCA_964639385.1 uncultured Nitrospiraceae bacterium
CTTTTCTCATTGTTAGCCTCCTTTTATTTTGTGTTTAGCAAGTTTACTATAAAGGGGGCTAACAATCTATCATAGTATCTACTACTAATCGTATCGATGGATTGAAAGAAGTGAGGATTTACAAGAAAACTGTATAACGATGCAAATCAAGAGCGCAAAGCATCCGTTGCATTGCCATGGTAGGCCGGGCCTATCCGAATTCCCGCTTCAATGTCGCCAGTATCTCGCCATAAGTTTCCTTGATATTACCTTTAGAAAATCGGATTTGCTCTATACCATGTATATTTGAGAACTCCTCTGTACCTTCTTCAAGGAGCACAATTGCTCGACTGAAGCCAAGCTTTCCCTGAAACAAGCCAGCTTCGTGCACAACGTTCTGCCGAGCGCGAAGATCGCCTTCTGGCGTCTCGTCTTCTCCAGTCATGATAAGTAGAGCGAATGAACTCTTAGAAAGCATGTCTTCAAGAATATCTCTGATTGTATGGCCTGCTCTAGCCCCAATTTCATACGCCTCGACAGAGTAGCCATGCTTGTCTTGTAGGTGATCCTTCAGGTCGCGCCAAAGCGTGTTGCGTCCATGTCCAATGAAGATCCTAGGTTCTGGGGGTTTTACCTTAGGGGGATCAGGCAGGCGACATGCTCCAGCATTCTTCTCGAATACTTCAAACACAGCTTCGATCTTACCTCGTTCAGGCGCACCAATAGAGCCTCTACGGAGTCAGTAAATGCCTGGAGACGAAACTGGTAGTCACCTGTTGCCTCTTCGAATACAGCTCCGCTTTTAGATTGCCTATAGTCAGCGAAGAACTCGTCCTCGGAGTCATGATGCCAATCGGAGTCGCCAAGTTGAACTGACATATAGTGACGCCACTTCTCTCCGGCATTAGGCCCTTGCAATGAACGAAACGCTTGGAGTGCTTCGCGGATGACATCTGATGAAAAACGTATTTGTTTGTAATCCTTTGTCTTCTTCATTTTGATACAATCCTCAACAGTTTTACTATAACATTATTTTTTTACATGTCACCAAGGCATCCTCATCTCCATATGATAGATGAGATCGCAGTTTCCTTTAAATATTTCCGTCTGTAGTTGCTATCATTATAACAAGTTAAAGGGTGCGAGTTACAGGAAGGAAGGGTTAGGTTCTGCGTATTTTCAACATCTTATTCCCACCTCGCTGGAACTCATAATCCACTCTCACGATTTCTGCTCTATACCCCATTTTCTCTGCGTTCTTTATAACTGGCTCGACATATGGTGAAGGCTTTGAGCCGAGTTTCAATAATGGAAATATCCGAACTTCATGAGCCACTCGGCACATTTCATGAACAGAATTTATGTGAAAGTCCAAGTTGAGATGTTCACTGTATAAAAATAGAAAATGAGAACACAAGGCTAATTGAAATTGTTTATCAACAAATGAAAGAGACGGTAGAGATTCAGGCACATAACGACCTTCTTCCAGCCCTTCATCATAGTCGCTGAGGAACTCTTGCATGGCAGACATACGAATTCGACCTAATTCCTCTATAGAATGGATAGTGGACCATACAAATTCACTTTCATTTTTTCGAGTCTGATTGAGCACCTCATTTTGTGTGTCTTTTATCCGCTGAGCAATTTGCTCCTTGGTATATTGATATAAAGGGTCCGCCGAGATTATCCGTCCTCCACCTTTTGTTAAACCGGAATTAAAACTTGAGGGGCCATCTGCGCAACCCAAGATATTAAGATTAAGATCATACTTGCTGAGAGAAAACATAGAAATATATTCCTCGTAAGAACGTCCCCAAGGCAAAATTTGATCCAAAGTGAATGACATTTAATCTCTCCAGAACAAATATTAGCGAAGCTCAACATCTATAATCAAGAAGGCCCTGATTATCATTAGTAGAAAAAGATAGAGCTCTTTGCTCCACCTGATAATCATATGGGGGCACTTCCTGAGCATATCGTTTTGCGGTATGCTCAAAGGAAAGAAACCAATCTTAACCTTTAGGAGGTGCTGTATGAGATTTTCTGCTTCTGATTTCTTTGTCAATGCATGATGGACAACACCAGTCCATTCACCGTTTCGAGGATGACCGTGAATCCCGTTCGGCAGCGCCTCCAGCCAATGCAGGAAGGGAGAAAAAAGTGGCTCCGACTCCTTGGTGTACTTAATTCCTCGCCCATTCTTCAAGACCGCTCGCAATTCGTCAGGAAGGGGATTCTTGTAAGCATTGCTCCCGAAGTAGGCGAAAACGCTGCCAATGTATACAATTGCGTGTCGCGTATCCTGCTCAAAGGTCCGATCATCTTGGTGGTGGGGCCCCTTGTCTCGAAGCCACTTGCCTGAAGTGTCCAAGTGGTAAATGTTGTCGCCACACCTGTCTTCTGGCAGCCCGTCCATGCGGGGCTTCTTCCGCTGAAAGCGGCTGTCCCAATAGTAACTGTCATATCCCATCACTTCCTCGACCCGCATCGCATAGACCAGACAAGGGGTTTCAACATCGGTGAAGAAGCCAGCTATCCAGTCGTCTGTGACCAGTTTTGCGCCCATGTGATTCGGGGTGCACGCAGCGAGTGTGCAGCACCCATGAAAGGGATCCGGAGCAAAGCCGGTGTCGTTTCTTAACGTATAGGTACAGATTTTCATCTCGTATCGGTGGCCGAACTACAAGGGTAAGACGGCGGGGCACTTACCTTCGACAAAAACCCCTGAGACTATCCCCTCTCGCCCCAATCTGCTTGTTAAATTACAGAATTATTGTAGCCCAGTATCTGCGATGGCTGCAAAAAAGAAATAGCATTGCAGACTCCACAACGGAATTTTCCATAATTATGAATCTTATAATTTGAAGAACAGTTCCAGCATCGCACATCAATTCCGAATGACGGTTTAGACATATTATGCAAAAGTAAACCTACCAAGCCTACTGCAAATCCGATTGCGGCACCACTACCTCTGTCCTTCTCATTTAATAATGCCCCTCCGGCTGTTGAGGCAGATAATAAAATATAAAATAGGGTCAGACTTGCCTATTGACATTTTATCTTCTTTCTCGCATCATTTTAATTACTTTTTCTACACCTTCCTTCAATTGTTCTTCTTCATGCAAATATCTGGTTATTATCGCAGGATCTTTATGGATGTACTTTGCAAT
>CAZXCW010000240.1:0-3142 GCA_964639385.1 uncultured Nitrospiraceae bacterium
CAAATCATTTTAATCGAGTCGCTTACTTACTTCAACTATTTGAGGGACATGATCCTAATTCAAAGGCGAAGAATTAATGTGGAGAACGTTAAAGAGCATGAAAATGATTTAGAAATCTTAAACCACTGCTCAACTGAAAAAGTGCCCTGTGGCACTCGTCCACTGTACACGCAATGGTTAGATTTTATTTATTTTGCTGTTAATGCCAATTAGCAGTCGTAAGAATGCACTGCCACTGCTTAAGGCATAAACAGTAAAATCTTCAGAAGGAGATACTGGTTCTTCTTCTGCTTGTCCGTGACGATAGTTATGCAAACCATCTACCCAATGAGCAAATCCACTAAACATTTCTGACATAACTTTCGCAGCAATTGGGTCACTGTCATAAAGTTTGATACATTTTTCTTTAAGGGTATTTTCTACAATCCATCTATTTAGATTTTTTGTCTCAACCATCTGCTTTACGAGGATCTCAATTGATTCAAAAATCGATCGTACTGCTGCCTTAGTATCAATAGGGTAATTATCCATATAACGATAAGAGTCTTCATAAGCAGCACGCACACCGCTATATTTTGGGTCGTCTAAAATACTTAATGTAGAAAAACGATTTCTTTCAAACTCTTCATCAACCAAATAATGAACTCCACAATGTGCATCTAAACGATAACCCAAGTTCTCTTCTTTCATAGCTCTCTCTACAAATTGTTTCCAATGTTCAGCGTTTTGTTTCCATCCCGAAACAAGTACCGCACGATATATAAAAGTAATTGAATCAAGAATATCTCTAAATTCGTTCTTTTTAAAAAAATCACTCACACTGTAACTGCTTCCTGTGAAAGGTATTTCAGCCCCTGTTTCTTTTTGTATAATTTTTACTATTGCTTTATCAAATTTTTTGTAAAGATATTCCCAATAATAGGCTGATAACCTATTTCTAAATCGCTGACTATCTCGAACAGGTTCTTTTCTTTCAAGATATATGAGACTAAATCTTTGCCCCTCGATCATTGAGTGATTCTCTCCGATCTATACATCTAACATTATTTTTTATGCTTACTCAATATTTTTAATACTTTTTCAATCTTTGACGATATTTCCTCTTGTTTGTCATATAAATCTTCATTAGTCGTCTCTTCTACTTCTTCATGATATTCCTGATAGAACTCTTCAACCTTGGGAAACTTAGCTCCCTGTTTATTCAACTTAGGTTCAAGACTCATAATTAATACTCCCTCTATTTCATTCAATGCTTCTTCTATTTTCACTGTCACCTTACGACTGGACTTATCAAATATAGAGAGAGAACCGCTTCGAGTAACTTCACTAAAACCGAACCAACTAAAATAATCCCATCTATTCCACAAGTGATCTATTTCATGCTGTTTCAATCTATCAAATAATTTTTGCGAGCCGATTCCCGTTTGTCCTACATAAACAGGATACATATCCTTATCATAAAGAACATATACGCCGATTTGATCTCGAAAATCTACTTTTTTGATGCGACTGTTATAACCAAGCAAACTTCCCTTCACTCCTTGCCTGCCATAATAGATATATTTGCGTTCCCATAGCATTCCAAAATTACGAATGGGTATCATAAACATTTCCTCTTACATATAATTTTACTCTTCTTCTTATTTATCTCTGAACGAATCGTCATATTTATTACTGTTTGTAGTTAACACCGTTTATCAGAATTTTTCAATACAGACTTCAGGAAGGATTCAGTATAAAGTTATTACAACAATGTCAGAAAGATTTAAAGATAATATAGTTTGAGAAGCAAGGTTACCAAGAGCCTTTCGAATACCACTATCCCTACTGGTCGAGAAGTGGCAGTATATGAGGTAAGACATCAATGATAGCAATTATGCCCTTTGTACTTAGACACAATCCTATACGGGATAGTAAAGCCCTAAATCCATGTTACAAAGAACAGGCAAGGATATACACATATGAATAAATATCAAAAAATTGCCTTAATATTAGGAGCCTTAGCTTTGCTTATAGCTTATGGTAAAACAATGACAAAAGTTGTTTTAGGCTGATGGCATTCATGGGAAGAGGGATAATCATTGTAGGGGCAACCTACTTGTCTATTATACACTTATACACTGAAAAGAAAAGGGAAGAAAAGAAAAAAATGATTGAGTTTTTATCTATTTTGGCCTAAAGATCTTATCCTTTAAGGAGAAAGATTTATCATTGAAATTGCTATCTATTCACCTTCTTTTTTCTCTGTCTTTTCTTCTGTAGATACATCCTTCTTTGGTGCTTCTACTTCATCAGGTTTAGACATCCCCCTTTTTAACCCCCCGATTGCCTGTCCTATACCCTTGCCAAGCTCAGGCAATTTTTTTCCACCAAAAAGAACAACGACTATTACCAAGATAAGAATTAGACCCTGCGTTCCGAACATTTTATATTTCACCCCCTTCCTAATCTTTATACAATTTATTATACCAATTTTATTATATAGCTTGTTCTTACCAAATTAGGATTCAATACAAAAACCAAATAAGTCAAAGATTATAGGAAAATATTACTTGACCTGTAATCTTCACGATTATATTAAACTTTGTCTATGAAGACAAGGAAGAAAGGTTTTCGGTTTGCTTCTTCCTGAAAGTGTGATTCTTAAATATTGCGTCGCAATGCAATATTTCGAATAGAAATCGTTAAATAAATCACATTGTGATTCTCATCACGGCTTATCAACTAATTCTCCTCTTAAACTGTAGTTAAAATCTCCTCTGCTCAGAGCAAACCAGGGGAAACCCTGGGACGCAGAGCAACGGGACTAATGGCAGATTGTCAAATGTCCGCCGAGCCGCCAGAGGTTAAATCTCTGGCGGTTTTTTATTGAATGGAAAAGGGCTAAAGAAAGATGAAGGAGAAAAAGTGGGAGCAATGAAAAACAGAAATCTTTTTTTCTTTTATATTCTATTCACCATGATGTTCTCTTTAAATTCACCTGCTGCCTTCTCAAGTACTGCCACACTCTCCTGGGATGCCCCAACCACAAATGCTGACGGGGCACCTCTTACTGACCTCGCTGGTTACATTGTTTATTATGGTAATTCTTCTAATAATTATTCTCAGAATATTGATGTAGGCAATATGCCAACATATACTG
>CAZXCW010000241.1:0-3133 GCA_964639385.1 uncultured Nitrospiraceae bacterium
ATCTGGGCGTACACCTCTTTAGGTCCCCAGCTTAGGTCTTTTAATTCCTGAAATAGTTGATTAAGTTTTTGTTTCTCTTCGGGTTTCTGCTCTTCTTTCTTTTCTGTTTTCCGCACATCTTCTACAATTTTATCCGCTGCCTTCTGAACCGCAGCTGCAGGAAAGTATATATTCACTGTAACGCATGAAGCTATGAAGATAATCAGATACACGTTTAAGAATCTAAATACCCTTTTCATGTTGTCCTCCTAAATACACTCAAAAATGCATATATAATGCAGGTGTTGTGAAAAAATTTATTTTTCGATACCTATAGTGTACCTTTAACTGATGGTTACTAGGAATATATTTATGGATATAACGAATAAAGATATCCCAATAATTCATCGAGTTAAATAAATTTTTGGACAATATCTGCATTATTTGGGTACATAATTTTACTTGGCCTGAAATATTCTTCTAACTCTCTCTTGCATGTCTTTAAAGCTTATCACATTTTGGGGATTTTGGTTTACTACATCTATACCTCGAAGGAAGGCTCGGCGGACCAAGTATTCTGTGCCTCCTTCGTGAATCTTTCCCCTGACAGAAAATTTATCATTTTCTAAAGTGCATATTATGCCTATCTGGCTATAAGGATATTCTTTGAAAAACCTTCTTATTCCTGAACTCAGGATTTTAGTTATGCCCCCAGATCCGGTACCCAGAATCGAGATATTCTGGACAGCATCCACACTAATCCTCTGTTTAACTCCTTTCGTTTTAACTGATTCTACATCAAGAACGAAGCGAGAAGGCTGGCCATACTCTATTTCCAGATTTTTAATGGAACCCAGTATAACTCCTGTCATATTGCCTATCTTAATCTTTTCAGTAACTTTTTCCAAGTTTATCCCTTTAAAATTAAGGTCACTACTAATCTTCCGGGATCGTGAAAATAGATCCCTAACTGAAAGATTCATTGCTTCTACCTCTCCGCCGAAAATCTTTACCACTGCCTTTCCCTGAGCAGACAATGTCCCTTCTTGGTATTTTATTGTTGGGAAATATGCATTCAGAATAGTCGGGAAATCCATTCCAGCCAAACTCTGACTTAATAACCTCAGATCCATTTCTTTCACCTCTAAGCCAAAATTAAATAATCTCGAAGCCGAAAGGATATCATTTCCTTTAAAACCTGTGACTTTCATCTTTCCTCCAAGGAGAGATATCTTTATATCTTCAGGAACTTGCAGGATATTCTGTGAGAGGATTAGGGGAATAGTTAGATTTTCTAACCTTATTTTGTCTTTTTCTAAGATCTTAATCTTTAAAAATCCTTTTCTTTTACCACCTTCTTTAATAGATAGACCAGATGCAGAAGGATAAAATAGATCGAAGGGCAGCATCAGGTCTATCTGGTCTATATAGAAGGACCTGTCAGGAATCTTTATAGAGGCATTCTTTATTTCGATTATTCCTTCCACAGTAACTGCTTTTACTTCTATGACTGCTTTGATATTTATATCAGAATCTCCTTCAAGCTGGAGACCTTTTAAGGAGGGAAAATTCTGGCTCAGATAATCTCTAAAAAGGGATAGTATTCTTTTGTGAGAGATCTTTTCGGCTTTTAAGTGGAAAAAAGATTTATCCCTCTGGATAAGACATGAAAAGTAATAGTCACCCGTCCCGAATAAATCAACCTTTCCCTGGAATTCGAGGAGTCTTGGAGAGCCCAAAAAAAAATTGCCCTGTGCAAAAAACTTAGCCTTTTCTCCTGAGAAATCCTTATAGAATTTCCCGTAGAGAAACTCTCCGTCCCCAAGCTCTGAGGAAAGCTCAAAGTTAATATTTTTATTCGAAGGGAGAGAGTGAATTTTCAGTATTACCTTTCCTGTTATTCCCTGACCCGCCTTGGTTCCGTCTGATGAGCTAAACTCCCCTTGCCTGAGGTGTAAGATAACATCCCCAGTCCAGGAAAGCCTTTGTTCTGAATAATTTCCTTCCAAATGGGCTTCTGTATCCCCTTTCCCTCTGATAAACCATTTTTGGTACTCCTGAGATAAAAAGGGTTTAACAATAGAGAAAATCTCTGCAAAATCTACGGAGGTAGCATTAATGGATGCTTTCCATGGGAAAACGCCGCGAAGGGTTCCTCCGAAAGAGCCCTTTACGATTCCTAAATTCGATACTTTACCTTCTATAATGCGGGAGTTTATTTCATCTGATTTGAGATCATATTGGAAAGAAGTCTGAAATCTCAAATCTCTTAAGGTAGTATTCTTGTGTTCAATTTTATAAGTTAAGTCATCCAAATTCAAAGAGGCTAAATCTATAACTACCTTTTCTTTTTCTATATTTACAGGAATTTTGAGTATCAGGTTCTGGAAGGAAGCAGAATGATAAGAACCTGAATCTATATGAAATTCTACAAAACCCTTTCCAGAGGGTCTTGGGAAAAGGCTCACGAGATTTAAATAACCCTTAACCCGTCCAACCCCTTCCATGCCTCCACTGTTATTTGAAAGGATGTGGAGAGTACTCTGAAAGTTCATAGTTCCTCCCCTTTGGGGTGAAAAATCTTTTATCTGGAGAGCTATCTCTGACAGTTTGATAACCTGAGGAGAAGAGGCAAAAGAAAGCTCAAACTCTCCCTTCTGAATGGTTAGTAGATGGACAGGAGGAAGCTTTTTAATAAAGGATAGGTCAAGTTTCCCCTTTTTTTCATATCGAAATATCAGTTTTGGCTTTGTTAATGTAATCTCTTCTACCTCTCCTTTTAGAGGCATGCTTATTTTCCCTTTAAAATCAACATGAGGACTAACAAAGGACAAAACTCCATCTTTTAATCTCGTAATCTCCAGATTTGAGATTTTCCCTTTCAGCCCAGGAGAAAAGGAAAAGTTCTGTACACTTATCTTGTAACCAAACTTCGGTCCCAAAACTGAACCCAGGAGATTGATGAAGACCGGAGTTTGAATGAGGAGAAAAAATCCTACGAATAAAAAAAGAAGGATGGACAGGAGAATAAATAAGAACTTTTTTCTTTTCCGAAGTCCTCTTTCTCTTCTTTTATTTTCATTGTTTTCCATTTTACTCAAAAAATGCATTTATATAATGCAGATGTTGTGAAAAAATTTATTTTTCGATACCT
>CAZXCW010000242.1:0-3130 GCA_964639385.1 uncultured Nitrospiraceae bacterium
TTTAAACCAGAAAGGGTTTTAGTCTTTTTGGGAGTTCTATCTCTATTTCAGGGAAGTAGCAGTTGAAAATATCCTGAGATCATCTCGTGATCGATCATTGATCAAATAAAAGGAATAAAACCCCAAACCTGTTTCTTCTCCACTACAACTCACAAAATTATTGTGCCGAGAACTTATTAATAGTTCCTCGGTATTTCTTATCGTTATCCTGTATAGAGCCACGCAAGCCCCTCTCATTAAGTGCTCGAAGGGCAGGTTGGGAGGGATGCAATATTGTCTTAAGAGAGATTCCCATTGATGGGAAAATACCAATTATAAAAGAAAAGAAAGCTACCAGTCCTGAGCTGGTTAGAGAGTGTTACAAAAGATTCCGATTTCTATTAGAAAAAAGATATGATGCAAGGGGATGGACAGCAGATGTTTTAAAAGTTGTGAGAGAACTTGGCAAGACAGATTTCACTTTGGATGAAGTATATGCGTTTGACGAGCAACTTCAAAAGCTTCATCCTGAAAACAAACACATCCGCCCTAAAATCCGTCAGCAATTACAGATTCTGAGGGACAAGGGAATTCTGGAATTTAAAGGAAAAGGGAAGTATAGTTTCACAAAATAGGAATTCTTAAGATTATTATATTTGACAAAACATGTGTAATTGTTTAAATTAAACTTATGTCGATTGTAAAAGTAAGTCCAGGGGGTCAGGTAAGAATACCCAAGGAAGTGATGGAGAGACTAAGCATATCCACCGGGGATTACCTTGATTTTGAGTTTGTTGATGATAAACTTGTTGTGAAAGCCAAGAAATTAATAGATGCAGACCAGGCATGGTTCTGGACTAAAGAATGGCAGGAGGCTGAAAAAATCGCTGAAGGAGATATTAAAAAGGGTAAGGTATCAAAGGTATTTTCATCAGCAGAAGAGGGCATTTCTTATCTAAAGAAACGGAAAAAAGAGTTAACCACTCCTAAAAAGACTCGCTAAACCTTCTTCCTTCCTAAAATGGCGTGTGTTCCAATGTTGCGAAAAATAATTTTGCCTTCTTTATCCATTTCAAATGTAAACCTGTAGTTCATGGTCAATGATGATTCCCAGATGAATGGATTTTTAAACCCTTCAATTTTTTTGGTTCTAAAAGATGGATGAAAAATGTCTTGCAAAAAGAGTGATAATTTCTTTTCAAAGAGTATTGTAATATCTTCCGGCAACCTTGCAAAGGATTTTTCAAACTGTTGGGTAAAAAGATATTTTCGCAATTACTTCCCTATGTTATTAGGGTTCTCATAATAGTGTGGACATAGAATTGAGTGCTTTTACTTTGTCATGCTGGCTTGTCAAGCATCTTTCTTCGCAGTAAGAAGGATTCCCGACAAGCGGGAACAACACACTGGCTGAAGTCAATACTATTACGCACATCTTAATAAGTCACTATCTTCATTTTTTGAAGCAATTTTGTAATTATCTATATCGGGTATTAGGTCTATCAATGACTTTAAACGACTCTTGTTTTTATTGGATAGTTTTGGCTGAAAGGTGTTTGCTTGCTTCCCCTATGACTTCGATATTTCTCACGACAGCATGTTCTGCCATCTTATTTTTGAAGAAGTCTTTTTTGTTCATTCTCCCAGTGAATTCTTTGATGTTGGCGATGGCGGTGAAAATGTGGGAAACATAGATAAGTCTTCTTTCATAGCAATGCTATCAAATCTTTTTTCACATATTTTTTGACAAGTGGGTGAATACTATCGATGGTGCCGATGTCGAATTTTTTATTCGTCTTATCTTCCAGGACATTTTCAAGATGGGCCAAGTCCAGCAGTGAAAAATCTTTGGAAGGTTTTATGGCAATGTCTATATCATGATATTTTTTTTCGTTCCTCGCAAAACTGCCAAAAAGAATGCCTTCTTTATCCCTGAGCTTTGAAGAATCTCCTTTATAATCCTGACAAGATTTTCTCTATTCATAGTGTTTTAATTATATCAAAATCAAGGCTCAAATGTTCAGCTTGAGGGACAAAAGGTAGAGGGACACTGAGCCTGTCTAAAAACTCGTTATTTGTCACCCTGAATTTATTTCAGGGTCTTCTAACCCATTGATTTCTTTAGATGCTGAAACGAGTTCAGCATGACATGTTGCGTTGTGTTGTAAGTTTTTAGACAGGTTCCACTTCCCATATTTTCTATGTCGGTTTACTGTCAATGCCGGAGAGCGCAACGAGCTGGGCGGCAGGAACGGCTACGATAGGGTCTCTCATCTGTAATTAGCAAATTCGATATAAAAATCGAAATCTTTTTCCTTCAGCATCTTTATGACTGACTGGAGATCGTCTATCTTCTTCGCCCTGACACGCACCTGGTCTTTCTGGATTTCAGACTGGATCTTGAGTTTCATATCCTTGATAAGCTTCACAATATCCTTGGCCTTTTCAGCAGGTAAACCCTGTTGGAGGACTACAACCTGCCTTACTGTATCGCCTGCCGCTTTTTCTATCTTTCCGAAGTTTAAGGATTTCAAAGAGACATTTCTCTTCACGAGCTTACCCCTGAGGATATCCGTCAGACTGTTCAGTTTGTAATTATCGTCCGCGATGAGCGTGATCTCAGCCTTACCTCTATCAAGATCAATGCTGCTCTTGCTTCCCTTGAAGTCAAACCGCTGACCTATTTCTTTCGCAGCCTGTTGCACTGCATTCGATACTTCCTGGATATCGACTCTGCTAACAATATCGAACGAATGTTCGTCCACCATAAAAATCTTTCCCTCACGATGAGATGATATTGCGATGATATGGTGAATTATCACCATTTTATCTTCTCAGGTCAACCCTAATAATGCAGACATTGTTCAAAAAATTTTTTAACTTATATTATTTATAATTTATGACATACAGGCAGGACACAGTATCTTCGCTCATTCTCGTCCCGATAAGTCGGGACTCCGAGGCTTTTGCCTCTTGATATTAGAAATATTCTCAATGGAATATCAGCAAAAGAATCCGCTCAAATACTATGTCCTGCCTTTCTTATTTGAATTCGTGAGTAACTCACACTTAGGTATCGAAAAATAAATTTTTTCGCAACATCTGCATTATGTGATTACAGTTTTTGGGTCAAGTTTTTGAAAGTCGGGGT
>CAZXCW010000243.1:0-3104 GCA_964639385.1 uncultured Nitrospiraceae bacterium
AATAATAACCGCGAATATCGACAACGACGCGAGCGGCATTACGACCTATTCCGTAGCAGGCGCCCGTTTCGGGTACACTCTTTTGTGGATACTTATTCCTACCACAGCTGCACTTGTAGTAGTGCAAGAAATGGTTGCAAGAATGGGGGCTATAACAGGCAAGGGGCTATCAGATCTTATAAGAGAGAACTATGGTGTCAGATCAACATTCTTTATGATGACCGTCCTCTTCATAGCTAATTTCGGGACAACCGTCGCAGATTTTGCAGGATGGGCTGCAAGCATGGAGATATTTGGTTTTAGTAAATATCTGATAGTTCCTCTGGGCGCATTACTCATCTGGATTTTAGTTATAAAGGGCAGTTACAGGTTCGTTGAACGAATACTACTCATTGCATGTCTTTTGTATTTTGGATATGTTCTTTCAGGCTTTATGGCAAAACCGAGTTGGACCGAGGTCTTTAAGAGCACTTTTATTCCGCATATGCAATGGAACCCTGAATTTATCGTATTAAGCATAGGTATTATTGGAACAACAATTACTCCCTGGATGCAGTTTTATCTGCAATCATCTATTGCTGAGAAAGGGATACGGAAAGAAGAATATAAGGCATCCAGATTTGATGTGCTTATTGGCTGCGGTATCACAGATATCATATCATTCTTCATTATTGTCACATGTGCAACAACACTCTTTCCACTAGGCATAAGGATAAATGAAGCGCACGAGGCAGCGCTGGCCCTTAAGCCTCTTGCAGGAAACTACGCCTTTCTGATGTTTGCTATCAGTCTTGCCAATGCAGCCATTTTGGGCGCAATCATTGTACCCCTCGCAACATCCTACTACATCTGCGAGGCAATGGGATGGGAAAGAGGTATGAATAAAACCTTTAAAGAAGCACCACAGTTTATGTGGATATATACCTCTATGATTGTTATTGCTGCACTTTTAATACTTATACCGGGGGCCCCACTTGTATTTCTCATGATACTATCTTCAGTACTTAATGGCATACTCCTTCCATTTGTCCTGATATATGCACTCTCACTTGTTAATAATAAAAAGATCATGGGGGACTATGTAAACTCAAGAAGCTACAATGTCATATCGTGGGGGACAGTAGCTGTGCTCGCTGTACTTACGATATTCTTTGTAGTAACCACGTTAGTTCCTTTGAGAGCCTGATATGGTCAAGCCAGTAGAATGGATTACTGGAAAAGTAGTCATCCTTGACCAGTCAAAGCTTCCTTTTGAAATTGCCTTTATTAAATGTACTGACTATAGAGAAGTTGCAAAGTGTATCAAAACCATGAAGATAAGGGGGGCCCCTGCTATTGGTATTGCCGCAGCCATGGGTATAGCCCTGGGGGCACAGGACATAAAGGAGAAAATTTTTGAGAGGTTTGTCGAAAGTATTGAGCTCATTTTTCATGAGATGCTTTCTACAAGACCTACCGGAGTAAATATAAAGTGGTCTGTAGAGAGAATAAAAACTTTATTGATTAGAAATAGGAATCAACCAGTAGATAGGTTAAAAGAACTCCTAATTGAAGAAGCAGAGAGGATACTCAAAGAGGATATAGAGACAAATAAAGCAATCGGCAGGTGGGGAGCTGAGTTTATAAAAGATGGCAGTACAATCCTTACCCATTGCAATGCAGGGTCCCTCGCAACAGGCGGTTATGGTACGGCAACAGCACCGATGTTTGTTGCAAAGGAGCAGGGTAAGAATTTTGAAGTCTTTGTCGATGAGACGAGACCTGTGCTTCAGGGTGCAAGACTTACAGCATGGGAACTGATGCAGGAAGGGATACCTGTTACGCTCATTACTGATAGCTCAGCAGGTGCCTTTATGAAGATGGGTAAGATTGATCTTGTAATCGTTGGTACCGATAGGACAGTACGAAATGGCGATGTAGCGAATAAGATTGGAACTTATACACTGGCCGTCCTCTGCAAAGAACACAAGATACCCTTTTATGTAGCTGCTCCTCTCAGTAGTATTGATTTCTCCCTTGCCTCAGGAGAGCGTATCCCCATTGAAGAAAGGGAAGCTGAAGAGATCACCCATGTGTTAGGTAAATGCCAGATTGCGCCAGACGGTATAAATGTAAAAAATATTGCCTTTGATGTCACCCCTCATAAATATGTAACTGCAATAATTACCGAGAAGGGCATATTCAGACCGCAGGATTTAAAAAAACTGCAAAGGAATAATGTTGATTTAGAACAATTGAGATTAAAACCTTAGGGATTTATTATTTTTGTACAAGATAAGCCATGGAAAGAATGAAAAAGGAAGATGACATAAAACCCACGTCGGGGCCACAAAAGGAACTGATTACTAACGTGGTTATTGGAGGGAAAAAATATCTTGTGCTGACAGAAGACCTTGGGGTAGAAAAGCATCTCATAACAACGAGAATTTATCTCGGAGGGGAGATAATTTCGTCGAGAAAGATAGACTACAAAAATATCTTAAACGATCAAGATTTTGATAAAAACCTGGGAGAACTTATGCTCAGGCAGCATGAGATGGTTGTTGATATACTCAAAACAGAAAAGACGAAAGGGAAAAAGACCCTTTCAGATTACCTTTATGAAGTAGAAACTTTGCTCCAAAGAAAGAATTTTAAGGATGCCTTAAAACTGCTTACTACTGGCCTTGAGCAGTTACCCGATGAACCTTTTCTCCTTTCGTATTATGGCTGCCTCGAAGCAATTTTAAATAAAAATTACGCTTATGGAATTGAGACCTGTTCCAAGGCCATAGAGATACTTAAGGAGAAAACGCCTTTCGGCCAGGAGTTCTTTTATCCCATTCTGTTTCTAAACCTTGGGAGGACATACCTCGCAGCAGGAAATAAAAAAGAGGCCATCGAAGCCTTTTACGGTGGACTTGCTTTTGACTATGAAAACAAAAATCTCCTTCGGGAAATCAAAAAACTCGGGATGCGTAGAAAGCCTGCCATGAACTTTCTTCCGAGGTCACATCCTATAAACAGATATATCGGCAGGATACTCCATAAATTAAAGGGTACTTAACCTAAATAATGCAGACATTGTTCAAAAATTTATTTAACTCGATGATTTATTGGGAATA
>CAZXCW010000244.1:0-3055 GCA_964639385.1 uncultured Nitrospiraceae bacterium
AATAAATCATTGAGTTAAATAAATTTTTGAACAATGTCTGCATTATTTGGGTTAACGACTTTTTTGTACTCGTGATTTTGAATCTTCTTTGATAACGAAAGATGAACAATAGTAATCGCAAAGTTATTTTCTTAGTTTGATTTTTAATTCCCTTGTTCCCTTAATCAAATGTTCTTCAATATGATATTGTTTGAATTTTGTAGCGACGATCATTTCTTCAGCCTCTTTTTGAGAATAGGTCTGGGGTGGTTTGAATTTTCTGAATAAAGAGAACAGTCTATAAGTTATTTTCTCCAAAAAGTTTAACGAATCCATCCATTTCTTTTTATCTACTCCTGCAGAAACTCTGGCTGGATCATGAATAAATACTTCTCCACCTGGTTTTAAAACCCTATAACACTCATTTAAAACTTCTATTGGATTTTTTAGCTCATGAAACGCCCCTGTGCTGACAATCATATCATATGAGTTTTCCTTAAACCGTAATTTATTTGCATCTCCTACTTCAAAATGTATTCTATCTCCAACACCTGCTCTCATAGCATTTTTTCTGGCTATCTTTATTGATTTTAGAAGTGGATCAATCCCGTCTATTTGAAAATTATGAACTCTTTTTGCTATTTCAATGAGAAGATATCCCGGCCCTGTTCCAAGATCGAGAATTCTTCTGTCCGCCTCAGGAGAACTGGTCTTTATTTGACTTAGTAAAGCAATTACCTCTTCGGCTGTTGGAATATAATAACTATCAATTACCATCCTTGCTGCCTTATCATAAATTGAAGCCAGTAATACTGACATTTTCGTGCCTATAATTCTCTTTTCTAATTGTTCCTTGATCATATGCTCTCTATCTTACCTAAAAATAGATGTGAAATTATTGAACAAAAAAGTTAAAGCGATAAACTGTCCATGTTGGGACTTTTTCAACAGCCTGTCAAGAAATACCAAGATAAGGGTTCTGGCACTCAAATCTGTATTCTGAACCCTGTGGTGATATCAAGCTGTTTTATGGACAGTTCTACGAGTCGTAGACAATCTATCCTTTAATAGGGTATATCGCTTCTGCGGCTTGTTATTTCTGATAGCTATTGCAATTGCCTTTTTGGTTCCAACCAGTACAACCATCTTCTTTCCTCTGGTTATACCTGTATAGAGGAGATTTCTCTGAAGGAGCACGTAGTGCTGGGTTAAAACAGGCATTACGATAACGGGATATTCACTTCCCTGTGATTTATGGACAGAGATTGCATATGACAGGGTTATTTCATCAAGTTCAGGATATTCATATGAAACAGGTTTTCCATCATAATCCACTGTTACTTCTTGAAACTCACGGTCTATTTTGATAATCCTGCCAATGTCACCGTTATATACATCTTTGTCATAGTTGTTCCTTATCTGCATGACCTTATCTCCCAGCTTCAATTCCTTCCCGCCACGTATGAGTTCGTCTTTTGATGGATTCAATAGTCTCTGTAATTCCGTATTTAGATTGGATGCTCCAATAATACCTTTGTGCATTGGTGTGATAACCTGTATATCATCAACAGGGTTATAACCAAACCTTGCAGGAATCTTATCCTTGCAGAGTTGAATAACCTTTTCCAATACCTTCTCCGGGTCTTCAATCTCGAAGAAGTAGAAATCCTGTTGATTGTTCTGACTGAATATCGGCATCTTTCCATTGTTAACCCTATAGGCATTAACAATAATCAGGCTCTCTTTAGACTGCCTGAAGATCTCATTGAGTCTTATGGTCGGTATAAAGCCTGAATCAATAATGTCTCTGAGCACATTTCCAGGACCTACCGAAGGTAGCTGATCCACATCCCCTACCAGAATCAAGGTTGCCTCTTTAGGCACAGCCTTAAGAAAATGGTGCATCAGTATCGTATCCACCATTGATGTCTCATCAATCACTATCAGATCTGCTTCCAGAGGTTTATCATCATCCCTTTTGAATCTTCCCTCTTTAGGACTGTATTCCAGAAGCCTGTGCAGGGTCTTAGCCTCATATCCTGTAGCCTCAGACATTCTCTTTGCAGCCCTGCCTGTGGGCGCAGCAAGAAGGAACTTCTGCCCTAACCTCCTGTAAATTTTTATGATTGCATTAATTATTGTTGTCTTCCCTGTACCAGGGCCTCCCGTGATTATCAATGCCTTCTTGTCTATGGACTCCTTTACTGCCTGGATCTGTTTCTCTGCAAAGGTTATCTTCAATTCCTTTTGTACCCATTCAATTGCCTTATCTCTGTCAAAAGCTCTCAACAATTTAGGAAAAGAGAGTATGGCACTTAAGTTCCTGGCAACGCTCACCTCGGAGATATGAAATTTGGAAAGATAAACTGCTTTATTATTCTCGCTGACATCCTCTCTATTCAGGTCTTCGATTATTATCTTTTTCTCTAAGGCGATCTTACCGAATGCCTTTACTATGGTATCCCTTTCTACCTTTAGGATCTTTCTGCATTCTTCAATCAAGGGTTCATAAGGATAGTAGACATGACCTTCCTCTGACAGTTGCTGGAGCACATAAAGAATACCTGACTCAGCTCTCTTCTGTGAGTCTTTAGGGATACCGATTTTCTCTGCTATCCTATCGGCTGTGAGAAATCCAATCCCGAATATATCTGTGGCAAGCCTGTAGGGATTTTCCTGAACTATTTTTATAGAGTCTTTTCCGTATTGTTTGTAAATCTTTGCTGCATAGGTTGGACTTACTCCCTGTCCCTGAAGAAAGATCATCACTTCCCGAATCTCCTTTTGCTCTTCCCATGCCTTCTGAATCATATCAATTCTTTTGTCTCCTATACCCTCAACCTCTCGCAATCTCTGGATGTTTGTTTCAATGACAGTGAGGGTATCGACCCCGAACTTTGATACAAGCCGCTTTGACATGACAGGTCCAATGCCTTTAATCAATCCTGAGCCAAGGTATTTCTCTATTCCTTTAACCGTAGCTGGAACAACTGATTCATAAGAGAATATCTTAAACTGCTCTCCATACTGTGGATGGGTATGCCACTCGCCACAGAGCTTTAATACCTCGCCTGGA
>CAZXCW010000245.1:0-3052 GCA_964639385.1 uncultured Nitrospiraceae bacterium
TAAAGGGTTCTCATGAGCTTAGAAAAGATTCGCAGGATTGATGAAACAAAGATAGAGGTACCACCGGATTATAAGACGGGCATGAGGGTTAAGGGCATTATCTATGTTGATGACCTTCTTGAGAAGGAACTCGAGAACCAGTCCATAGATCAGGTAGCAAATGTCGCTACGTTACCAGGAATTGTCGGTGCATCTTTTGCAATGCCTGATGTGCATACTGGATATGGATTTGCAATCGGCGGAGTTGCTGCCTTTGATCTCAAGGAAGGGATTGTATCACCTGGGGGTGTTGGCTATGATATCAATTGTGGAGTACGCCTCTTAAAAAGCAATTTAAAGAAGGATAATGTCCTTCCGAGAATAAAGGACTTAGTTAATGTCCTCTATAATGAAATTCCATCAGGAGTTGGTTCAAAGGGCAGAATACGTCTCGGCCCTGAAGATGAAACGGAGCTCCTTCTCAAGGGTGCGCGCTGGGCTGTTGACCAGGGGTTCGGGACAGTGGATGATTTAACAAAAATAGAATCAGGAGGTTATATCGAAGGTGCAGATCCATCTCTGATAAGCCAGAAGGCATATGAGAGAGGTAGGGCACAGCAGGGTACGTTAGGCTCTGGCAATCACTTTCTCGAGGTTCAGTATATTGATGAGATCTATGATGAGAGGGCTGCAAATAGCCTTGGTCTTTTTAAAAATCAGATTACGGTAATGATCCATACAGGTTCTCGTGGATTTGGACATCAGGTTTGCACTGATTTTCTCGAGGTCATGGAAAGAGCTGCAGTAAAATATAAGATCGAGTTGCCTGATAAAGAGCTTGCCTGTGCCCCTTATGGAAGCCCTGAGGCTCAGGATTATCTTGCTGCCATGAGGGCTGCTGCTAACTATGCATGGGCAAACAGGCAGTGTATTATGCATTGGACAAAAGAGTCCTTTATGAGAGTATTTAATATACCACCTAAAGAGCTCGGAATAACTTTAATATACGATGTAGCACATAATATCGCTAAGATAGAGGAGCACAATGTTAATGGGGAAAAAATGAAACTCGTAGTTCATAGAAAAGGTGCTACAAGGGCTTTTCCTCCAGGACATCCAGAACTACCAGAGGTCTATAAAAACCTTGGCCAGCCCGTCTTGATCCCCGGTGATATGGGAAGGGTATCTTTTGTGCTTCTCGGAACTGAAAAAGCTATGAAAGAGACCTTCGGTTCTACATGTCACGGTGCCGGAAGGGTGATGTCACGGCATCAGGCGATACGGAGGGCAAAAGGCCGCTCCATATGGCGCGAGATGGAGGATAAGGGGATTATCGTCAAGTCTGCGGGAAGAGAAACCCTTGCAGAGGAGATGTCCGAGGCATATAAGGATATATCAAATGTTGTAGATGTAGTTCATAAAGCAGGAATTTCAAAAAAGGTAGCAAGACTCAGACCAATTGGAGTGATAAAAGGGTAGCATTTAAGATGCGAGATAAGGCCAAAATTGTGCAAGGACATTGATTTCGTTTAGTCCTTCCTGTTTCTGCCTTAAAAGAATGTTTTTATCGTAATTTATAACAAGCACACATGTTAACTTTAAGACGTAAAAAGGCCTTCAGATTCTGTTATTTGTAGAACTCCTCCGTCCTCATTGACATTTTTGCTAAATTTCTCAACAAAGCAAACAAAATCTTTTTTATGTTCTTCTGGATACATTAAAAACATACCCATCATTTTATTTTGTTTGGTATAGCTTGGCCTAACTTTTATGCCTAATTTTTCAGCTAAGGGTATAAGTTCATCGAGAACTTCGGAAATATTTCTGTATCGAACAGAAGGTTCTTTTCGTATTGTTTTCATAAAGAAGTTATTTAATTCATCCGGTAAGTTTAAAGTTTTTGTATTGATAGTAGTGATATCTTCGTTTAAGTGTAAGTTAAGTAAATTCTTGACATCATTTTCAGGAAAAGGCCTCTGACCGGTAATCATTTCGTAAACAGTTATGCCGAGCGAGTAAATATCTGTGCGTTCATCAACAGGATCTCCTTTGATTTGCTCCGGCGCAATATAAAAAATGGTACCGGGGAAAAGAAAGTTGCAATCTACTTTTCCAGTAGGAATCGCTATGCCGAAATCTAAAATTTTTACTTGTCCCTCAGATTGAATGAATATGTTATTAGGATTGATGTCTTGATGGATTATGTCATGCTTATGTGCAAATTCAAGGCCAAAACACACTTGAATAGCAATATCTAAGATCTTTGAGAGGGATAGCTTGGGCGTGTTTTTTATAATACTCTTAAGACTTCCACCCTCAAGGTATTCCGTTATAATAAAGATAGTTTTGTAAAGCTCTTCGATATCATATATTCTTACAAGATTTGCATGGTTTAATCTTGCTACCGTCTTAGCTTCATTACGGAAAATCTCCATGAAATCCGGATTCATTGCAATGTTATGCTTCAACATCTTAATGGCAACAGGAATATTTAAGTTTTTATGTATGCCTTTATAGACGATTCCAAAACCCCCTTGATCAATCATCTCATTTATAATGTATTTCCCGATTTTTCTATCAGCTGATATTTTAGAATTGCTTAATCTATAAGTAATGACTTCCGATAAGAAGTCTCTGAGGTCTGGATATTTCTTTGATAAAGACTCAAATCGTTTTCTACTCATACTTAGTAAATCCATATCAGTTTCGGCGTCCACATTAGCACTTCGCTTCTCACCTGTAAAAACTGCCATCTCTCCAACTATATCCCCTACGGTGAGATGAGCAAGTTTGTATATCATGTCGTTTTTTTCCAAAATTACATTACATGATCCATCTAAAATAAAATAGAAATGATTACCTTCTTCCCCTTGTTTAATAAGTCTGTCTCCAGCTTTAAAATGTTTTATTTCCATGCTCTTTAATAGAGGTGTTATAGCTTCAAGGGGTAGAGTATTGAAAAGATTCGTACGTAAGAGAAATTCTAAATCATATAAATGTATCCCTTTCTTTTGTATAGCAACTGAAGGGGTAGAGACTACTTCAGGTATAGTGCTTTTAGAAAACTCTATTC
>CAZXCW010000246.1:0-3039 GCA_964639385.1 uncultured Nitrospiraceae bacterium
AGCCTATCCATGTAAGGAAGCCTTTCCGTAAGGTTTACTATGTACTTATATTCCCCAAGATCCTGGAATTTTGAGCCTATATAAAGGAGGTCATCTATTGAGTTTATGGTTTTTGAAATGTGGATTAATTCTAACAAAGCCTCTTTTGCCAGCCCGAGTTCGAAGAGAACCTCTATGCGATCAATTTTGGTGGCAGTAGAAAGAGGCCCTCTGACAGAGATTGCATCCTTAAGAGACTTCGGAATTTCATAATCATTTAATTTTTCGAGACCTCCCTCTGTTTTTATGTAGGATAGAATGCTATAAAAATCTCTATCCTTTTTCTGGAGTGTATGGTACAACTCCTGGGCATCCTTTCCAGAGGCCTCGAGACTCCGTGCCTTCCAGTAAAGATATTTGGTATCCCTGTACTCCTCATATAGTTTTGTGAAGATGTCAGCAGCCTTCCCATAATCCCCCGTGAGGAAGTAAGTCCATCCAATTCCCCACAGGGCGTCTTCCCTTTCTGAAGGATATTGCTCCACAACATTCTGATAAATCTTCAGGGCTTCCTCAGTCTCTCCGTCTCCCCTCTTGTCAGAGGCAACAGCAACTAAAATAGTACCGGCTCGTTTGTCTCCTGTCTTCAAGAGTTCTTCGAGGGCAGAATTGAACGATTCTTTTCCCCCGGCTCGGTACAGAGAATATACCCTCCAGAATTTCTCATTTATGCTCTCATAGATTCCTGCAGCTTCAAGATATCTTTTCTGCTTAAAAAGCGACCTGGCAAGACTCTCCAGAATCTCATTCCTTAAACTTCCATCATCCTTTTCTAATGCTGACCAGAGCGTAGATTCTGCGCCCTTGAAATCCATAAACTTCATAAGGTTTGAGGCCTTTTCAATAAGGTCTGTTACTTGAATATCAGAGGGACATATTTCATTGCAAGCCAAATCCGAAAAAGGGCCAGCATCTATACAGATCTCCTTGAAGATAGATTTTGCAATATCTATATTATGCTTTTTAAGCCACTGGGCATATGCATACTTAATCTCTGCATCCTTTGGGTAGTCCTTTATAAAGGATTCAAATATCTGCTGGAGATTTTCTTCAGATATTTTTTCGGCCTCTTCAATCTCTTTTATCCTGACTTTCTTTCTGAGGGGTGTATCAGGATATTTCTTCAGGAGGGTGCGAATTGTTTTCAGAGACTCTGCATGACTTCCTGTTTCGTGATATGCTTCAGAGAGCCATAAAAGGGCATAATCTCCGAGGAGGGGAAATTCTTTTTCAGCTTCAGAAAGGCTTTTTATAGCATCCTCGTATTTTTTCCCATCCAGTTCCTCTTTACCTTTTTTGAGAAGTGCCTTGCCATCAATATCTTCAGCACAAACTATTGAGCAGTGAAGGATGAACATCAAGAGGCACAGAAAACGCACTACCATTTTACTTTTTCTACATAGTGAGTTTGCCCTACCTGATAAAGATTCCCATATGGAAAAGAGTCCATTCCGGCACCGAGTATGAAACTTGTCAGACATATCTTTGTCTGTTATTCCTTGTATTTGTCTATAATTTTAAGCAAGTCCTTATAGAAATTCTTAATGTCACTCAGTTCATTTCTCAGAATATCATGAAGCGTCTTTGTGTCAATGTGATTATAAACATGAATTATTCTGTTTCTGAACTGGCACATTTTTATATAGGTATCAGCTTTGCCTTTAGAGATATAATCCGCTTTACTTAGAATTTCTATAATTTCGGCGTTTGTATTCGGTGTCCTGAGTCCAAGAGAGGCAATAATGTAACTGCCGATATCCAGCAATGCCTGTATAGATGTCTGCAGTATGTGGAGGCTTGCATCTATGTTTCTGAAATCAGCAACAAAATCTTTGTATTTTTTTATTTTTAAAACATTCAACTTTTCAAGATTGTCAAGGACAACATCAATTTTAGTCTGGATATCTCTCTGTCTCACAACCTCGCACACCTCCTCAATCTTCCTTTTAAATGAAACCTTTCAATAAATCTAAGTGTCGGTTCAAAGTCACAGAATTCGGTGATCACCCTTACTTCGAAATTTATCCTGAATCTCGGATCAACATCATAAATAAGCTTCCCGGTTCTCAGGACATTATGCTTGAAAATAAGCCCTTGGCTATTAAAGTCGATTAAATCAACCTCTTTAACTCCTAATGCTTTGGCAATTTTATAAGCGAGATAATCCTCTTCATGTATAAGTTGCCTATCCTTTGGGGCGTCTTCTTTAAGCAATATGGCAATATCTACATCACTCAAGGAGCCCATTTTGCCAGAGACTTGAGAGCCAAAAAGATATGCAGAGGCAATGTAAGGATAGTCCTTAAATACATTTTTGAGTTTTTCAGTATCAATCATGAATGACCTCTCTGCTGATACCTATAATTTTCTTTAGCATACCCTCATAAAAAACTTGTCTTTATTATATCACTAAAGGATTGAACTGTCTCAGTTATGAACAATAAATAGGTATATCGTTTCCCCTCCACTGATGGACGGGATTAAGAGAAAGGTGAGTGAGCTAAAAATGATTTTTGAAGCTGTGATATTTTATATTTCTACTTTTTAAACACTCTGTCAAGAGGCGACCTCTGATCACGACCTTTTAAGTCTTTTGTTCCTGAAGTTTTTCTTGTATCCACAAATTTATAAGGGTATCAGCGGAGATGCCTCTCTCTCGTGCAATGGC
This sequence comes from uncultured Nitrospiraceae bacterium, assembly GCA_964639385.1. Taxonomy (GTDB): domain Bacteria; phylum Nitrospirota; class Thermodesulfovibrionia; order Thermodesulfovibrionales; family SM23-35; genus CAZXCW01. The sequence continues at coordinate 2,708 of CAZXCW010000246.1, forward strand.
CTGAATTCGTTCAGACAATGTCTTATCCAAAGCATAATAGGTTATTTCAGATTCAATATCTACTTCAAACTTTGCTTCTTTTGTTTTATCCCAAAAATCTGACAGATCATGTGTGTCCCAGAAATCACCGATTTCCTTATAAGACCTTGCTTTCGATAACGAACTCCTACCTTTGTTCATATTTTCTCCTTTCAGCATGTATCATATCTCTTGCCGATAAAATAAGGGCGCTGCCATCCTTTTTATACACAAAAAAGACAATAAGATATCGCCCGCTAAGACAGTGTAACATCAATTATGCAAATTCTTAAAAGGGTATAATTCTCAATGGC
>CAZXCW010000247.1:0-3035 GCA_964639385.1 uncultured Nitrospiraceae bacterium
ACAAAAATTGCTCGTTATCTCCGCTCGCCCTACTTTGATGGTGGATTATGGGCAAACCAGGAACCCAAACAGCGTAACCTTCCTCTGTTTTTTTAAGATTTACTTTATATTTCATAAGCACCTCCGTATTATTTTTAAGCTTTTGACCTATTTTACCTAAATAAAGACTAATTTTGTTTACCGCCCTCTCAGTGAAGTCCCAGAGATTTTTCGACAAGATACCATCATACCATCGACCATAGATGGTTTTGACCTTTAAAATAAGCTGAGGATCATAGGGAAAGGAAATATTTATAGCCATTTAGGGGATACACCTCTAAGGGGTGGATGTCACAATGAGGTATGGCGCTCCCGATAGCGGGATTAAATGAGGCTCAATGGCCTATGTCCTGACGCCTCAAGTTATTTCGACCTCTTACTTGATATCTGGACCCGTGCTTATCCACCCCCACAAAATAATATAGCCCTATCTTTCAAAATGTCAAGCTATGGTTGGAGTTGTGTAATTGTAAAGGAATATGGAAAGGCTAAGGGAGAGTGAGCCAGGGTCTCATGAATTTTCATAAAAATACAAGAATGAATTTTGATAGAATGAATTATTATGCGCCGAATCCTTCATATAGATATGGATGCCTTTTTTGCAGCAGTCGAGCAGAAGAGAAATCCAGGGCTGATCGGCAAACCGGTCGTCATTGGTGGCAACGGTGACCCGACAAAAAGAGGTGTAGTATCAACCGCTTCTTATGAGGCAAGGAAATATGGTATTCATTCTGCGATGCCCTTAAGAAAGGCTTATAGGTTGTGTCCTGGGGCTGTATTCCTCCCTGTTGATTATGAAGAATATCTAAGGGTATCCGAAAAAATAAAAGGTATTCTCCGAAGCTTTACACCTTTACTGGAGGATGTTGGGATTGATGAGGCATATCTTGATGCTACAGATATAGACATGAAATCCGAAGAGATAGCAAAAATGATCAAAGAGCGGATAAGACAAGAGGTTGGCCTTACATGCTCTATAGGCATAGGACCAAATAAATTACTTGCCAAGATTGCATCCGACATGAAGAAACCCGATGGTCTTACCATAATCTCCACTTTTGATGTTGAAAGACTGATATGGCCATTATCCGTAAGGAAACTATTGGGCATCGGTCCCAAAACAGAAAAAAGACTACAGGATATGGGTATAAATACAATTGGTGAATTGGCCTCGACCCAGCTCGGGAGGCTCACAGACTATTTTGGAGAATCTTATGGACATTACCTCTATGAGGCATCGCATGGAATAGACGAAAATCCCCTAATAACTCACTGGGAGCCAAAATCGATAAGCAGAGAGATGACATTCCAGATAGATACAGACAAATGGAATACGATAGCCAAGAACCTCGCAGAACTAACAAGAGATGTCGTGGATACCATGAAGAAATCAGGTTATAAAGCAAGGACCGTAACAATTAAAATCAGATTCAGTGATTTTGAGACTCATACGAGAGCAAAAACCCTCGAGGATTTTATTGATTCCCTTGAGGCCATAAGAAAGGCAGCCTTTGGAGCCCTTGGAAGTATTGAATTAAAAAAGAAGGTAAGACTTATTGGTGTTAGGGTCAGCAGCCTTAAAAAGATACCAAATAATTCAAGTTAATTTCATATTGCTGAAATAAAAACCAGTAAGCTATACTTTTTAACAATTAAAATTCATTTTAGGGAGGAAGAAATGCCCTTTTTGGGTGAACTCTTTGTGAGTGAAATATTGAGAAAGCCTGTTCTCGACCCGAAAGGGGATGAAATCGGCAGAGTAAAAGACATAGTAATCGTCAGGGGGGAACCGCTCCCAAGGGTCTCTTCGCTCATAATAGAGAGGAAGAAAAGGCTTTTTAACGTCCCCTGGACAGATCTCAACATATTCAACAAGAGAATAATTTCTGCAAAAGTTTACAGCGAAGCCCTTCAGTCTTATGAACTTAATGAGGAAGACCTCCTTTTAGTCAGGGACATTCTCGATCAACAGATAGTTGATATAAACGGTGTAAAGGTTGTCAGGGTAAATGATGTAAAGCTCGAAGGATATGATACAGAAGCTGTCCTTATCGCGGTTGATGTAGGCATGAGAGGAATTATGCGGAGGCTTGGGGTAGAAAGAAGAAGTGAGGACCTTATGAAGCTCTTCAAAAGGCATCTCCCTTATAATCTCATAAGCTGGAATTACATACAGCCCCTTGAACCAAAACTGACAACGATATCTCTTACTGTTCCCCGGCAGATGTTATCAGAATTGCACCCTGCTGATATTGCAGAGATAATTAGCCAGGTCTCTCACAAAGAGGGTGCAACCTTTTTCAAAGATCTTGATGTTGACGTTGCAGCAGAGGCACTATCAGAGCTAAAACCTGAGACTCAGGTTGATATTATAAGTGATATGGATACCGAAAAAGCAGCAGACATTATAGAAGAGATGCCCCCTGATGAGGCTGCTGATATCTTGAGCGATCTACCGGTGGATAAGGCAAAAGAGATACTCGAGAGCATTGAAAGAGAAGAGGCTGAAGATATACAAGAACTGCTAAGTCACGAAGAGGATACGGCAGGCGGTTTAATGACAAATGAATTTATAGCATATTTTCCAGAGATTATAATAAGAGAAGCAAGAGAGAAATTTAAAAAAGATGCAGAAACAATAGAAACGGTTTATTACATTTATGTTATAGATGCTAACGAAAAACTCATCGGTGTTGTCTCCTTGAGGGATTTGCTTCTTGCTGATCTGGATACAAAACTCTCAGACATCATGGCGACCAAACTCAAAACGGTTAGTCCGGAAACTGATGAAAAGGAGGTTGCCGAGATTATATCAAAGTATAACCTTGTTGCAATTCCTGTCGTTGATGATGAGGGGTATCTACTCGGTATCGTAACGATTGATGATATCCTGGATAGAATCCTTCCTCCAGCAGCAAAACGCAAGGGAAAAAAAATATGAAGTCCTGGAGAAAAATTCTCATATTCTTATCTGTAATGGGGCCGGGAATAATAAC
>CAZXCW010000248.1:0-2998 GCA_964639385.1 uncultured Nitrospiraceae bacterium
GCACAATAGCAAGCCCTATACCCGTTCCCTCAAATTGTTCTCCATTGTGTACTTTTTGAAAAGCGTCAAACAATTTATTTACATGCTGCATATCAAAACCAACACCGTTATCTTTGACATAGTAGATATTTTCCCTTTCCTCACTCCTGCCATCAACTTCAATAATTGCCATATCCCTTGGTCTTGTAAACTTGATGGCATTGGATAGGAGATTAAAAAAGACCTGACGGATCATCCCTTCATCACCGTTAGCAGAGGGAAGCGGGTTGATTTTAAACTGTACCTCCCTATCAAGGGTAAGGACCTTGATTTCATCGAGGGTTACCCTTGCCAGACTGCCCATATCTATCTCTAACAGCTCAATCTTTTTGCGACCTATCCGTGAGAGGGCAAGAAGGTCGTCAATAATCGCACTCATTTTATTCGTATTGCCTCGAATGATATTCAGAAGGCGTTTGCCTTCATCATCAAGTTTGTTTAAATATTCCTCCAGTAGCATACGGGAGAAGCCATCAATTGCCCTGAGAGGTGTCTTTAGATCATGTGAGACGGAGTAACTAAATGACTCAAGCTCTTTATTAATAGCTACAAGCTGGGCTGTACGTTGAAGAACACGTTCTTCAAGTTCTTCATTGAGTTTGCGGATTTCTTCTTCTGCCTGCTTGCGTTCAGTGATGTCACGAAAAAGCAATACCGAGCCTTTTTGGTTTTTTAGATTGCTGGTAATGATTTCAAGGTGAATTATTTCACCATTCTTTTTTTCCCCCGTAGCAAATTCAATATCAAAATTATCCCCTTTAAGTTTTTCGGCATGAAAACACAGGAAAAAAGGTTTTTGTTTAATGACTTCATCTAACCTATAGCCAAACATTCTTTCGACTGAAGGATTGCACATAACTATATTACTATTTGGATCAACTACCATAAGTACATCTGGATCAATACTCGAAATAATGTCTTCCAATTCAGCCATTTTTTTTGTAGCATTTCTCCATCGCCGATAGAGTATCAAAAATAGACAAGTCAGGTAGAGAAAAATAATATTATTGATGAATTCGTTATGGTGACTAATATACGCATAGATAAAACTTGAGAAACCATTGATAGAATTAATTGATATATCGATAAAATTGATCGATATGCAGAATAATACGAAGATGATTGTCGATATCGAGAGAAAGGACAAAATAAAGTGTTCTCTATTTTTCATTCTTAGTGTCATTTGGAATTGTCCCAACTGCTTATTCCTATACATTACTTATGCTCTCTCCCACTAACGACCTTGGTTCATTAGTTACTTAAACCTTCATAAGACACGAAAATTTATTAATTATTCTCACCCTTGTACAAAGGATACCATTTCAATATTCCTATACGATGTAATTATAATCACAGGCAAGGTAGGTCTTAGCACCAGGATGACGGTTAATCTAATAATCATCCTCTTCATAGCTTAAAACCTCCTTGAGCTTTCATCTTACCCTAATATCATATATTTAAAAGTTGCTTATGAACAACTATTCCACTCTGATTCTGATCAGTATACGGGCAGGATAGAGTGTCTTCGCTCATTCTCGGGCTATTGCCCTGCGAGGCTTTTGCCTCTTTATTTTTCAAGCTGTTTAAGGACTATCGGCAAAAGAAACCGCTCAGACACTCTATCCTGCCGCTATCGATACGAAATAGCTTCTGTAAACCTATCTTTGAAGTTATCATGTAAAGGAGTTATCATATTGGAAAGATTCGATGGAGCAGGAAAAACTCAAGAAATTCAAACCAAAGAAGAAAGTAGGTCTTGTTGTTGTTTTAACAGGTTCCGGAAAGGGAAAGACTACCTCAGCCCTTGGTATGGCGCTCAGGGCACTTGGGCATAACATGAAGGTTTGTATCATATATTTTATGAAGGGCGATATGTATTCAGGAGAAATTGATGGTGTAAAGAAACTTGTCCCGAATGTCGAACTTTATCTTACTGGTAAAGGGTTCTGTGGTATTTATGGTAACCCCTACCCTTTTGAAGAACACAGAGCTAACGCCCAGGAGGCTATAAAACTTGCAAAAGAAAAAATGCTCTCAGGGAATTATGATATTTTAATCCTTGACGAGATTAACAATGCCCTCAAACTGAAGCTTGTTGATCTTCTCCAGGTGCTGGATTTAATAGAAAATAAACCCCATCAGATGCACCTGATCCTGACAGGGAGAGATGCCCATCCAGAGGTTATCGAAAGGGCACATACTGTTTCCGAGATAAAAGAGATAAAACATGCGTACAGGCAGAAGATAGAGCCCCAGAAGGGAATAGATTATTAAGATGGAAAAACAGGATATTCATATCAAAGAGATAAGGGAACTCGCACATAGATTTACGCCCGAAGAGATAGAAAGTTGCATAAAACAGCAGCTTCAGGAAGGAATGAATATCTGTGAAGTAACAGGCCCCGCTGAGCACGTTATAGGTGAACTGGCAAAGGCTCAGTTCGTCAAAGAATTAATGGGAAAAGGCATGTCCCTTACAGATGCAGTTCGTGAGCTTGCAAGAAGGATACGCCTCGTACAGAAAGGGTTCAAAGAGGAATAATAGCTTTACCCCATTAGAAAAAAAGCACTACTTTTTAGGGAGGGTGGAAATATATGGCGAGCTTTCTAATGGGGGTTACCTCAGTAGATAGCCTATTCCATCTTTCAATAAGATCAAACCGAAGAAGATCAGAATTAAGCCCAATACTTTTATTATCCTCAAGTAATGTTTGCTTTCAACAAACTTTTTGCCTTTTTCTATGATTAATGTTAGACATATTTTGGAGCCTACAATTCCAGAGAAAAAGGATAAAACAAATGTAACCCTTTCTAAGGTATTGCCCTTTATCATAAATGGAACTCCTATAAATAGCCAAAAAATATACGGATGAGGGTTCAACATGTTTGTTAGTATACCCTTCTTGAAAGAACTTGATTTTACGTCGCCTGCTTGAAGACTGATTTTGTCTGTTTTCAA
>CAZXCW010000249.1:0-2942 GCA_964639385.1 uncultured Nitrospiraceae bacterium
AAAGGCAAATTCCTCAACCCATCCCGAAATGTCATAATAAGTTCCTAATAACGTATGCTGTTCCGCCAAATGAGCGAGGTCAGCAAGAACCTCGAGATCCTGCTCTACAAGCACTTCTATCCCTGGTCTCTGCACCTTTACGACCACCGCTTTATCATCATGCAAAAGTGCCTCATGTACTTGACCTATCGAGGCTGATGCCAGGGGGTAGTCATCAAATGTCTTAAATATTTTTTCAGGTGGACTTCCGAGTTCGCTCTGAATCACCTCAGCTACTTGAGGATAAGGGAACGGCGGCGCGCTGTCCTGCAATTTACTAAATTGCTTGACATATTCGGGCGGCACAAGATCAGGACGGGTACTTAATATCTGTCCTAATTTGATAAATGTAGTACCCAGGTCTTCAAGAGCCATTCTTATATGTTCCGCCTGTGTATAGGGAAGTTTTCGCTTTGGATGTCCAAGCAATCCCCAATGAAATGGAATAAGACCTCCAAGGTTCAGTTCCAATGCAAGCCAGCCGAGGCCATGGCGGGCTAATATTGTGGCAATCTCCCGATACCGTTTTAGATGTCGAGTTTGTTTTCGCCTGAACAGCATCTATTTTAGGCCTTTACTTTTTACCTTCCATTTCAGACATTCTTTTCTGCATATGCATAATTTGATCTTTCATAGTTTTCATCCTATGTTTTGTGGTTGTTCCCTTTCCCATTGTCAAGGACATCTCGTGCATTTGCCTGGACATATTCTCCATTATCTTTGATGTCGTTTTCATCTGATTCGATGACATATCTTTCATCATGCCAGACATTTTCTGGATCATTTCAGACATCTGCTGGGTCATTTCCTTCATATCCATCATCATCTGCTCCTTATTCATCATCCCCGTTTGCTCCTTCATCTGGCCTTTTCCCATCTCACCCTTTTGCCCACCCATCATACTACCACCCATCTGGGCGTAACTGAATGGAGCCAACAATCCTAACAACAAAATCACTAAAAGTAATTTTTTCATCTTTCTCTCCTTTTTGCATTTTCTAAAATTATCTTTTCAGAAACATTCATGACCTTAACGAAGCAAGCTCTCTTTCATAGGTAATTTAAATAGATCATATCTATTATCATCACCCCCTTTCCTAATTTTTGTTTTTGCCACTGGTCTCAGAATACCTATTTGTTCCAACCATGCATTGAAACCCACATTTTTGTAGAACATACAATCCAAAGATTGTGATTCCAAATATAACGCCAATCGCTATCAGTTTCATATAATCTATCTCTGCCATATTCAAAACGACTAAATCTCTTCCAAGGGCAGTGAGAACTGCAATAATAATTAAATTTGGATCAATTACTTCCTGGACAAGAAATCTGAGAGTCAGAGCTAAAAGTTCCAATAATATAAGACCTGACATCACATGTTTCACAGCCTCGGATCCTGCAATGAGTGTTGCTGGTTCATGAAAAGGGTTCCGAATAAAATCATAGAAAAGAAACGCAAACCTCATCAAAATCATAAATGCAACAATTACTGTAACCACCTTAACAGGTATTGTTATAAATTTTGATTTTATTTTGTCAGTCATGTTTTAATTATACCCAGGTATATATTCATTCATTGTCTTCCTCCTTTAACATGATTGATGACATTTACATGATAAACCTTTCCCTTTGACAACTTTCTTAATGCTCATGCTATCACCTCCTTTCTCAATCTCGGGATAAAAACTATCTAATCAGTTTAATAAACTCTTCCATCGTCCTCTATATAGCAATTGGCAGTCAGCCTATTCCAGCCGACCATCACACCATCTACGTCAACATAACTTATAGGATACAAATAGACTATCCGTATATGTCTGATTTTTTTGTAAGATTTTGACTCATTTCATTGTCAGTATCTGTCTTATATAGACTAATTTTTTATTTTATAAAGAACCTTTGTTGGCAACAAAGGCAAGGATTGCTTTTTATAGGCCATTCTTTCTGATATTACTTTTTTAAAGGTAATCGTATGGTAAAAGTAGCACCTTTTCCCAGATCGCTCTCTACGGAAATAGTGCCTCCATGTTCCTGAATAACTCTTTGCGTGATAGTAAGGCCAAGTCCTGGTCCATATATCTTTGAAGTAAAAAATGGGTCAAATATGTATTTTATTTTATCCTTGGGGATTCCCTTGCCAGTGTCAGATATCACTATCTCTATGTTTTTATTGCTCTGGTTACTGATAACCTTCAGTAGCTTGGGCTTTTCATACATTGCCTCGATAGAATTTTTTATAAGATTGGCAATGGCTACAGTTATTTTTCCCCTATCGATTGAAATGAGAGGGAGATTATCGAGTAATTCAGTTTTTACTTCTATGCCATTATCCCTAAACTCCTTTTCAAATGATTTGAGAGCATCAATAATTACATCGTTGATATTTGAGGGTTCTGTGTGTGATACACCTATGACTTTCAACTTCACAATCTGCTTTACCATATTCTCCAGCCTCTCCACATCCTCAATAACTATCTTCATGTAATTTTTGTTGGGATCACCCTCTGGAAGTCTCTCATAAATCTTACGTGTGAAACCTCCGATAGAAGTAAGGGGATTTCTTATCTCATGTGCTACCTCATCCACCATCTTTTCCAGTGTCTTCGACCTCTCCTCCTCAACCAATTTTCCTCTTTCTTCCTTCATGATAAGGAGTGCTGGGGGATCTTTGTCAAAATTTTCTTTACATTCCTTTGAGCAGAAATGGTAAATAGTCCCTTTATAAGAAGAAGTGCCAAAAACATTCTTTTCTTCAATTGTCATACCGCAGACAGGGTCTATGATCTTCATCTATTACCCGAAATAAATTTTAGTATGTCTTTTGAATTTCTTTATTGTACTATTAAACCCTGAAATAGAGATAGAACTCCCAAAAAGACTAAAACCCTTTCTGGTTTAAA
>CAZXCW010000250.1:0-2869 GCA_964639385.1 uncultured Nitrospiraceae bacterium
TACTACTGATAATCGTCAATCTTTATCTCACTCTGTGACGCAATAGTTGTAGGTGGACTATTTAAATCGAGGCACAGCGTTACTCTTTTTGCCACATCTTCTCGGAAACCGTTTATTACTTTTCGGATTAAATAGGCGGTCAGCTTCTCGCTACGTGTCATTCAAATGAAAAGTCTCACCATTAATCTTCAGAGCACTATTTAGCGGAATGGGAAATGAACAGATATCGAAAATTGTTGTTTTTACCCACTACTGTGAGAAAGAGATAATCCAGACATAATCTGACGTGGCTGGAAAGTGAAATCTTATCTATTAAAGCTAAATACAGGTTGCCTAAAAGTTAGGCATTCGCTCCATGGTCGCTCCATGACACCCCGCAAAGCCTTATTTATCAATGGTTGTTGTATGCAATTAAGCTATCGTGGCAGGCTTGCCACCAATTCAAACTCAAATGTTGTATTGCGTTCATGATGATAAGATTGGAGTTACTCCTGTATATTTCTGAAAAGATGTATCGTAATAACTGCGAATACTATCGGTACAACCCATGGTGCAATGACTGGTGGCACTACCCCAGCATATCCCAGGGAGAGCAACATGGTGTATAAAAACCAGTAAATAGTACTTATAAGCAGTCCAAGGCCTGCAACAAAAAGGCCTCCTCCAACTCTGCCTCTCATTGAAAGAGATATTCCAAGGAGAATCATGAAGAAATTAACCAATGGATATGAAACCTTTGAATTCAGATCCACAAGGAGTTTTGTGTTCTTGAAACCTGCTTTTTTCAATCTCTCTGTATATCTGTAAAGCTCGCCTATGCCCATCTCCTCTGGTTTTCTGATCCCTTCACTGAAAAAGTCAGGAGACTCAAGATACGGATAGTCGAGCTCTGGCACTTTGCTGATATTTCTATTTTGAATGTCATAAACAATCACATGTTTAAGTCTCCACACACCTTTTGAACTTTGAGATTCTGTTTTAACCCACTCTCCTTCCTCTGCTTCCAACCTTTCTTTGAGGGAATCCTCCTCTGATACAAAAATGCTCACACCCTTTGCAAGCCTTTTCTCAGGGATATAAAGTTCAATTCTAACCGGCGAACCGTCTGTTGCCCTCAGCCATAGGGTACCCTCTTTGAATATGAGTTTCTTTTCTTTATTCTCAAGGGTATTTTTTAATTCGTCTGATCTTCTTGAGAAATCAGGGACAACAAACTCTCCAATGATGAAGGCGAATATACTTACTAATATGCCGGATAAAATAAAGGGAGAAAAAATGGTTTTTAATTTTCCGCCTGTTGACTTTATTACTACAAGCTCTCTGTTTCGTGATGCCTGGCTGAATATGAAAAGGCTGCATATGAGCATAGCAGAAGGCAGGAGGTAAAGGAGATATTTGGGGAAGTTGAGAAAAGCATAGAGCAAAAGACTCTCAAGGGAGGGTTTGCTAGGCATGAAGTCATCTATCTTGTCGATGAGATCAAGGATACTAAATATTAGAGCTAACCCTGTACTTATCAGAGATAAGAGCTTGAAGAACTCTTTAAGATAATGTCGCTGAATTATGATCATTATTTACTCGCTCCTTATTACCCGTCACTTGTTACTTTCTTTTTTGAAAATCCATAATGCAAATATTCCGAGAATAACAACAGGAGTCCACGCACCGATATAATGAGATATTTTGTGAGCCCTTACGAGATTTTCACCATATATCAGGAGCATGTAGTAAAAGGTAAATACTCCCAACCCCAAAGCCAGGCCCCCAAGCCTACCTGATTTCCCAGCTATCAGAGAAAGAGGGGGACCCAAAAAGATAAGGATAATACACAGTAAAGGCAGTGTTAGCCTTCTGTCGAGTTCAATTTGCAGTAAATAAACTTGGGGTGGTTTTTTCTTTATGTTTTGTACAAGTTCGAGCGGGGTAAGTTCTGCATTTTTTCTGGATGGAAGGTCTGGCTCGAGTGCGAGTATCAAGTTGTATCTTTTAAAGTACATTTCCGTTGTGCTATCACCCTTTGCTATATGAATATATCCATCTTTAAGATATAGAATAGCCTTGAAGCCCTCTGACATAGAGATCTTGCCTTCCTTTGCCATCATGACTTTTGGTTCACTCTTCTTTCTTTCATCATAAATAAAAATTCCCCTGAAGGTGTCTTCAGATGGCTTTTCTCTTATCAGAATAACAACGTCTTTGAATGATGTATCAAAAGTGCCTACCTCAATTGCCATGGGGGTTCGGTTCTTGATGGTATTTATTGTCTCATCCCTGAGCTTCATACTGCTTTTAGGACCAATATAAAAACTCACGGCAATGTTTAATAAAAAACATGAAGTTCCGAGTATAAGAACGGGTTTTGAGATTCCCTTAAAGTCCATCCCGCTGGTCCTCAAGATTAGTAGTTCGTTATCAACAGAGTGGCGTCCATAGGTAAGAAGTGTAGACAGGAGAAATGCCATGGGTATTGTGAGCAAAAGTAACTGTGGTTGCATGTAAATGATGATTTTAGCCATATCTTCCATTGATGCGCCAACTCCTGATAGAAACCTGCTCAGCCTGAGCAGTTTTTCCATCATCAAAACAAAATTCAGAAAGACAAGACTGATGAGAAAGGTGAGGATTAATTCCTTGAGTATAGACTTATAAATTATTTTCATGCTTGATATCCAACTATTTTAGCACAACCCCTTCTAACCCCCCTGTCATTGTCTATGACTCGTAGAGTGAGGTAAAAACTTGCTATTCTGCCATTGCGAGGAGGTTATTACGACCGACGAAGCAATATCTTTATACTGAAATTTGCTAATAGGGGGCAGTAACCCAAATAATGCAGACATTGTTCAAAAATTTATGTTATTAATCTGTA
>CAZXCW010000251.1:0-2868 GCA_964639385.1 uncultured Nitrospiraceae bacterium
CTATCGTCCCTACATTTACATGAGGCTTTACCCTCTCAAATTTAGCCTTCGCCATAAATTCCTCCTTATTCGATGAATAGCTAATAAACTATTCACCAATTGATGACATTATTCTCCTCTAACTTTTGCTACAATCCCCTCGGAAACCCCTTTTGGAACCTCTTCGTAATGTGAAAACTGCATTGTATAAGTAGCTCTACCCTGGGTTATTGATCGTAAATCAGTAGCATAACCAAACATCTCTGAAAGGGGAGCCTGTGCCCTAATTACCTGAGCATTGCCCCGTCTCTCTATACTTTGAACCTTTCCTCTACGGGAATTAAGGTTACCTATTACATCGCCCAAAAACTCCTCTGGGGTTACGATCTCAATACTCATGGTCGGTTCAAGAAGGATGGGCTTAGCCTTCTTTGCTGCCTCTTTAAATCCTATCGAACCCGCGATCTTGAATGCAAGCTCAGAGGAATCAACTTCATGATATGAACCATCATACAGTTTTGCCTTGATGTCAACAACAGGATAACCTGCGAGAATCCCCCTATCTGCCGCCTCCTTTATCCCTTTCGCAACAGATGAGATATATTCTTTAGGAATTGCACCACCCACTATGGCATTAACAAACTCAAACCCTTTTCCAGACTCTAATGGCTCAATCTCGATGCAAACGTGACCATATTGTCCCCGTCCACCTGTTTGCCTAATAAACTTCCCCTCTGCCTTTGATACTGCTTTGATCGTTTCCTTATAGGCAACCTGGGGTTTCCCAACATTTGCGCTTACCTTAAACTCTCTCAGGAGTCTGTCCACAATTATCTCCAGATGAAGTTCACCCATACCGGAGATGATCGTCTGTCCTGTCTCCTCATTGAAAGAGACCTTAAAAGATGGGTCTTCCTGAGCGAGTTTTGATAGGGCATGTGAAAGCTTCTCCTGGTCAGCTTTTGTCTTTGGTTCAATTGCAACAGACATGACGGGCTCGGGGAATTCCATTGAAACGAGAATAATAGGGTTTTTCTCATCACATAGGGTGTCCCCTGTAAGGGCATTCCTTAGCCCTACGACTGCTGCTATGTCACCTGCGGAAACCTCTTTAATCTCCTCACGCTTATTCGCATGCATCTTTAGAAGTCTCCCTATCCTTTCCTTTATATCTTTTGTCGAATTGTATACATATGAACCACTCTGTAGTATGCCTGAATAGACCCTTATAAATGTGAGCTGTCCAACAAAGGGATCTGTCATTACCTTAAATGCAATGGCTGAAAAAGGTTCGCTGTCATCAGCAGGCCTAGTTATTTTAGAGCCGTCTAATGGAGATACACCCGCTACAGGTGGAATATCAAGTGGGGAAGGAAGATAATCAACTATTGCGTCAAGCAGAAGCTGGATACCTTTATTTCTAAAGGCAGAGCCGCACAAAACAGGTGTAAGCTTCCTCTCTATTGTACCTTTCCTTATAGCTACCTTTATTTCATCTACAAGGATCTCTTCCCCTTTGAGAAATTTATCCATAATATTGTCGTCAACATCAGCCAAGGCCTCGATCATTTTCTCTCTGTATTCGCGAGCCATGGGCATAATCAGGTCAGGGATATCTCCCTCTAAATATTTCGCACTAAGTGTTTCGTCATCAAAATATATAGCCTTCATACTTACAAGATCTATAGACCCTCTGAATTCATTCCCCCCTCCAATAGGTATTTGAATAGGAACAGGATTTGCACCAAGGCGCTCTATCATGCTATTGACACTCATGAAAAAATCAGCGCCTACTCTGTCCATCTTATTCATAAAAGCAATCCTCGGAACACCATATTTATCAGCTTGTCTCCACACAGTCTCTGATTGAGGTTCAACACCTGCTACAGAATCAAAGAGAGCAACAGCCCCATCGAGGACCCTTAAAGACCTTTCGACCTCAATAGTAAAGTCAACATGCCCCGGCGTATCTATGATATTAATTCGATGGTCTTTCCAGAAACAGGTGGTAGCAGCAGAGGTTATGGTTATGCCTCTCTCTTGCTCTTGAACCATCCAGTCCATGACAGCAGTGCCTTCATCTACCTCTCCCATCTTGTATGTAACACCCGTATAGTAGAGAACACGTTCTGTAGTCGTAGTCTTCCCTGCATCTATATGTGCCATAATTCCGATATTGCGTGTCTTCTCTAACGGGAGCCTCAACAAATCTCTTCTCCTCTACTTTTCTTACCATCTATAATGGGCAAAGGCCTTATTGGCTTCTGCCATCTTATGGGTATCTTCTTTCTTCTTTATAGAAGACCCCGTATTGTTATAAGCATCCAGTAATTCCCCTCCCAACTTTTCCTGCATGGTCTTTTCACTTCTACTCCTTGAGTAATTGATAATCCACCTGAAGGCTAAAGCCATACGCCTATGTGCTCTTACCTCGACCGGAACCTGATAAGTTGCACCACCAACCCTTCTCGGCTTAACTTCAATAAGGGGCTTTACATTTTCTATTGCTGTTTTGAATACCTTAAGGGGATCACTTCCTGTCTTTTTCTTCATGATGTCAAAGGCACCATAGCAGATCCCCTCTGCTACGGATTTTTCGCCTTCCTTCATTAGTGCATTTACAAACTTACTCACGAGTCTACTGTTATATTTTGGATCAGGTAAAATTTCTCTCTTCTCTATAACTCTTCTTCTCGGCATCTTATACCCTAATTATTTGGGCCTTTTCGATCCATACTTCGACCTCCCTTGCCTTCTGTCTGCAACTCCCATTGTATCTAAGGTGCCTCTGATAATATGGTACCTAACTCCGGGAAGGTCTTTCACTCTACCACCCCTTATCATAACTATAGAATGTTCTTGAAGATTGTGACCTACTCCGGGTATATA
>CAZXCW010000252.1:0-2849 GCA_964639385.1 uncultured Nitrospiraceae bacterium
CTTTTCTCATTGTTAGCCTCCTTTTATTTTGTGTTTAGCAAGTTTACTATAAAGGAGGCTAACAATCTATCATAGTATCTACAACTGTTCACTTATGGTATATCTAAGAACTAATGATTACTGACGAAACATGATGCCTATTTCTGATATATGTGCAGGTCTCTTTGTGGGAAGGGTATTGTTATGCCGACCTCGTAGAACTTTTTGTAGATTGTGCTATTCAATTCATGGACGATACGACCTCTTAATGCGGGGTCTTTTGCCCAGCAAAGGAGCTCGAAATTTAGCGAAGAATCACCAAATTCTCTGAATCTCACCCTCGGAGCAGGTTCGGGAAGAATATTTTCATTTGTAGAAGCAATCTCAAGTAATGTCTTTTCAACAAGATCTATATCACTCCCATAAGCAACTGAGATGGCTACTCTTACTCTAAAATTCGGTATTGGTGCACTTTCGTTTATTATCTTTGAATTTGCAATAATTGAATTAGGAATTGTAATCAATATATCGTCTCTTGTCTTAATTCGTGTGCTCCTAACCCCTATTGAAACTACCTCTCCCCTTTCTCCCCTCTCAAGAACAATGTAATCTCCAATTTTATAAGGTCTATCCATAAAAATGCTTATACCACCGAAGAAATTTGATAAAGTATCCTTTGCAGCTATAGCAATAGCAACACCAGCGATTCCAGCAGATGCAAGAAGAGGCGTTATGTTGATCTTCCATATCGA
The DNA here is from genome assembly GCA_964639385.1 of uncultured Nitrospiraceae bacterium. Lineage (GTDB taxonomy): Bacteria > Nitrospirota > Thermodesulfovibrionia > Thermodesulfovibrionales > SM23-35 > CAZXCW01. The sequence continues at coordinate 732 of CAZXCW010000252.1, forward strand.
TAATATAACCATAAGAGCAGCAACAATTATCGCTATTTTAAAGACATTCTCAATCAAGGGGACAACATCTTTTCTCAATCCTGTTTCATCAGAAGCTTTATAAATACCATATTCTATAATGATGTTGCTTATCTTTATAATGGTGATCGCCCAGATAAGAAGTATTACCGAGTACAAAGCATTATTTATGTAGAAAATCACCTCTGGTGAACCTTTCAGGTATGAAATAGCAGAAGTACTTCCAAACAATATTATCGTGAAATATATTGGTCTGTGAATGACATCTATGATCTTGTCATCAATGTCACTTTTTGTAAAACTTGCAAATCTCCTAAAAACCTTATCTACCAGGATGTCAGCAATTTTGGCAACTACTATAAATAAAAAAACAGAAAGGATTGCATTGACGTAAGGCGATGTTGAAATTTTAAGGGATTCTATAAGGCTTGTCATAATTTCTTTCTATCGTTTTTCACCTGTAATTTATATCAGTATAGCAGAATTTCATTGTGAGGACCTCAGGAAGAAAAAGATAAGAGCTCATTGCTCCACCTACAACTGAATAGGTATCAGAAGTTGAAACAGTTACAGACTTCCGAGAGAAATAATGCGTAACGTTTCGGCTGACCCGCCGGGAAACTGCCTTGATGCATAACTATACCGAGCTTATTCCCGGTCGGGTCGAGTGGGGTGTTATCCTCTGTTTGTTCTACTGAACAATGAAATGACTTTTTGTTGACTATGATTTGCATAGGTAGGCCATGAAGGATTGTAGTTTTCAACTTCGTTGCCCCATTGATACCAACCTTTTCGTTGACCACGAGCGAATAATTCTAAATAAGGCCCAGGGCTGCAAACTTCAATAATATTATATAGTTCATCAGGCTTGCGTGAGTGTTCTCTCTTCATTGCCTTTATAATGTTGACTTGACGGCGTCCAGGTGCAAGAGTTCTCATATGGCCTCGAATACCAAATAGGATCATTTCAGTTGTATTTCTGAAATAAAAGCCAACACCACGCCCATCAGGACCACCGTCTTTGCGGATTTTATGCCAAATTATATTTGTTTTATATTTAAAGCCCCATGCTTCCATAACTTCTAAACCTTCTCTCAACAAAGCATTTGGAACCCATAAGTAAAGATGGCAATTATCTTGTGCGACCAAAGAAACTGGGATCTCTTTTATTTCCTGCAAAGACATCGTTGAATAACGGTTTAATCTTTTGTGTTCAGGAGCCATTTTCCCTGTTCTATTGGCAAATTGCCACGGGGGGTCTGCTAATATGGTTGAATATTTGCGTTTCCCAGCGAACTTAATAAAATCTTCGCCAAGGCTAGAAATCTTTATATCCATTTTAGATCCTTTCTTTCAAGAGTTTTGTCGTTATACCAAAAACCAATACAGGACAGCCGCCATTTCTTCCGGCCTCCAGTCTCGGTAACAATTTTCCCATTTGGGTTGTGCTGGCTCCAAATTTGTCCCTATATTTTCTTCTTGTCCCATTTTTATCAACGTAAGTCCCCAAACTATCAATCCAAGGATCTAATTCATTACTGCGTGTAATCAAAACTCCAAGGCTTATTTTGTCGTATTCAAAAAAGGCTCTGAATGCGTATAAATCACGATCAAACGTTTGATCTTTACTATTCCACTCCAGATCAAGGGCAACGCGTCCCTTGATATAGTCAACTTTATGTGTATCATGACTTACTTCTCGGTTGCCAACAAGAACCTTTGCTGTCAGTTGTTCTTCCTTCCATCCATATGGCCTCAAAATAGCGGAGAATTTCTTGGGAATCTGGCTTTCGCTACCGCCGGGAGTAGTAACATCCTCTACTGTAAAGCGAAATTTTCTTAATGCTTGGCAAATTTCATTAAATGCCTCTGGAAATTCTTTAGCCAAGATTGCAGCGGCATGTTTAAAATCATGAATTTCGTACCGATTACTTATATCTTTTGGTACATAATCTTCCCAGACCATGATGATGACTAATTTTAATCTTTCTTATTTATTTTCTCAAGGATAACGATTGAAATCAGCGGGGGCTCTTAGCCACTGGACTAGTGCTTTGTAAACTTAATTCTTAATAGTCTCATAGAATCTGTTCAATTTAT
>CAZXCW010000253.1:0-2831 GCA_964639385.1 uncultured Nitrospiraceae bacterium
TTATTTGCGAAGAACCGCACCTTGAATACTTTCTTTTCTCCGATTCCATATTTTTACCCTTATCGGAGGTTGATTTCCTTATATCAAAAAATAATCTATTTGTCAACCTCCATACTCATTTTGTGAATGAATTCACTTAAAGGAAAAATTATTCATTACCATTTGAAAGATTCAATGATTGAATAGGTTCTTCGTATGCTGACTTCAGGAAGAATTTGATAAGGATCAGAAACCTCTCAGGGGGTTTAGTTCTATATGTAATCCAAACCATATCGGAGATCAAAGAGGTCTGCTAATAGGAAGCAACAACCTGAAATACCGATATCTTACAGAAAGAGCTTCTTACAACATTTAAACCTATGATACCCTCACTCTATTATCTTTATCGCCCTCTCTAACCGTTTTAACGTTTTTTCCTTCCCGACAATCTCAAGCACTTCAAATATTCCGGGACTCTCGGCCTTACCGGTAATTGCGACTCGGACAGGCTGTGCAAGGTTGCTGAGTTTAAATACCTTTATAGTGAGTACTTAATTAATTTAGATTTTTTGTTAAAATAAGACAAAATGGGCAAATATGAAAAGCTCATACTCAAAATTTTAAGCGGGACTTCTGATGCAAACATTCCTTTTTATGAATTGTGTGGCGTATTGAAATATCTGGGCTTTGAAGAAAGAATTCGTGGTAGCCATCATATATTTACAAGAGATGATGTTGAGGAAATACTCAATTTACAACCTAAAGGTAACAAATCAAAGCCTTATCAAGCAAAACAGATTCGTAACGTAATATTAAAATACAAATTAGGAGAAAAGAAAAATGAGTAAGTATGAAATAATTATTTATTGGAGTGAAGAAGATAAGGCTTTTATTGCTGAAGTGCCGGAGTTGCCTGGCTGCGCAGCTGATGGATCTACATATCAGGAAGCACTTACGAATGTTGAAGTTATTATTCAAGAGTGGATAGAGACAGCAAAAGAAAAAGGACGCCCTATTCCTAAGCCTAAAGGCAGGTTAACCTTTGCATAAAAAGCTGATTGATGTATAAATACGAGATTATAATTTATTGGAGCAAGGAAGATGAGGCTTTTATTGCGGAAATTCCTGAACTGCCGGGCTGCATGGCTCACGGAGAAACTCAAGAGGATGCATTAAAAAATGCCAAAGAAGCGATCCAACTGTGGATTGATACTGCTAAGGAGTTTGGAGATCCTGTACCAGAGCCAAAAGGCGAAAGACTGATATTTGCTTAATGTCTGATAAAGAATTACTATTATAAATCCAAGGCTGCCTCACTCTATTATCTTTATCGCCTTCTCTAACCGTTTTAACGTTTTTTCCTTCCCGACAATCTCAAGCACTTCAAATATTCCGGGACTTTCTGCCTTACCGGTAATTGCGACTCGAACAGGCTGTGCAAGGTTACCGAGTTTAATATTATATTTTTCTACAAGACTCATAAAGACCTTTTCAAGTTCGGGTACGATAAAATTATCGAGACTTTTAAATGCATCCCTTATATCCACCAGATAGGAGAGACTTTTCTCATTTAAGAACTTCCCTCTCGCCTTTTCATCGTATTCAATGTCTTCCGCTATATAGAAATGTAGGGAATGTGCAAGTTCCACCAATGTTCTTGAACGCTCTTTTAATGTGTCAATAGCCTTTGATAACCAATCTTTATCCAATGTCTGGCCTTCTTTTATGATTTTTTTTCTTATGAGAAAAGGCATAACTAACTCAACAAGTTTTTTGGTTGGGGAGCTCTTGATGTACTGACTATTAAGCCACAAAAGCTTTTCGGGGTTAAAGACGGCTGCAGACTTGCCAACGACTTCCAGGGAAAAAAACTCTATTAGCTCATCTCTTGTGAAAATCTCCTGATCTCCATGGGCCCATCCGAGGCGCGCAAGATAATTCACAAAAGCATCGGAGAGATAACCCATCTCCTCATAGGATGTGACTGCTGTTGCACCATGTCTTTTGCTCAATCTCGTCTTGTCAGGCCCTAAGATCATTGATAAATGGGCAAAGGCTGGGATCTTGTAGCCAAGAGCCTCATAAATATGGATCTGTTTTGGAGTATTATTAAGATGATCATCGCCCCTTATTACATGTGTAATCTGCATATCTACATCGTCAACGACTACGACAAAGTTATATGTTGGTGTTCCATCAGATCTCATTATTATAAGATCATTGAGTTGGGCATTATCAATAATGACCTTGCCTCTAATCAAATCATCAACAACAGTTTCACCTTCCTGTGACATCTTGAAGCGAATTGCAGGTATTCTATTAAATATGGGTTCTCTTAAATTTCTACACCGCCCGTCATATTTCGGAAGCCTCCCCTGTGCTAATGCCTCCTGCCTCCTCTTTTCAAGTTCTTCAGACGAGCAATAACAGTAATATGCCTTGTCTTCTTTTAAAAGTTTATCAGCATAGCTCTTGTAGATATTAAACCTGTCTGTCTGCCTGTATGGTCCTTCATCCCAGTCAAGACCAAGCCACTTCATGCCTTCGATGATGGTCTCTATATACTCCTTGGTTGAACGTGTTTTATCAGTATCTTCAATCCTGAGAATAAATGTTCCTTTATTGTGCCTTGCATAAAGCCAATTGAAAAGGGCCGTTCTTGCCCCTCCTAAATGTAGATGACCTGTTGGACTCGGTGCAAATCTTACCCTGACTTTATCGGCCAAAAATAACCTCCAGTTTTTAAATATCCACAAATATAACAGATTCGGAATATAGGTGCAATTGTCCGGGGTAGCCATAATCCACCATCAAAGTAGGGCGAGCGGAGATAACGAGCAATTTTTGTGATA
>CAZXCW010000254.1:0-2813 GCA_964639385.1 uncultured Nitrospiraceae bacterium
ATGATAGGCTTCCCCAGATAAACGACAACGGTTACATAGTCTGGGAAAGATATGATTTCACAGACTGGGAGATATTTCTTTATGATGGCACAAACATAACCCAGATTACAGACGACTCTTATTATGATGACCGTCTATACCAGATAAACAATAATGGTTACGTGGTCTGGTCTAGATATGACGGCTACAACTATGAGATATTTCTATATGACGGTACGAGCATAACCCAGATTACACACAAATCTGTTGGACATGATGCTGTGTGGCCTCAGATAAACGATGATGGGTATATAGTGTGGCAGGGATATGATGGGCATGACGATGAGATATTTCTTGCCTCACCACGTATAACTCTGCTTTTACCAAATGGAGGGGAGATCATACCATCAGGTTCAACCTATACAATTCAATGGGGAGCACCTTCGCAGGCAACAAGGTTCAAACTGAAATACTCACTTGATAACGGGACGACATGGCAATTGATAACACCTGATTTTGTAACAGGCATAAGATATGACTGGAAAGTGCCTACCCCTACAAATAACAAGAAAAAGTGTCTTGTAAAGGTGATAGGTTTTGATTCAAAAGGGAAAAAGGCGGGGGCAGACAAATCAGATACAGCATTTACAATAGAGGTAGTAAAGCTGACCTCACCAGATGGAGGAGAGATACTTACATCAGGTGAACAATACCAATACATTACATGGGCAACATATGGTACAAAGAATCCCCCCGTGACAAGTGTTGTACTGTTTTACACTTTAAATGGAGGAACAACGTGGAAACGAATAGATACCCTTCCGGATAATCCTGGCAGTTATGAATGGACAGTGCCACCATTAGGAGTGACAAAGAATTACTGTAAAGTAAAGGTTGTACTGAAGGATGTAAGCGAAATCAGTGTAGGTAAAGATGCGAGTGATAGTTCCTTTACGATCCAGCCTGCCCCTTAGAAGAGTTCATCAGAGCTTACAGAGGGCTGAGGCATCTTCAGCACTCTTTTCTTTATTAAATAGATATAATCACACTTGCTCCCAGTAATCGTTGCTTTTCAGTCCAGCTTAACAGTGGATGAATAAAGGGACGGTTCTAATTATTTTCTTATTCATCTTTTTTCAGAAGGAGAAAACGTAGGGACACAGAGCCTGTCCTAAAAACTTCATTATGAGACGTTGTGGTCGCCGGCATCCTGACCTAAGGCTTTACGGTGTTCCTCAAGCAAAGGTCGAGGTATTGTCTTGAGCGCCGAATAAATCAGAAGAGGAAGAATTACTGCATCATCCAGATGCCCCAGTACCGGAATGAAATCAGGGATGAAGTCCACTGGCGTAGCAGCATAAGCTACTGCTGATCCCAGCAGTAGCTTTGTTATCCTTGGCGTTCTGGGGTCAGCAAGAATGTTGCGATATAGCTGAAGCTCCTTCTTAAATCTCATGAGCAATGTTCTAAATCTATTCATGGTTAAACTGATTCTTCCTCTTGTTGGCAATATCTTCTAATATCATTATTATACTGCGACTATTTAATCGTCAGAAAAATTCTCATTAAGGGAAAATTTCACGGCTAATATCTACTAATAATCTTTCTCTCACCGCAACATTTTGTCATGTCAAACATTTAGATCATGAAAAATTCAGAAAACTTCAACTCTCACCGGATTATTGACAATGTAGTCTCTTTGATGATATTATGACTACATCATGAGCAAGGCAGTCGGCATTAGAGAACTTAAGACCCACCTCAGCAAGTATGTCAAAGAGGTCAAAGATGGCGATGAGATACTTGTGTCGGAAAGAGGCAGGATCGTAGCAAGGATAGTACCTGTCGAGACCCCTTCAGAGGGCGCTCGGCTTCAGAATTTGCTCCTGAAGCTGTCTGCTGAAGGCAAAATAATTCTTCCCAGGATTTATAAGAAGGCAGCGCGCCTCGGCAGGAGGAAAAAGGTGAGGGGAACTCCTTTTTCCGATGCGATTCTCGAAGGACGCAGGTGATCCTTTACTGCGACACATCGGCCCTGATCAAACGATATGTCGAAGAAGAGGGAACCGACACTGTTGACGGCCTGTGGTCAGCGTCCCTTGACATAGCGACGTCTGTGATAGCATTTGCTGAGACAGCAGCCGCCTTTAGCCGAAAACTTCGCGAAGGAGTCCTGACAGAGAAAGAATATGCCCTGACTCTCAGGATGTTCAAAACTGATTTCGACTCCTTCATTCTCATTCCCATTACAACATCTCTGAATGCAACAATTGAACGACTGGTTAGGCTATATCCCCTGAGGGGATTCGATGCCATTCATCTGGCTTCAGCTTTGATATTCAGAGACTCAGGCAGCGTCCCTGTGCACTTCGCCTGTTTTGACCGTCCCCTGAACGAGGCGGCCCTAAAGGAGGGACTTACTATCGCCGTTCAGGAATGACACTGCGGACAGGTGCTGAAAGATTCCGGCATGCGGAGCCGATATACTCAGCAAAAGCAAGGATTATTCCTGCAGCCTTGAGATTCCTTTCTCTCACCGCAACATTTTGGCGTGTCAAATTAAATGACATAAAACCAAAGATTTAACCTCCCTTTCATCATTCTGTAACATCCCTATAGTAAAGTTTATAGAAATATGGAGGTGGATATGCATATCCTATCAGTGAACTTAGAAAAATCAAAATCAATTGATTATGAAATAGCATGCCCATATAACGGTATCAATACCTGCATGGCATCTATTACATCGCTCCCTCTTGATGAACAAAAAAAGGCAAATTGTTGTAGCACGGAAAACTATGATGACTGCCCTATGTTCCTGGCAAAGATATTAA
>CAZXCW010000255.1:0-2810 GCA_964639385.1 uncultured Nitrospiraceae bacterium
AGTGCAGTTTTAGGCTGACAAAGGGATCCAGCCATTTCTATCGGCGAATTTGGGTTTGAAATCCCATTTGACAAAGAGATTGTTCTAGATGTTCCAGAGGGATCAGAAGGAGTGGAGCTCTACATATTGGGATCTGATGGGGTTCTTTATGATTTTCATCGTGAAACAAGGTATTGGATCCGTGGACAGCGTCGTATCCTCGGCATTGATACCACAAGCAAAGAATTACAAGCAATAGTAGATCAAGCACTTCTATCTGGAGAGTGTGAAAAGGTCGAGTTCAAGCCATTCCTTACAATTGGGGATGAAAAGTGGAACGAGGTGACCGAGACCGTAATCGCCTTCGCGAACACCAAGGGTGGCGTGATTATATTTGGAGTGAACAAGCATTGCTCCGTGGTAGGTATTGAGCGGGGTATCAGTGAGTTAGCCAGGAAGAAGAGCCAATCCCTTAATGATGCTATGGAGAGGTACAAAGGTGAGATTAGAAGGTTTGTCGGAGACAACCTCAACCGCGGATTGATGCTGGATATCTCTGAGATAAAATATGGTGGACATCATGTGGTATCTGTAATAGTCCCGGAGGGTCAATATAAGCCCTACGCCCATGTTCGAACCAATGATATCTTCGTACGGAGAGGTTCTAACAATGTGCGACCTGATCCCGATACTGAACTGCCGTCCCTCCTTACTCTAGAGAAAGGTCAGAAGAGATAAGAAAAAGGGTAGTCGCTGCGAGGGCGATTCAGCTTGAACGTTTTAAAGATGAAAAAGAAAATATATTCTATAAACAGGGCATTTCTATTGGCTGCACCTACACTCATTTAGAGGACACTCTTTAAAAATGGCGGACCTCATTTATTGAGGATTGCGGAGTAGAAAAAGTGAAAAATGTTCTGCATTTTTCACCTTGAAATCTCAAAAATAGCGATAGGTAATTGGCTTTCCGCTATCCTATTCAGGATGCCTGGCATAAAGATAGCAATTTCCATAAAGTTGAAATTTGAAGAATTATAGCAGATTCCGTTTTTAGCTACACCTTCATTCGGCACGTTTCAAGAAGGAGCCATCAGGAGATGGGTAAGTACATCCAAGAAAACCTTTGCACTTTTTAACAAGCCTCTTCATAGAAGAGGAGGTAATCGATGTTCTAAGTATGGGGCTATCCTTATTGAATTTTCCTTCTTTTAATTAATTTCTTGTTATTACAACTTTTCTTTTTGGATAAAAATACCCTTATCTACTTTTGAGAAAAAATCTTGATAATACTTCTCGTCTTCAATTTGCTTAACTTCTACAATACCACCTTTATTATCTAAAACTTTTAATTGGAAATTAACACGAACACGAGTTTCCTTTCCGTACTCACTTACATTTCCAGTACAGTCAATGATAGATGCTTTTTTCCATCGAGCATTAGCCCCTAAGAAAAAAGCTGATAAAAAGGCTTCACCTTTATTCTCAACATCAACTGACTTTTCCGCCGACAAAAGTCCCAAATCTAATACCGCATTTTTAACAATAAAACCATCATCTTGAAGAACATTAAGCATGGCTTTCATCACCATTTTAGTGTCATTAGTTTCATAAGTGCGAGTTTGAAATTCACGTATTTGGAGTTGTGTCTTTTGGGGTGTGACCCCAGTTGTAGCACACCCGAAGACAAATATGCTAACCACCAATGATAATATCCAAATCTTCTTCATATCTACACCTCTTAAAATTTGCTTGCATGATATGAGAATGATTCTACTTTGCTATCTTTATCGAATTTTATTATTACCGTTAACGTCTTCTGTGTGCTACTGGCTGCTCCAGCTTCTTGTGAATAACCACCACCAATTAGACCTAAAAGAAGAGTTGTACCAGCTAATCCGCCAGCACCTCCAACGCCTCCTACGCCCCCACTGCTTCTCGAATAGGAGGCTTCTGTAGCAATCTTGTCGTAAACCCATGTTTCTTTACCTTCACTATCCTTTGTAACGATATTTGGAGAACCTAGTGCTTCTGCTACATCAGCCTGCGACATCCCAACACGTATTTCTTTTTGGACAACACCCACGGTCATCTCCCGTTCTTTGGTTGAACCAAGACTTTGCTGATGCTGAGCAGCACTCATACAGCCGGATAGCAAAACAAAAAATAATAAAGAACACCAGATGATTAATTTGTTCTTAAACATCTTAACCTCCCTTATTATAAAATTTAGCCTACGGATGCGAATTATATATCAGAAATTCTAATATTAATGGATGATTTTTTATTAAATCTTTATTACTTGTCAAGCAAGAAAATAAAAATCTAATAACCTATTGATTTAGTTTAAAAACTATTATATAAAACCATGAGTTACAGAGAATAATCATTATATTGATTTCTGCTTGAAATGCTGTATTGAGAGGTAGGATTTAAAAATCACACTTTCAGAGGAAGTAAATCGGACACCTTTTTTCTCCCGAAAGGCGCGCCCATGTATTCAGGTATAATATTGATGATTTCAATAAAGAACTTGGAAGGGAGATAATTTTAAAATGGATCCCAAGTAAGCAGACACTATAGGCTATATTTATCAAATCTTTCAATACTAAATCTCATGGCTTCTCTCTACACTTATAAATACGGCTACAGGATAGTCTATAAACTCTTCTTCCCTGACGGCTTATTTAAAACCAAGCACGGAAGCGCGAAGTATTTCTTAAAAGTGGTTAAGGTAGAAAATGGGTAGACGCTAATATTTTAAAAACACGGACCGCCAGACTGAATGCAAGGCAGAGATGATGAAAAGGCTTTTTTTAAAAAAGACCGTCACT
>CAZXCW010000256.1:0-2741 GCA_964639385.1 uncultured Nitrospiraceae bacterium
TAAGGTATCGAAAAATAAATTTTTTCACAACATCTGCATTATGTAAATGTATTTTGGGGTTTATAAGCATGTCCACAAATAGTTTCCCATAAATGATTTTTACGTAACTGTAGAAAAGGAAACATGCTGTACTGGAAGAACCTCAAAAATTAGATAATTAGATAAGAGGAACATAGATAAGGTAGAATAGACTCACGAAAAATTAAGCAAGGAGTCCACAAGTATCAATAAACTAAAGGACATATTTCAACCGTAGGAGGTAAACATGGGTATTTTGCCTGAAGGTGAACAATTAAGAAATGCAGTCAGATGGATATCAGAGATGCGGCAAGAAAGAAAAGATGCCAATCTTTCAAAGTTAATCGGTGAGGCATGTATTAAGTTCGATTTATCACCAGCTGACACAGAATTTCTTATACGATTTTTTGCTGAAGAGGATTTAAAGAAGTAGATTCAAATTATACCTATGCCAAAACCAATTGTCGTTATAGTCGGTAGACCAAATGTTGGAAAATCTACCCTCTTCAATAAGATAACCGGTTCCCGTGTTGCGATTGTTGAAAATATCCCGGGTGTCACAAGAGACAGGAATTACCAAGATGCAGAGTGGAATGGAAAGGGATTTATTGTGGTAGATACAGGGGGCTTTTATCCAGAGCCTCCTGACGATATTTTTTCGCATATCAAGGAGCAAGCAATTTTTGCTATTGAAGAGGCAGATATTATCATACATCTCCTTGATGGTAAAAAAGGTCTAACGCCATCAGATATGGAGCTCTCAAGACTTCTCAGGGCTTCCGGGAAAAAGGTGCTCTGGGCTGTAAATAAGATTGATATACCCAAGCATGAGGAGAGGATTCATGATTTTCATCCGATAGGTACTGATGAATTATGGCCCCTTTCTGCTGAAACTGGTTATGGATATGATGATTTTATGGATAGATTAACTTCTATCCTGCCTTTTTATGTCGAAGACAACATTGATTACCCAAAGATAGCCGTAGTTGGAAGACCGAATGTTGGTAAATCTACCTTAATCAATACCCTCCTCGGCAAAAAGAGACTGATTGTAAGCCCTGTACCAGGAACAACAAGGGATTCGATAGACAGCATCTGTACATATTATGGCAAAAGGTATGTTTTCATTGATACAGCTGGACTAAGAAAGAAAGGGAGAATGGGTTACTCTATCGAAAGATTTTCAATGGTAAGGGTTTTAAAAAGTATAGAGAGATGTGATGTGGCTCTCATTGTCATAGATGCAAGCGAGGGAATTGTAGAACAGGATCAGCGGATAGCAGGAATTGTCGAGGGATATGGAAAGGGAGCAATCTTTCTCCTTAATAAATGGGATCTCATTGAAAAACCTGAGGATGGATATAAAAAACTTTGCAAAGAATTAAGCAGGAAGATGTGGTTTATGCATTATGCACCAGTGCTTACCATATCAGCTATAGAGAAAAAACGTATCACTAAGGTCTTTCCCATAATAGATGAAGTAATAAAAGAGAGGAAGAAGAGGATACCAACAGTAGAGCTCAATAGGTTTTTAAATGAGTCTCTTTCAAGAATGTCTTTACCTGTGCATAAAGGGAGCGCAGTAAAGCTCTTCTATATAACACAGGTTAAGATAGAACCACCTACTTTTGTGCTTTTCACAAATTATCCCTCTCCTTTAAAAGATGCCTATATACGATATATAGAAAAGGCCATAAGAGAGAGGTTTTTTTTTACAGGAACCCCTATCAAAATTTATGTGAGAGCCAGAGAAAGAGGGAAAAAATATGAAAATATTACCCCTCCCCCGCCCTCCTCGCTCACGGGGAGGATGCAAGGGGAAGGGCGGAAGAAGGTTTTCTGATGAAATATCTAAAACTCATTATAAGGAGTTTTGTTGATTTTTTAAAAGATGGAGGGATAATGCTTGCAGGTTCTCTCTCCTATTTCACTATGATGTCGTTGGTACCATTCTGTCTTTTTCTTGTAACTATATTCGGATATCTCCTTGGACACTACTATGGTTTCTATCAGTTTTTTTATAACAAACTTTTAAATTTCTTTCCTGCTATAACATCAGAGATTACAAAAGAATTGGGGAAGCTCATTACCTTTAAAGGAATCGGCACATTCAGTGTAGTCCTGTATGGATTTCTTTCATATCAGTTCTTTTCTTCCCTTGAAAATGCTCTAAATGTAGTTTTCAAAGTTAAAAAAAGAAGGCATTTCTTCTGGTCTATCTTCTTGGCAATTATTATCATTACAGTGATCATTGTCATTATTCTTATATCTTTTATGGCAACATCAATGGTCGCTCTTTTAAAGGCATTTAAACCGATGTTCCCTCAATTACAACTGGGAATAATAACAAGGCTTCTTATTAGATATATTATTCCCTTCTGTATTGTACTTTTTGCAGTTACCACGATTTATATTATTCTCCCCAAAGGCATGGTCAGAACTTCACATGCATTTGTTGGTGCCCTTTTCACCACTGTTTTTCTTGAGGTTGCAAAGCATCTTTTCACATGGTATGTTGGAACTATAGCAAAATTCGGTACTATTTACGGCTCACTTACCGCATTTATTGTATTTTTGCTCTGGGTTTTTTATTCCTCGTGTATTTTTCTAATTGGTGCAGAGATGGTACATAATCAAAGTTCTCATAAGCGGTATAACGATTAGACTCTTTAACCCAAATAATGCAGACATTGTTCAAAAATTTATTTAACTCGATGATTTAT
>CAZXCW010000257.1:0-2627 GCA_964639385.1 uncultured Nitrospiraceae bacterium
TTGCGAATATTTTTATGGATAAACCGAAATGAGATATTTTAATAATCTCATCGAGTTAAATAAATTTTTGAGCAATGTCTGCATTATTTAGGTTTACAAAAAGATTATAGCATAGAAAAATTTATGGAATTGGATATGCCTACGTATAGAGAAAGTAACAATGTAATCTGAAAGAAACTTTTGCTATAATGGTTTCTGGACTATTCATTAGTTTTGTGGCAGAAGGAGGAAGACTTGTATGGTAGAAAAAATTATTATCTTTGGAAAGGCTGGGTGACCTTTCACTGAAAAGGCCAGGTCGGCCTATGGAGACAAGGCTGAATATTTTGATGTCAAATCTGACAGCAAAAAATTAGAGGAGATGCTTAAGTATTCTGAGGGTGTTCGAAAGGTTCCGGTTATTGTCGAGGGCAACAAGGTAACTGTTGGCTATGGAGGCTATTGAGGTATCTGATTACCGATAGTTATCGGTATATATAGCACTATTTATCAACTAACCTATATTATTCATAAAATTAATGGCGGATATAGTATCTGAGCGGTTTCTTTTGCCGATAGTCATTAAGCCTATTTTCAATAATAAAGAGGCAAAAGCCTCGGAGGGCGATAGCCCGAGAATGAGCGAAGATACTATATCCGCCATAGGCTTAAAAATTTATGAATTAAGTGAGTAAATTAAATGAAAATTAAATTAACCACTGGAAAAATCCTCCATACCTCAGAGGATGAAAACTTGCTACAGGCATTGAAGAGACATGGCGTATATCTTGTCTCCTCATGTGGTGGGAAGGGAATATGCGGTAAATGCCGCGTCAGACTTCTCGAGGGGAAAAGCAAGATTATATCCACTGGTAAACTCGAGCCACGTGAGATAAAGACGGGGACTACCCTCGCATGCCAGACCTTCTTAGAAACAGATGTCCTTATAGATATACCAAAAGAATCAATTCTCGCATTAGGAGACAAGATAGCGCTATCAAAATCGGGGGACCTCATAGAGCTGCTGAAGTCTTCGGGAACTGAGATATTTCCGATGGTAAGGCGCATCACTCTGTATCTGCCTCTCCCTACTCTCAATGACAACATAAGCGACCTTGAACGGCTCAAAAGATCACTCGAGGAAAAAGGCCTATTGGGAATGCGATTCATTCATGGGTTCGTTTCGTCTCTATCACAAGCGCTAAGAGACGCTGAGTGGAGGATAACATTTGGATATACTGAAAGCTCCGATGTCGTTTATATTTCAGCAGCTGATAGAGAAAAACAGAGGTATGGTCTTGCAGTGGATATAGGCACTACTACCGTGGTGGTTTATCTTGTGAATCTTACAGATGGACGGCTCATCGATGTAGGCTCTACATATAATTCCCAGATAAAATATGGAGACGATGTTATTACACGCATTATCCATGCTGTTGAGAATAAGGGGCTTGGTGAACTCAGAGAAGCTGTGGTTTCTGATATAAACGATCTCCTGGCGCCTCTGCAGGAGAGGCATAATATAAAGAAGGAGGACATTGAATCAGCAGTTATAGCGGGCAATACCACAATGACTCATATATTCTGGGGTCTTAATCCTGCATTTATTAGAGAGGAACCTTATATTCCAACGGTGAACTTTTTCCCCAGATGGAGGGCAGAACTCTCAAGGCTCAAGATTAATCCAATGGCCCCCGTTTATACGCTTCCCAGCGTTGCGAGCTATGTTGGAGGGGACATCGTTGCAGGAGTTCTTGCCTCCAAGATGTATAGAAATAGTGAGATATCTCTCTTCATGGATATAGGTACAAATGGAGAGATTGTAATAGGAAATAATGAATGGCTTGTAACTGCTGCTTGTTCAGCAGGTCCATGTTTTGAAGGAAGCGGAATAAGACATGGGATGAGAGCAACAGATGGAGCTATAGAGTCGCTTAAGATAGACCGTGGGACATTTAAGCCAGAATTCACCGTTAACGGAGACGGAGAACCAATGGGAATATGCGGTTCGGGAATGATAGATGCTGTCTCAGAGATGTTCCTGACAGGTCTTATCGACCAAAAGGGCAAGTTCGTCAGAGAGGTCAATACCGATCGGATCAGAGACGGTGTGGATGGCCCCGAGTTCCTGATTTTTAGCAGAGACGGGCGGGAGATTGTTCTTACAGAGGTTGATATCGAAAACATCCTGAGGGCAAAGGCTGCTATGTATGCCGGGGTATCTCTCCTTTTAAAAGAAGTAAACCTGGGTCTGGCTTCAATAGAGAGGGTTTATATCGCAGGTGGTTTTGGTAACTATATTGATATCGACAAGGCTATCATCTTGGGGATGCTCCCTGATCTCCCAAAAGAAAGATTCTCTTTTATCGGGAACGCCTCAATTACAGGTGCTTACCTATGCCTGTTATCGAAGGATCTCAGAAGAGAAGCCGGCATCGTCGCCTCAAGAATGACCTACATAGAACTTTCTGTATCCAGAGGCTTTATGGATGAATATGTGTCTGCCCTTTTTCTTCCTCACACAGATATAGGGCTTTTCCCGACGGTAAAAAAACTTCTATCTCAATAGGATAGTCCACTTTATTCATAATATAGATAATGCAGACATTGTTCAAAAATTTATTTAACTCGTCTACGACTCGTAGAGA
>CAZXCW010000258.1:0-2626 GCA_964639385.1 uncultured Nitrospiraceae bacterium
ATCCTGAGGAGTGCAGCACAATATATTGATTCCTTAAAAAGAGAGGGTTTTGAACTAAGTCTTAGTGTAGTAGGAAGGAAGGCCCGTGATTACTCTCGCAGGAGAAATATGACAGCAAGAAAGTCCTGGGTCGGACTCTCTGGAAAGATAACCTATGCGGATGCCCAGGAGATCGCAAAGGATATTATAGAGAATTACATAAATGAGACTATAGATGAGGTTGTTCTCATATATAACGAATTTAAGTCCCTTGTTACCCAGAAGCTTTCCATTGTTAAGCTTCTTCCCATAGTGGAATCGAAGACCGAGGAGGCAAGTGCTGAAGGCGTTCACATTACTGGAGATTTCCTCTATGAACCTTCCCCTGAAATTCTCTACGAAAGATTATTACCTAAATATATTGAGATTCAGATTTATAGGGCACTCCTTGAGTCCTCAGCTGCCGAAGAGGCTGCGAGGATGAGTGCCATGGAGAATGCCTCAAAGAACTGTGATGACCTCATAGCAAAGACAACACTCCTGGCTAATAAGTTAAGACAGGCAAGTATAACAAAGGAGCTGATGGATATCGTCGGCGGTGTTGAGGCACTAAAAGTGAAGTAATAAAGCGGTTAAAGTTTATTAACTAAAGATAATATAGGGGGTTAAAAAGTATGGAGAATATAGGAAAAGTTTCACAGGTAATAAGTGTCGTCGTTGATGTAGAATTCGAAAAGGAGTTACCGGATATCCTCGATGCCATGAGGATAGATGAACCAGGAGACCCTGCAAAGGGTATTCCTGAGACCCACCTCACACTCGAGACTGTTGCCCATCTGGGCGATAATAAGGTGAGGTCCCTCGCAATGGGTTCCACAGATGGTCTTGTAAGAGGTATGAAGGTCGTGGATACTGGTCAGCCAATAACAGTACCCGTTGGTAAACCGACCCTCGGAAGGTTAATAAATGTCCTGGGTGAGCCTATTGATGAGCTTGGCCCAGTAGAGGCAGCGGAGAGATGGCCTATTCACAGACCCGCACCTGACTTTACAGAACAGATAGCAACAACAGAGCAGTTTGAGACGGGTGTTAAGGTTTTTGACCTTATTGTCCCCTTTGTCAAAGGCGGCAAGATGGGGATGTTTGGAGGTGCTGGTGTTGGTAAGACTGTCATCATTATGGAAATGATTCATAACATAGCGTTGAAGCATGGTGGTGTCTCTGTTTTTGCAGGTGTTGGTGAAAGGACAAGGGAAGGCAATGACCTTTATTTAGAGATGAAACATTCAGGGGTCCTTCCAAATGTTGCACTTATTTATGGTCAGATGAATGAGACCCCAGGAGTAAGGGCAAGGGTAGGACTGAGTGCCCTTACAGTATCAGAATGGTTCCGGGATCAGGGTCAGGATGTCCTTGTGTTCATAGATAACATCTTCAGATATACCCTTGCAGGATCTGAAGTCTCGGCCCTCCTCGGAAGGATGCCTTCAGCAGTTGGTTATCAGCCAACCTTAGGAACTGATATGGGGACTCTCCAGGAGAGGATTACTACCACCAATAAGGGCTCTATTACATCCATGCAGGCTATATATGTCCCTGCAGATGACCTCACAGACCCTGCTATTGTAGCAGCCTTTACACATCTTGACGGGACTGTCGTTCTTTCGAGACAGATTGTAGAGCTTGGTATATATCCTGGCGTTGACCCTCTGGATTCCGCATCAAGGCTTCTCGATCCTAAATTTCTTGGAGAGGAACATTATGCTGTTGCCAGAGGTGTTCAGGCTGTACTCATGAGGTATAAAGAACTTCAGGATATCATAGCAATCCTTGGTATAGAAGAGCTCTCAGAGGATGATAAGCTCGTCGTTGCGAGGGCAAGAAAGCTCCAGAGATTTTTGAGTCAGCCCTTCCATGTTGCAGAGACCTTTACAGGAACTCCCGGCAGATATGTCAAGATCGAGGATACGATAAAGGGCTTCAAGGCAATAGTAGATGGGAAATATGACGATATGCCTGAGCAGGCATTCTATATGATAGGTTCAATAGAGGAGGCTGAGGAGAAGGGTAAGAAACTCGGCTGGAGTAGACAGATATAACTTTAAGGTAAGACGCGGGGTATTAAATATGGAAAACAAGTTAAGACTGGAAATTGTGACACCCTATGGCCTTATTTTAGGTGATGAGGTAGATGAAGTTACTGCTGCTGGAAGTGAGGGTGAGTTTGGTGTTCTCCCTGGTCATGTACCCTTTATTACCACCCTCAAGATAGGAATGCTTACGTATAAAAAAGGCAATGAAACAAGGTATGTCTTTGTGAATAGTGGATATGCAGAGGTTGGGCCAGATAAGGTTACTATCCTGGCAGATAGTGCTGAAAAGTCTAAAGACATTGATGTGGAAAGAGCAAAGGCGGCAATGAAGCGGGCGGAGGAGAGACTCAAGAAGATGGAAGAAATAGACTTTGCCAGGGCAGAATCGGCCATTGAAAGGGCAACAGCGAGGGTGTATATAGTAGAAAGAAGAGCTGTTAGGTAATTAACAGTCGCGTTAAAAATTTCAAAGGCCATGCATATGCATGGCCTTTTTCGTTTAACCCAAATAATGCAGACATTGTTCAAAAATTTATTTAACTCGATGATTTATT
>CAZXCW010000259.1:0-2599 GCA_964639385.1 uncultured Nitrospiraceae bacterium
GAACCTTCCATTCATGGGAAGATCTTTTATTGTCTCGCCTTCGAACTCCATTGCTCTGTAGAGAGCTCCATCAACCCCTATGTCCCCAATTGTGTATAGAATTAAATCTTTACCGCCAGCCCACTTATTGAGTTTTCCATAGTATATAAACTTCATAGTTTCGGGAACCTTAAACCAGCATTCTCCTGTTGCCATGGCTGCTGCTACATCTGTAGAGCCTACGCCTGTTGCGAATGCACCTAAAGCACCGTAGGTACACGTATGACTATCCGCGCCGATGACTAAATCTCCTGGCACAACGATACCTTCTTCAGGGAGGAGCACATGCTCTATTCCAACCCTGCCTACCTCAAAATAGAGACTAATTTTATATTCCTTAGAAAAATCCCTCAGAATCCTGCACTGTTCTGCTGCCTTTATATCCTTAGACGGTGTGAAATGATCAGGCACGAGGGCGATCCTTTCCCTATTGAAGACATCCTTTGCTCCGATTTTTTTGAATTCAGATATTGCTATGGGCGCGGTTATGTCATTTGCTAAGATTAAGTCTACCTTTGTATTAATTAACTCTCCAGGTGAAATCTCTTTCCTGCCCGAATGTTTTGCCAGAATCTTCTCGGTAATGGTCATATGTCCTCCTATCCTTTCCTCTCGAAGGCCTTTCCGGCTATTAACACAAAAATAATTGAAGTTGCAATAGTAACTGCTATATCTATTATAAACGGAAAATCTGAGCTCATCCTGCCTTTTTCAAAAGGAAAGAGCAAGTGCTTTATGGCATCAATACCATATGTGAGGGGATTTATCTTTGAAACAATCTTAAGGATTTCTGGCAGAAGTTTTACAGGATACATTGCACCTGAAAGAAAGAACATCGGCATGATTATGAAGTTCATTATTACACTGAAGCTCTCGTAACTCTCGTAGAATGTTGCGAGGACAATGCCGAAAGCAGATATGGAAAATGAGAGAAAGATGCATATGAAAAGGACGCCTATAATCTGCAACAAGCCGAGATTAAACCCTATGAAAGGGAAGAGGGCAAGAATAATCATTGCCTGAATGCTGGATACAACAGTTCCACTTAAAGCCTTGCCAATAACGATGGAGAGTCTTGATACAGGAGCAGCGAGGATCTCCTTCATGAAACCAAATTCCTTATCCCATATAATTGATATAGAGGAAAACATGGAACTGAAGAGGATAGTCATTCCGATTATCCCTGGGAAAATGAACTGAATATAGGGGACTCCTACGGTTGATGGCACCAGCCGGGATATCCCGGCTCCGACAATGAACAACCACAGCAAGGGTCTTGCAATTGTCGAAAAGAGACGGCTTCTCTCCCTTATGAACTTTTTGAATTCCCTTGCTACTATGACATAAATGGCGTTAAATTCCAATAACGTTTCTCCCAAAAGGGTTCAAGGATTTGTGGGTAGGGGCATATTGCAATATGCCCCTACATCTTTATTATTCTTGACCCCTTGAATTCCATTTTCAGTGCCTTCTCCTGTATGCCCGAACATACTCCTTGACACCTTCCTCAGGAGAGGCCTCTTCTTCACGTATGGCCTTTCCCGTGAGTTTTAAGAAAACATCATTCAGAGTCGGTCTCTGAAGTCTTACAGAGAGTACCTTTTCCCCTATTTTCCTCATCATTTCAGGAATGCAGGTATCACCCATATCACAAGTCATATAGAGTTCACCCTCTTTTTCTGAAACAGGTAACTTTAATAATTTTTCTATCTCTTCCTTCATTTTCACATTGTCCGATGTCTTTATATAAACAACGTCTCCTCCCACAGTCCTTTTTAATTCTTCAGGGCTTCCTATGGCAATGATCTTTCCTTTGTCTATTATGCCAATTCTGCTACAGACTTCTGCCTCTTCCATATAGTGGGTAGTCATAAAGATAGTAACATTGTGTTTTCCAGGCAGGTCTGTTATGAACTCCCATAAGTTCGTTCTGCTCTGTGGATCAAGTCCAAGCGTTGGTTCATCAAGAAACAGAACCCTCGGTCTGTGTATCAATCCTCTTGCGACCTCAAGTCTGCGTTTCATACCACCTGAGAACTTCTTGACAAGGTCATCTTTCCTTTCGTATAAGCCCACAAATCTTAAGGCATCAGATACACGCTCGCTCATTTCATTCTTTGGAACATTATATAGATAGGCATGAAACCTAAGGTTTTCATAGGCAGTCAGGTCTTTATCGAGGGTTGTATCCTGAAAAACGATACCGATAGCCTTTCTTACCTTGGAAGGTTCTTTCATGCAATCGTGTCCTGCTATAAAGGCCCTACCTGATGTCGGGGAAAGAAGTGTGCAGAGGATATTGATTGTCGTTGTCTTGCCTGCGCCGTTTGGTCCGAGAAAGCCGAAGATTGTACCTTCTTCGACTTCAAAGGAAATATTATCAACAGCAGTGATACTGTTAAATCTTTTTGTTAGATTCTCAACTTTTATTATCATTCATAAGTTTAACATGTAACCCAGATTATTCATAAATTATTCTGGGTGCTTCCAGAAGGAGACTCATTTGAGCGGTTTTATTTTGTCGGAAAAAACAGAATGTTTTTAAGACAAAATACCTCGG
>CAZXCW010000260.1:0-2592 GCA_964639385.1 uncultured Nitrospiraceae bacterium
CTGTGAGGATTATTCAGCATTCTATTGAGGCCTGAAGATGAGCAGTCCACCCCAAATTAAACGTTTTGAAAAGATCTTAAACTATTTCAAAGCCTTCATCAACACGACAACCATAGATAGAAGGTGGAAGCACCTTTGTATTATTAGCACTTCTTAATGCTGCCTATAGTCCTTCTTTCAATTTATCTGCAAAATAAGAAGGCAACTCAGTTGCTCGGATAGCTAATGACACCTTCTCTATATCATACGGTAATCGTAAAAACTCATGTCGTATATTCTCTTCAGTTATGTCAACCAAAGTTATGCAGGTTCTCGGATCTCCATCTTTAGGTTTACCGACACTCCCTGCATTTATAAAAACCTTCCCCTGAAAATCCTTTCGGTATGGTTTGTGAGTATGCCCATAAATTAAAACCTCTGCATCAACTTTCTCAGCCATTTCATGAAAAAACTTCTCAGGTCTGTCCTCATACCAGTAAAGATTGTTCTTGTGGGGTGTAGCATGAAATAGTATTACTCTTTTGCCGTGACTGGTAAAAGAAATCTGCATTGGCAGGTTCTTCATGTATTCCCTGCTTCTTTCTGATACGTGGTTCTTTGTCCATTTGAATGACTTATCAGCCAGTTCTGCTTGAACGGGATCTTCACATTTGCATCCACAGTGTTCATTGTCATGAGCAACATTAAAGTCATAATTCCCCTGCACACCCTCTATCTTGTGTCCAACAAGGAAATCTACCACTTCATTGACAAATGGTGCATATCCCCCTAAATCACCGAGATGGTATATCTTGTCAACCTTTAAAGAAACGGCTTTATGATAAGCAACTTTTAAGGCTTCAATGTTTCCATGTATGTCTCCAAAAACTGCGATTAGCATGGTTACCTTCCTCTGTAGGTATTTTATAAAGGTTTGGCAGTGGTGACTTGACAGGTCTCCGGTGCAAAATACTTTCTCTGAAAGTAAAGTGCCACATTTACCAATCCTATAAGCACAGGGACTTCCACAAGGGGACCGATTACCGCTGCGAAAGCCTGTCCCGAATTCAGCCCGAATACCGATATTGCCACAGCTATTGCAAGTTCAAAGTTGTTACTGGCTGCCGTAAAAGAAAGTGTTGTTGTTTGCTCATATCCTGCCCCGAATCTTCTGCCAAGATAAAACGAGACAAGGAACATAAGCACAAAGTACATAAGGAGGGGAATCGCTATCCTCATTACATCAAAAGGCAGTTGAACGATATAATTCCCTTTCAGCGTGAACATTACAACAATAGTAAATAAAAGGGCTATGAGGGTTATAGGGCTTATTTTGGGGATGAATACCCGTTCATACCATACCTTTCCTTTTGCCTTGATGAGACTGAAACGTGAAACCATTCCTGCAATAAACGGCACCCCGAGATAGATAAAAACACTCTTGGCAATCTCAACGATGGTAACATTGACTACTTCACCTTTCAGACCGAGCAAGGGAGGAAGAACTGTAATGAAAATATATGCATAAACAGAAAAGAAAAGTACCTGAAAAATGGAATTAAAGGCAACCAATGCAGCTGCATATTCCCTGTCACCACAAGCAAGGTCATTCCACACGATTACCATAGCAATACATCGGGCAAGCCCTATCAGTATCAATCCAATCATGTACTCGGGATAACCTTTCAAAAAGACAATAGCAAGAAGAAACATAAGTACCGGACCTATAACCCAATTCTGTACCAATGACAACCCGAGCACCTTCCTGTTTCTGAATATCTGACCAAGTTCTTCATATTTGACTTTTGCAAGCGGAGGATACATCATGAGGATCAGCCCTATGGCTATCGGGATATTTGTTGTCCCTACCTGAAATTTATTAATAAAAGCTTCAAGTCCTGTAGTGAAATACCCCAAAGATACTCCAGTCGCCATCGCAAGAAATATCCAAAGGGTAAGGAATCTGTCCAGAAACGACAACTTTTTTGCTACTCCATCCGTCATGGCAGGTAATGTATCCCTCTTGTTATTTGCACTTCTTTCTTGCCTTTGCAGAAAGTAGTTTCTTATCTTTCCTTATGGTCTCATCATTGTTCAGGTACGATGCAATAAACTTCAGATAATCCTTATTGTAGTCACGGCTTTTTTCTGCAAGCCGATAATATGACCACGTTCCTTTTTTACGGCTTTCCACCAATCCAGATGTTTTTAATATCCCCAAATGCTTTGAAGCCGTTGATTGGTTAAGCCCTAAAGCTTCCATAATTTTACAAACGCAGAGTTCACCATTCTCCAATAGTTTGAGCATACGGATTCTCGTAGGATCCGACAAAGCTTTTGCCTGATTGGTAAAGGACTCTATATTCATCGCTATATGGTGATATAGTAATATATTAACATTTAAAAGTCAACTTTTCATAGGAGGCAACTGTCATGCTCTGTTAAAATAGAGCTATGGAATTATTATCAACTGGACTGAACAAGGAAAAAGCCTTGCTTTATAAATGGGCAAATGTGCTTGCCCTAATAACAATTTTCTATAACATACTGGAGGGATTGGTTTCTGTCTATTTCGGTGTGCAGGATGAAACCCTGGCACTGTTCGGATTTGGG
>CAZXCW010000261.1:0-2486 GCA_964639385.1 uncultured Nitrospiraceae bacterium
GTGTACCTTTAGCTGATGGTTTATGGAATATTTTTATGGATATAACCGATAAAGATATTCCCAATAAATTATCGAGTTAAATAAATTTTAGAACAATGTCTGCATTATCTGGGTTAATAGATTCATAGTTAACCTTATCACGAAAAAGAGGGGCTTACGAAAATACCATATTGCTTGTCAATCCTTTTTTGGCAGGATATAATAACAACCGTTATGCGCGTACCTTTTGAATGGCTGAAGGAATATGTAGATGTCCATGTTACCGCTGCTGAGGTAGCTGATAAGCTTACCATGATCGGTCTTGAGGTCGAAGCGATAGAGACTGTAGATGATGATGCCATTCTTGAAATCAATGTTACACCAAACAGGCCAGACTGTCTAAGTATTATAGGTATTGCAAGGGAAGTATCCGCAGCTTTTAAGATCCCTCTTAAACTACCTCCTCATGATATTAAAGGCAAACTGCCTCCCTCTGATTTTTCTTTGGAGGTTTTGAACCCCGATCTCTGCAATAGATATGCAGGCAGGATAATAGAAGATGTCGTAGTTTATGATTCACCTGAATGGATCAAGAAAAGGCTTGAGAAGTGCGGTCTAAGACCAATAAATAATGTTGTTGATATTACAAACTATGTGCTTTTAGAGTATGGCCATCCACTTCATGCATTTGATGCTGATACGATCATAGGCAGAAAGATAAGGGTTGCGACACCAGATACAGTATCAAAGAAAGGGATAAAGATAATGACCCTTGATGGTATTGAGCGAAAAATACCAGGTGACTCCCTTGTCATATGGGATGCTGAAAATCCTATAGCCATAGCTGGAGTAATGGGTGGTCAGGAAACAGAAGTCATTGACTCTACAAAAAATATTTTCCTTGAGAGTGCATACTTTGACCCTCTCTCAGTCAGAAGAACATCAAAAAGACTGAATCTTGTAAGTGAATCCTCTTATAGATTTGAACGAGGGGCCGACATAGAATTTTTAGAAAAGGCTCTCAACAGGACAGTCCTATTGATAAGAGACATTGCCGGTGGAACCGTTCATGAAATGGTAGAAAAATACCCAGTGAAATATGTGCCTGAGCCTATAGAAATAAGATATGAAAGAATAAACAGATTCTTAGGAACACAGATCTCAAGAAAAGAGATGCTTGAAATCCTGAATGGGTTTGAAATAACTACAGAGGACAAAGGAGATTCTTTCATTGTTTACCCCCCTCCTTTTAGACGCGATATAAAGGAAGATAGCGATGTAGCTGAAGAGATATCAAGGTCTCATGGCTACGATAGGATACCGGTAAGAATTCCAAAAAGTCCCCTTTCTTCAAGTATGCCTAATAGAAAAATGGAAAATATTTTACGTATCAGAGAAGGGATGAGAAAGTCTGGGTTTACTGAGATTATTAATTATAGTTTTATGAGTCCATCGAGTCTCGACATTATCTCGATCCCTGAGACAGATAAAAGGCGTAATACCATTACAATAAAAAATCCCCTAAGGCAGGAAGAGTCTCTACTCAGGACAACATTAATACCTTCCTTGCTTGAAAATCTCAAATACAATCTAGATAGAGGAATAAAAGATATAAGGCTTTTTGAGATATCAACGATCTTTGAGGATGTAGGGAATTCTCTCCCATTGGAGGAGTTAAGACTTGGAGGAATTTTTTATAAAGAAAAGCTCCCTGCTCTATGGAAGGAAGATGTCCAGGGATTTTTTATTACAAAGGGAGCCCTTGAGTCCATGTTTGAAGATTTAAAGATAAAAGAATATTCCTTTGTCCCTTCTTCAGAGCCTTTCCTCACTAAAAGCCAAAGTTCTGATATATATATTTCGGATTCCTATGTGGGATATATTGGGGTTCTCGCTCCTGACGTAGTTGAAAGACTTGATTTAAAGAAAAAGAAAATAGAGGTTGTCCTTTTTGAACTCAACCTTGACATTCTTTTAGCTTTTATACCTGATTCGATTCAATACAATCCTATTCCTAAGTATCCTTTTGTTGAGCGTGATATTGCCATTGTTGTTGACGAGGCAATAGCTGCAGCCGAGATTAAAGAGATGATCAGGGCTTTTCCTTCTGAACTCATAGAAGAGGTCTCTGTGTTTGACTTATACAAGGGAGGCAATATCTCCAAAGGAAAGAAGAGTCTAGCCTTCAGTATCATATATAGGTCAAAAGAGAGAACTCTAACAGATGAAGAAGTTGGAGATCTTCATTCCTCACTTGTAAACCACATACTTAAAAAGACAGGCGGGGAACTGAGGAAGTAAGTCATTATTTATAGTTCCGAAGTTCCGATCTTATCGCGACGAGAATGAGCGAAAATACTATGCCCTGCCTAAATACCATGGGTTTATAGTAATTTTATGTTAAATAAATTTTTGAACAATGTCTGCATTATTTGGGTTAAATGATGTCTTGCTAAGATTTTGTCCGCAATCCCTGGGGTTAAGTAATCATAAAAACGGATTAAACC
>CAZXCW010000262.1:0-2458 GCA_964639385.1 uncultured Nitrospiraceae bacterium
CCTTTTCAAGTCGTTACAGCATTATATCGGTGCTATTGGCGAAAGTCGGGTTAAAGAATTCAAGACTACTCGATGGAATGAAGACCCTGTAATCCATTTTTATGAGACTTTTCTTGCAACGTATAATCCCAAGGAACGAGAAAGATTAGGCGTTTATTACACGCCATTGCCTATTGTTTCCTATATTGTGAGGTCAATTCATAAATTATTGAAAGAAAAGTTCGGGAAAGCAGAAGGATTCGCCACAAATGATGTAACTCTCCTCGACCCTGCCGCTGGAACACTTACATTTGTAGTTCAGGCAATAAAACAGGTTCAGAAAGAACTTGAAAAGAAAAAGAAAGAGGGACTTCTAAAATCTTACATCGAAGAACATATCATCCCTCATTTTCACGCCTTTGAAATTCTTGTCGCTCCTTATACAGTAGGGCATTTCAAGGTTTCCATGATTTTGGAAGATATGGGTTACCGATTCAAAGAAAATGAGCGGTTTCAATTCTACCTAACGAATACCCTGGAGATGAAAGAGCCAAAACAGATCAGTTTTCTCATTGACCTCGCAAAGGAAGGACAGGAAGCAAAAAGGATAAAGGAAAAAGTACCAATTCTCGTCGTCTTCGGAAATCCTCCTTATTCTGTAAGCTCAGAGAACAAATCAGAATTCATAGAAAAGTTGATGGGCGATTATAAGGAAGACGTAAGGGATGAAAGAAATATCCAGCCTCTTTCAGATGATTATATAAAATTCATACGTTTTGCCCACTGGAAGATTAATCAGGCAGGTAAGGGGATACTAGGATTTATTACTAATAATTCCTATCTTTCAGGGGTGATCCACCGTGGTATGAGGAGAAAGCTTTTAGATACTTTTGACGAGATCTACATCCTTAACCTCCACGGCTCTTCAAGGATTGGAGAGAAGACCCCTGAAGGTAGTAAAGATGAAAATGTTTTTGATATCCAGCAAGGAGTTTCAATTGCTTTATATGTGAGACTGGAAAAACCTCAGAAAAAGAAAATCGTCTATTATGCTGATCAATGGGGATTAAGAAAGGAAAAATATGAATACCTTTTTAACAACGATGTGAGCACAACCAAATGGCTGGAACTTAAACCAGTTTCTCCGTATTTCTTTTTCATCCCCAAAGACTTTGCCTTACAGGCTGAGTATGAGAATTTCTGGAAAGTGACGGAGATATTTAGGGAGTGTTCAAGTGGAATTGAGACTGGTAAGGATGAAAGGCTTGTTGGTTTTACCCCTCAGGAAATAATCAAAGTATTTCTGGATATCTTTGATCCCAAGGTAACTATAAACGACTTAAAAGTCTTTCATGGTTTGAAACCAACAAGTGGCTGGAAGATAGAGAGTCGCAGAAAAGAGCTTTTTAGAAGAGGAGAAACATTTTCCCGTGAAAACATTATTCCCTATGCTTATCGACCTTTCGATACCAGATACAGTTATTATTGCGACTTTCTTAGAAGAACGCATCGCGAAGTTATGGGGCATCTGTTAAAAGAGAACCTGACTCTAGTTACTTCTAGATTGCTTGCCACTCCGCCTTTTTGCCATATCTTTATTACACAAAGTCTTAGTGATAGATGTTATATTTCTATAAAAACTAAAGAAACAGGCTACTTCTTTCCTCTTTACCTTTACCCTGACGGGTTAGAAGAGCAATTGTTAGTTAAATCGACTATACAAACAAAGCGCATACCAAATTTTACTACTGAGTTTTTGCAGGCGATCAAAGGACCCCTTGGTGTTGAGCCAAAACCTGAGGAGATTTTCTACTATATTTACGCTGTTCTTTATTCACTAAACTACCGAGAACGATACGAGGAATTTCTTAAGATAGATTTTCCGAGAATCCCTCTCCCTTCAAATCAAGAGTCGTTTCAAAAACTGAGCCATTTCGGCAAAGAGCTTGTTGACCTTCATTTACTCAAGCCTACATCTCTTGATAAGATCGAAATCGGTTTTCCAAAAAGCGGTTCTAGTAAAGTTGAAAAAGTCTCCTATGATGAAACAAACCAGAGAGTTTTTTTCAACAAGGAACAATATTTTGAATGTGTTACAAAAGAAGTCTGGGAATACCATATTGGAGCCTATCAGGTTATGGAGAAATATCTGAAGGACAGAAAAGGTCGAAAACTGTCACTTGATGAGATTAATCATTACATGAAAATAGCAAAAGCGATTCGGTTAACCATTGGATTGCAGGAAAAGATTGATGGCATTTATAAAAACGACATTTAAGGTATTTGAGGGAAAACCTGTGCCACAGGATCCAACAGACGAATCGGCCTCTGTGCTTTTAGAAGATAAAAAGATAAAGGGAGAGAAGGCGAAGCAGTTAAATGAACATAAAATAAGAACAAGGAAGTTTTAAAAGAGAACAACGGATCACTACTGTCCCAACGTTGAATTTACAAAATAGTATAACACACTGAAAATACT
>CAZXCW010000263.1:0-2446 GCA_964639385.1 uncultured Nitrospiraceae bacterium
CGATTTAAGTGAAAACAGCCCTTACCATAGCTGGTTCTGACCCTACAGGAGGGGCAGGGCTACAGGCAGATCTAAAAGTCTTCAGGGCATTCGAGGTGCACGGACTCTCTGTGGTCTCTGCAATTACAGCACAGAATACAAAGGGTGTAGATTTTGTCTTTCCTGTTGAGAAAGATTTCTTCGAGAAACAGCTCCATGCACTTTTAGCTGATATTAGACCTGATTCAATAAAAATAGGAATGCTTTACAACACCTGGGCTGTTGAACTTATTAGCGATATTTTTAAAAAATATTTATTGAGTAACCTTGTAATTGACCCTGTAACAGTCTCTTCATCAGGCAAAAGTCTCGTTGCCGATGGGACTTTAGATGCATTGAGAGAAAAACTCTTCCCCCTTTCGAAAGTAATTACCCCAAATATCTATGAGGCATCTGTTCTGACAGGCATTAGGGTTGAAGATAAGAGAGATATGGAAGATGC
Organism: uncultured Nitrospiraceae bacterium; assembly: GCA_964639385.1. Lineage (GTDB taxonomy): Bacteria > Nitrospirota > Thermodesulfovibrionia > Thermodesulfovibrionales > SM23-35 > CAZXCW01. Next base: position 482 of record CAZXCW010000263.1, read on the forward strand.
TGCAAAAGCTTTGAAGGATATGGGGCCTGAAGTCATTGTTATTACCGGTGGACACCTTGAAGAGATAGCCCTTGATTTATATTATGATGGCGAGTTTCATGATGTTGAAACTGATAAAATAAAGGGTGAGTATCATGGAACAGGATGTGCTTTTTCTGCTGCCATCACAGCATCACTTGCCCTCGGCCACATTCCTCTCGAATCAGTCAGAAGGGCAAAAGAATTTATCAATAAGGCAATCAAGAAGGCATATCATCCTGGTAAGGGGATGGGACTGCTTTATATATGATAGTGCAATAAATAAGATGTCATTGCGAGGAGGTCGTCTCGACCGACAGAGCAAACTGTTTTCCACTGAGGATTTATGATTAGAAACATAAAAGTTTCACTGATTTTGCCGATTCTTATTTTTTCTCTCGCAGCTGGGTGCAATAAACCCCAGGTTACCGGGGAAGAATATGATGAGATTGATGTCTCTCAGGAGCCGACACAGACTAAAGATAATGCTGTTGAACCTATTGTTATAAAGAATGAAGACAGTGAATTTACAATTACTCCTTTAGCAGACTATAAGATAGCTGCGATTGTAGTAAGTAAGAAATCCTATCACGATGGGTGGCGTGCAGATATTGCACCTGTTGACCTTGCCCTTGCATGGGGAAAAATGGCAGACCCAGAATATGATAAATATATTTCGTATAATCAAAGTGACAGATGGTACTTTTATGAATATAAAGAAGAGAGTCCATTCAATAACTCCTATATAATATCTCATTCTGCAAACAATCATATTATTCCTGCTGATGAAAATATCTATAGGGCCATAAAGACCATTAAAAAAAAAGAGAAGGTTCTCCTCGAAGGGTTTTTGGTTAATGTAAAAGGCCGCTATAATGGCGGAAATTTCTGGTGGAACAGCAGTCTGACACGTATGGATAGCGGCGACGGCTCCTGCGAGGTTTTTTATGTTAAAAAAGTTAGAATTGGAACTGAGGTTTATGAATAGGTATCAGTAAATTGGGCTATGCTTTTCCTTAGCAGGATGGGATTTGGACCTGTTTATATAGAATCTATAATTCTTTCTATTCTGGATTTTGGAGGATTGTCAAAGACTTTCTTCAAGTCATCAGCTGTAAAATTATCCTTCAAAAAAGAAATGATATCTGTTCTTTCTTTCCAGCAACCGATAATGCTCCTGCAAGGTAATCCATCATTCATTGAAGAACAATAAGTAAATTCTATTAACATCCCTAACTGACTACAGTATATGTTCATATATTACTATATCACTTTTAGAGTCAACTATGCTTTTTAGTCTGCTTATGGCAATTTTTTGGCATGATGGACGTCAGGACGTTTGTAATGCGGTTTGCGGTAATAAGCGATTAGCTTTGTTCGGAGTTTCTCAGGGTCCACGTCATAGATTACCTTAGCACCAGTTCTTTTCCGTACTATGCTGACGATGTTTTTTATCTCGGAAGTGATGCCTCCCGTGCCTTGGAGAATGCCAATCAACTTCCCCTCGTCATAAGCTATTGAGAATTCTCCCAACGTGCCAGAGCGGCCTCCGATGATAATCACGATGTCAGAGCTTCGTATATTGACCACCTCTCTACCCATGAGACCGCTTCCCGTGAATATAAGAACATCATGGTGTTCAACAGGTGAATGATATTTGTTCACATGTTCCCATTCGCTTAGACCCGGTGAGATTCCGACAACTAAACCACCTGAACTACTCGCTCCTTTTGCTGATTCCAATGGCAGCCCTGGGCAGGCTCCCGTAATGGTTATGCAGCCCTCTTCAGCGATGGCACGGCCGATGTCAAAAGCCAGCTTTCGGTGTTTTTGGGGAAGCTTGCCCGTGGCAGATCCCATTACCCCTATCTTCAATTTCATGTCTACCTCTCTATTAACCCGAAAAATGCATTTACATAATGCAGATGTTGTGAAAAAATTTATTTT
>CAZXCW010000264.1:0-2426 GCA_964639385.1 uncultured Nitrospiraceae bacterium
TTCCAACATGGCGTGCAATTAAGATTTGCATAGCTGATGGTTTAAGGAGGGTCGGTTAATTGAAGATACCTTTTATGTACAGTTTACGTAATCTCTGGACTCGCCGTCTTACTACTTTCCTTACAGCCGCTGGTATGGCCCTTGTCGTATTCGTCTTTGCAGCAATCTTAATGCTCGCAGAAGGACTGCAAAAAACCCTTGTTGAGACAGGCTCATATGATAATGTAGTGATAATTCGAAAAGGATCTGTATCTGAAGTCCAGAGTGGGATTGAGCGTTCACAGGCCTCTATCGTGGAGACTCAGCCTGAAGTGGCACTTGGTTCAGAAGGGCAGCAATTATTAGCAAAAGAATTAGTAGTACTGATCACTCTTCCCAAGAGAGGAACCGACAAGCCTTCGAATGTAGTTATCAGGGGGATTACAGAAAATTCAATGATTTTGCGCCCGCAGGTTAAACTCATAGAAGGGCGTATGCCGAGACCAGGCTCGTCTGAGATTATTGCTGGACAGAGCGTTGCCAAAAGGTTTAAAGGAGGCGGAGTCGGTGAAACCCTCCGTTTTGCAATGAGGGACTGGACAGTAGTTGGAGTATTCGATGCTGGGAATACAGGGTTCAGCTCAGAGATATGGGGAGATGTTGATCAGCTTATGCAGGCTTTTAGGCGACCTGTTTATTCCTCAGTTATTTTTAAATTACGAGATTCCTCAGAGTTCGAAAAAGTCAAGAAACGTATTGAAAACGATCCGCGGTTGACGTTGGAAGCCAAGCGTGAAACAATATATTATAAGGACCAGTCGGAGATGATGGCAAAATTTCTCCGTATCCTTGGTTTGTCATTAACAATAATATTTTCTCTTGGGGCAATTATTGGTGCGATGATTACTATGTATGCCGCTGTATCAAACCGTACAAGTGAAATAGGTACATTACGCGCCCTTGGTTTTCAAAGAAGGAGTATCTTAACAGCCTTTCTTCTGGAATCGCTCATCCTTGGTTTTTCCGGCGGCTTGGTCGGGCTGTTTTTTGCATCCTTTTTACAGTTATTCACGGTTTCTACAATGAACTGGCAGACCTTTTCTGAACTCGCCTTCTCCTTTTCTCTTACTTTCGACATAATTTATAAGGCTCTTGCATTTTCAGTGATAATGGGTTTTGTAGGCGGTGTGCTGCCTGCATTCAGGGCATCTCATATGAATATTGTCGAAGCGCTGTGGAGGAGTTGATCTACAGTAAGATTCAGTTGGATTCTCTACGAGTCGTAGACCCGTTTTCACGGGAATGACAACCATTGGAACAGAGTTCGCTATGAATTTAGGATATGAGGGCTCTCGATAAATTAAAAGAAGCAACGGATTTTCTTAAAAGATATGCTATTGAGGATGCTATTAGAGAGGCAGAGATTATCTTGATCCATTGCCTTGGTACAGATAGAACAGCCCTTTTCAGAGATAATCCCAGAATCCATGAGAAAGAGCTTGAGAAGATTGATGAATTCCTGTTAAGAAGATCTAAAAGAGAACCTCTGCAGTACATCCTTGGATACTTAGAATTTTATGGCTTAAAAATATATGTAGGTAAGGGCGTTCTTATTCCGAGACCAGAGACTGAACTGTTGGCAGAGATGGCAATAAAGACAGTCAGACAAAAGTTAAATCCCCCCTTACCTACCAATAATCCCCCTTTGCTCCCCTTTAGTAAAGGGGGGATAGGAGGATTTAAAAAGGTGAAGAATAGAGGGATTAGTATTCTTGATCTCTGCACGGGCAGTGGATGTTTAGCCCTTGTGCTTGCAAGGGAATTTTCCCATGCACTGGTCTATGGAACTGATATATCTGAGACTGCGATAAGATATGCAAAAGAAAACGCTAAACTCAATTCCATAAATAATGTAATATTTCTCGAAGGTAATTTATTTGAACCAATAAAAAAACATCTTAAATTCGACTTGATCATCTCAAACCCTCCTTACATCAAAAGTGATGAAATAAAAAATTTACAGCCGGAGATTAAAGATTGGGAACCTTTTAGCGCACTTAACGGAGGAAAAGACGGCCTCGGTTATTATAGAGCCATAATCCCTGAGGCAAAGAATTATTTGAAACAAAGTGGCTGTCTTATGCTTGAACTAGGGGATAGCCAGGCAGATGCAGTAAAAAAAATAGCCGAGGATGCAGACTTTAAACAAATATCTTTGATCAAAGATTATGCAGGGACTGGAAGGATTTTTGTGGCCAAATAAATATATGATGTTATCCCAAATAATGCAATTTAGATAATGCAGATGTTGTGAAAAAATTTATTTTTCGATACCTTTGTGTACCTTTAACTGATGGTTATTGGAATATTTTTATGGATATAACCAATAAAAATATTCCCAATAAATTATCGAGTTAAATAAATTTTTGAACAATGTCTGCATTATT
>CAZXCW010000265.1:0-2411 GCA_964639385.1 uncultured Nitrospiraceae bacterium
GGTTTACCTCTAAAAGAACCGCCAACTACCTTGGCATTCAGCTTAATGGTAGGATCTTTCAAAGCGCCCTGCCCCTCTGATCGAAGACTCAAAAAGGCACCTTCGGGAAGATACTGAAAGCCTAAGTCCTTTATCATGATTTTGTCTGAAGAAGCCCTGAAGGAAAATCTCTCATCAGAAGCTATCTTTCCTTCAGCCGTTAGGATTGATGTTCCTTGTTTGATAACTACCTTTTGTAAAGAAAGCCCTTTGTTGAGATATAAAAAGGTCAGAGACACAGAATCTAAAGGGACTTTGTATAATGTTGACTTTGTGGCATGAGCATTTCCCGCAATCTTAATATCTTTCCCTTTGCCCCCAATCCTGAAATCTGCATTCATTCTTCCTGTTACGGATAAATTTTTACGGAAAATCTGTGCAACTCTTCTAAGGTCGGCGTTTTTAATATTGGCACTCATCTCATATACAGGTTGTGAAAAATCGAAAAGTTTTTTTGCCTCAGGAAACAATATCCTGCCCTTTATCATGTGTTCTTCTTCAGGTGACATGATGAAGAGTTCCTGGACATCCAAGGTATTTTTGTTATATGAGAAAAGAGATGTAATACGGGATGCTCTATAGTTCTCTATAGAAGCAGTTGATATCTCTAATTTCCCGGATATCTCAGGGTTATCGAAAGTACCTGTGATATTTCCGGAAAGACTTCCCTGTCCTTTAAGCCCATTGTAGTAAGGAAGAATCAGGTCAGAGACCTCTTTTGTATTTAGCTTACATGTGAAATTGAGGGTTTTTTCCTTTATATCTATTGTGCCTTCTGCCCCGATGTCAGAGAGAGAAGTTCTCACCTGTAGATCGGATAAAGAGAGGACGTCACCTCGGAGAGAATAGCTACCTTTTATGTTTTTTATCCTGTCAAGAACAATATTAGTTTTTGCTGTTGGTCGCTGGTGATTATAGATGAACCATCCATCAGGATTAAATTCCTTACCTATTGTTACAAGTTCACCCTCTACCTTACCTACTGGAATCTCAGGATCCCAGCCTATGAGTTTAAAGGCAGCCTTACTATCTATTGAATTAAATTTTATTTTCAAGGTAAAAGGTTTTACATCAGGAAGTGTTATGGATGCTTCGGCTTTTGCGTTACCATTATATAATTCAGCATCTCCGTTGTTGAATCTCATTATCCCATTCATATAGCTTATATCACAATTGAGCGCATCTATCTCTACGCCGAAGAGATTGCCATTTCGAAGCCTTGCCTTTGCCACCCCTGAGATGTCCGATAGGTTCCCTTTTATTTCTCCGTGAAAATCAACAAGCCCCTCCACTTTCTCTTGTACCTTCAGCATTTCCATTAATGTCTGTATATAAAAATTGCCCTTCAATTTTAAATCTATTAAAATGTTTTTCCATTGTCTAAAAGCAAAGTCTGAAGGTTTAATGCCTTCGAATCTTATCTCACCTGCCGCAGAAATCCTGCCTTCGCCTCTCTGCCTAAGGTTCAGGATGCGCTTTATGGAATCAATGAGTAGGGATATCTCGGTCTTTAAAGCTCCTATGCCCTTAGAATAAAAACCAGAACCCTGCAAAACAGAGCCATGTGAACCAATGGTGAGCCTTTTTATGTCAATTCCATCTTTTTTAAAGACGAGAGAGGTAGTAATATCTCCTGTGAGTTCGGGTAATCCATCTTTTTTTATGCCGAATTTTTTAATAGAGGCATTGAGACTTGGAGCTTTGCTGAAGATTATCTCGCTTCCGAGACCGTTGACCTCAAGGGAGGTTTTTAAATCCTCATCATGCAGAGAAGCAAAACCGTTGTCTATCTCGACTACCTTAACCTTGACTTTAAAAGGAAATTTTCCCTTCTTTTTGAGATAGGCATTAAAACTCTCTATTGCCTCATTAATCTGTTCCTTATCTGAAGATATATTGGGTTCCTTTATGACAAGTCTGCGGATAGAAATTTGTTTACGTAACAGCCCGACAGGTTCTATATATCCCTTCACCCTTTTTGCGAGGAGTATCCTTTTGCCGTTTTCATCAAACACCTTCAGGTTTTTAGCTTCTATAAAGAAGGGAAATATATTAATATAGATCTTCTTCGCTATTACCTTTTGATGAAGTGCATCTTCTAATTCAGGTAGTATGAGTTGCTTAAGGGCGTTTGATATATAAGTTCCTCGAGAAATAAGGATTATAGAACCAATAACAATTACAGAGAATAATAGATATAAAACTCTACTTATTTTTTCCCGCCTCTGTGGTTCTCCGATAGAATCTTCCATAATACAATGATCAATTCTAATGTCTTAAAGTTTAACCTATTTTCTATATAAAATGAACCTCTATGGGTTAAGAATTCGATCGAGTTTTAGCCCGTTAGAAAGCCAACCCTTTCTAACGGG
>CAZXCW010000266.1:0-2313 GCA_964639385.1 uncultured Nitrospiraceae bacterium
CGTTTCCTTGAGTTCACCTCTCTCGTTGCGAATATCCCAGTAAAGCCTTGTTAGATAGCGATCAAGTATACCTCGAAGAGTAGCTCACGCTTCTTCATAGTAGCCGTGCACGGCGAGAAATAGAGAAGCTTCTGTACGCACACTGCACTCGAAGACTGCACTTGCCCAAATCACGCCAATACCAATTGATGGTCTGTCTACCAACCAAGAGTTGAAGCATGTAGCGTATCGCTCAACCAATTCAAATTCAGATCGAGCAAGTGTGGCCTCTCTGACCTCAGCACTCTTGCTTATTAACAGATTGATATACTCCATATTGTTGACTATCGCAGTGGCCTCGCCCGTTTCTTATGAGTTTCAAGACAGGCCATAAGGATTTATGCCGGTTCATCCTTAGTCTTCGCTTGCTATTTAATCAGTACTGAAAAAATTTTATCTGCAACAACTTTTCCAGTTTCATCTTTAACGATAACTTTTAGTGAATGTTCTCCCCCAGAGACTATTGGATAATCTCCCATTTTTAAATTTTGCCAATGCCATGGAGGTACAGGAGAAAATGCCTGTAAAGTAAGAATTGAATTGGAAGGTAAGACATACGGGCCTCTTCTACCGACCTCTTTAAATCCATTCAGCTCGATTTCAAAATTTACTGTGATTGGTAGGTCACCAGAATTCCTAATTACTGGGGCAATATGAGAAATCATATATCTGAGGGTAATGTCGTCTGATATTTCTTTTTCTGAAAGGCTCGGGGAGAACCTTATACTTATTTCCATCTCATAAGGAGGAGGTGAAAGGGGATTTGCCTTTGTGAGGGCTCTAATAGAAGATTTATCAAACAAGGGATTGCCTGAGCTTTTTTCTATCTTCTGCATTGAGATTGTGCCGTCTTTCATAATTCTTATCGAGATAATTGTTTCGAGGTCTTTCTGCCCTGTATCAGGATAGACCCACTGTTGCCATATCTCCTTTCTAACCTTTTTGCAATAGTCAAGTCCACTATTATATGATATTTTATAATCTTCTATTGAGACCTTAGCTCCTTCAGGATAAATAAATTTGGATTCATCCAAAACAACAACAAATTCTCTCCCTTTAATATTGCAATGTAATTTTGTTGGCTTTGTATCTTGTGGAATCTCAAATACAAGTCTGCCTTCTTTAGTTTCTTCTGGAAGTAAGTCAAAAACTAAGTGGGACGCGCCCAATATGGTGCTATAGAAATAACCTTTATCCACTTCAATTTCGAAATACTGTGTAGAACCCAAATCCCCTAAGGTACTCCTTCTTTTACCTATGTTTTCCCCCTCGACTGTGATAATAACAAATTTATAATTCTCCTTCGGTTTTTCAATTATTGGGTTCAAAAACATTGATAACCTTCCCGTTTCATAAACTGGTGATATTTTGACAGACTTAAATTTAATTAAAAGTCCATTTATAGTTATTCCCTTACCCCATGAAATAATGTTAGGCTTAGACCAAGCAGTGGAAATAGAAAAACATAGAGATAAGGTTAGTATCATGAGAGGACAATAAAATCCCCATAGTAGATTAATAATTATTCGATGTGATGTCTTAGGCTTGATGCCTTTCATTTTCCGTCTTATTGCCTCTAAACTTCATCTAAAAGTTACTCTATATATAGGGGAAGAATCAAGAGGTTTGTTACTAAGAAGACTTAGATTCTTTTTCAATCTTCTTCTTCTCTTGTACTTCAGCATAGGCTTTATGTATTAAGTTCTTACCTGTTAGTACACTTTCTTTGGTTTCTTCATCTGCATAATCGAGTGTAGTACAGGTCTTCTCGACTTTGTCCTTCTCAAATATTGTATTCGTGCCTAATTGCAGTGCGAACGCCTCATGGTCAACATCTCGATGCGTGATCTCATTTCGCAATCTCGTATAACATATTTCCATTGCACCGACAACATCATGGTGCAGTTATTTGCATGGTGATCATCGTATGGGGTCATATAGAGTCAGACTTAATTATTGACTTTGTCCGAGGTTGCTGAAACGATCTTTTCCTGAAAGGCAAGTCGGAATAAAGATGAACCAACGAATAATGATTTACAGAAGAAACATGCATAATTATCAGCTTATACAGAAGCGTTTGCTACTGTGAGTACTCGACAGGGATTAAAAATATCACGATAGAAAGACTTCTATGTGTTAAGACAAAAAAACCTCTATAGCTTTACATATTAAAAGATAAGTTTTCAATTTGCAAGGTAAAGCTTCAGCAATTCTCGGTGACCACACAAAAATAGGGTTTAGAAAATACCATTATCTATAATCCAAGAACTACCA
>CAZXCW010000267.1:0-2224 GCA_964639385.1 uncultured Nitrospiraceae bacterium
TGCATACGCCTTCCTTATACTGGTCTTCATCAAGATTATCTAAGGAGGAGGAAGTATTGAACAGCCAGATACGACATCTTTACGAGGTTGAGGGGTTAACGAGGCGGCAGATTGGCAAGAAACTGGGTATTTGCAGAAACCGGGTTGGCCGGATTATCAGGGGTGAACAGATGGTGAGCCCACCTGTTGCTACGCGCATGACATCCTACGAACGGATTATCCATGAATGGTATAAGGAGTATCCCTTTATGAAGGCATCTCAGGTTTATGAGAAGCTGAGGGAACATGACTATCGTGGCAGCTATGGCACTGTTTGCTTATATACCAGAGGATACCGTCAGAAAAGGGGCAAGGCATATCATGAACTTGAGTTTCTTCCTGGTGAGGAAGCACAGGTTGACTGGATGGAGGAGCGGTTTCCTTTTGGTATTGCCTATGGATTTGTTTTTCTTCTTGCCTACTCACGGTATCTGTATGTGCGGTTTTATCCCCGGCATACTCTGGAGTTTTTTCTTGATGGACATGGTGAAGCCTTCAGGGAGATTGGGGGGATAGCCAGGCGGAACCGATATGACAATCTCAAAAGTGTGGTGATAAGCAGGGAGCCGGAGTTGAAGCTCAATGCACAGTTTTTAGATTTTGCACGGCACTATGGGTTCTCCATTTATCCGTGCAATCCCTACAGGGCGAATGAGAAGGGACGGGTAGAAAGGGTAATAAGAGATATACGTGATTTTCTCAGGATAAACACCTTTGAATCCATCGGCGATGTAAACAAGAAGGTGAATATCTGGCGTGGAGAAAGAAACAACAGGATTCACAGAAGCACAGGGAAAGCTCCATCAGAGGTATTGAGAGAAGAGAGACTCAAAGGACTTCCGGCAATACCGTATCTACCACAACGAACCCTATCTGCCACAATCAGCACTACAGGTTTTATCGAATTTGAAACAAACCGGTATTCAGTTCCTACGGAATACTCAGATAGGGGTGTGAAGTAGTGGTTTCTCCCGAACAGATCGAGATACGGGTAAAGGGCAGAAAGATAGCAACCCACAGGAGGTCATTTGAAAGGAAGCAAAAGATAGAGCATCCCCCGCATCGGGAAAAGCTACTTGCGTTAACCCCACAGTTCAAACAAAAGCGAATCTATCAGCTCATGAACAATATGGATAAAAGTACGGAGAAGTTCATCAGCGCTGCAGAATCAGAAGGACAAGACCCTGCTGATGTTGCCTATGAACTGTTTAAGATCCTCAGGAATATCTCAAAAGAGACCCTTCTTTCTGCCATCAGGCAGGCAAATGAGCTTGGTATCTGTAAGGTTAAATATCTCATAAGCCTTTTACACCTGCCGGATGAAAAGCAGGATAATCCCGTCTATCCACAGAATACCAAACTGCTGGAGATAACTTACGAAGGGAGGCAGTTGAACTCGTATGATGAACTTATCTGATTTATGTAAACACTTCAGGCTGTTAACAGACCTGCAGGCACTTACGGAAAAGGAAAGTGAGTTTATGCAGAGCTTTCTTGCAGGTGAATACCGCAAAAGGGAACAGAAAAGAATTGCTTACCTGATGAAGATGTCAGGGATTAAGAGAATCAAACGCATGGATGACTTTGATTGGACCTTTAATCCCAAAGTGCCACGGGACAAGATCATGGAACTCATCAATACAGACTGGCTCAAAAAACCCCGTAACCTTGTTATCGTCGGCCCGGCAGGTGTTGGAAAAACGCATATGGCAACTGCCCTCTGTCATGATGCACTGATAAAAGGGCATCAGACTGTTTTTGTCAGTCTCTTTGACCTTACGGCAAAACTGTCAAAAGCAAGAAACGTATACAGCCTCATAGATTACTATGCAAAGGTTCCCATCCTCTGTCTTGATGAACTGGGATACGTTGTTCCCACAAAGGAACAGGCAGACAGTGTCTTCCAGATCATCTCAAAAAGAACCGAGATCGGTACAACCATCATTACCACAAATCTTATCCCATCCCACTGGGGTAAGATATTTGACTCCGGCACTGCCTCTGCAATCCTTGACAGACTCAGTATGAACGGAAGGTTTATCACATTCGAAGGGAGGTCTTATCGGGGAAGGAAATAATAGTGTGGAAGATGTGTAAATAACCGTATTACTTTTACATCTCAGCTATGGGGAACCTTTGCTCTCTATAGCTGTTTAAGAGATAAGTTTGTCTTATTACTGATTTC
>CAZXCW010000268.1:0-2220 GCA_964639385.1 uncultured Nitrospiraceae bacterium
AGGCTATGTCTGACAGGGTCCTTCTTACTTCAACTAAAGGAAGGGACAACATCAAACAAAACTCTAACACCCCTTAATATTTGACTAAATTGGATGACTATTTTATAGTTTATATCAATTATGGTACAAAGCATGACTGGCTTTGGCTATGCGGAAAAAAATGGCTTCAGGGTCGAAATCCGTTCTTTAAATCACAGATTTATGGACATATCAATAAAGACGCCATCTTATCTCAGCCACCATGATATACCGCTCAGAAATATCCTTAAAGAGCGGTTTCAGAGAGGCAGGTTTGATGTTAACGTCTCAACAGACAATCACAAGTTCATGCAACTAAAAATAAATAAAGAAATGGCAAGGAAGATATATAGCGCCTTCCAGGAATTACAAAAAGAACTCTCTATCCCGGGCCAGATAGGAATAGATACGCTCGCAGGATATAGAGAACTCCTTATGGAAGAAGAGCCCGAATATGACATCGCCGCATTGTATGCTGCCTTTTATGAAGCTGCCTCTAACCTTGAGACCATGAGAATTAGAGAGGGCAAGTTGCTTTCAGATGAGCAAAGACAGAGAGCAGCGTCATTAAAAGTAATTAATGATAAGATAAAATCCAAAGCACCAAATTTACTCGAAAGAAATAGGGAAAAGTTTTTTGAGAGACTGGGATTAGTACTCGGGACAAAAGAAATGGACAGTACGAGGGTAATGCAGGAGGCTGCAATAATGGCCGAAAAACTCGATGTATCAGAGGAGGTTAATAGGATAGAAAACCATATAAAGCAGTATGAAGAGACACTTGGCAGAGGTATTGTAATAGGAAGAAAGCTTGATTTTCTTCTACAGGAAATAAGTAGAGAGGTAAACACAATCGCATCAAAATCAAGTGACTACACAATATCCACCCTGACTGTTGACATGAAGATTGAGATTGAAAAGATGAGGGAACAAGTGCAGAATATACAATAATCTCAGATAATGCAGACATTGCTCAAAAATTTATTTAAGATATTGAATCCTATAAACTATGGAAATTAGGGAGGACAAAGTATTTTCGCTCATTCTCGTCCCGATAAGATCGGGACCCCGAGGTTTTCGCCTCTTTATATTTAGAATAGGCTTAAGGACTATCGGCAAAAGAAACCGCTCAAATACTAGCCCTGCCTGTCTCTGCAGGTTATGAATAAGGTATATTAAGGTATCGAAAAATAAATTTTTTTATGACATCTGCATTGTATAAATGCATTTTAGGGAATAAGGAGAGGGTATGAAAAAGGGTGACTTAAGACCGGTGCTCGTAAATATAGGTTTTGGTAATGTGGTATCAACCTCAAAGGTAGTGGCAATTGTTACTCCTGGTTCTGCACCGATGAGAAGACTCCGAGAGGAAGCAAAAAAAAGGGGTAAACTTATTGATGCGACTGAAGGTAGGCGCACCCGTTCGATTATAGTAACAGACAGCGACCATATCATCCTTTCAGCCCTTCAGGCAGAGACGATCACTCAGAGATTCATCGAAGATAAAGACGCACTTGAGGAAGGGTAAGGGTTTACTTTTTATACTCTCTGGCCCCTCCGGTTCAGGAAAAACAACACTTTACAAAGAAGTTGCTTCGGTGCTACCCAATGTGAGACATTCAGTCTCTTTTACTACTCGCCCACCACGGCCAGGCGAAGTTAATAATATAGACTATACATTTGTCAGCAAAGACGAATTCAGGATAATGATAGAAAAGGGAGAATTCGTGGAGTGGGCAGGGATTCATGGTGAGCTTTACGGCACCTCAATGAAGAGGCTTGAAGATATTATAGATTCTGGTACGGATGTCATATTAGATATCGACATACAAGGGGCAATGCAGCTTAAAGAAAAATACAAAGGCGGCGTATATATCTTCGTACTTCCACCATCTATGGAAGTATTAAAAGAGAGACTCGGAAAGCGCATGGCTAATTCAAAGGAGGAAATTGAAAAAAGGCTTAAGGTTGCTGTCGAGGAAATTAAAAAGTATCAAGAATATGATTATGTTATAGTAAATAAGATATTCAAAGATGCCCTGAAAGAACTCGAGGCAATAATCATCTCCCAAAGGGTAAGCACTAATAGAATTGACCCTGGATGGATTGAGAAAAACTTTAAAAGATAGAACCGCATAAGCGGAAGGAGGTAAGATGGATATAGTTTCTCTACCGATTGAGTACGAAAGAAAAAAGATAGAT
>CAZXCW010000269.1:0-2205 GCA_964639385.1 uncultured Nitrospiraceae bacterium
TTTTGATGTTAATCAACACTTTTTTCACTTTGTCAATTCCGCGTAGTTGTAGGTGTTACACGCAGTCCTTGGTCGCTTCCGGACATGCATCTTAGATAAACTAATCTTTAACTTTTACTTTTTATCAAGTTGATGATTGAGGGAGATTCGTCAGAAATTCCTTCAGGATATCAACTCTCTCAATAGGTTCATAACAGACATTCTTAAAACAGGGAATAACCCTTCCCCTACTCTCTCCATAAACAATACTCATATACGGAACTGAAAATGAAAGTGCTATATCGGTCAACTCACTTTCCGAAGGTGCTTCTATTGCAAGTTTTATTATATTGAAATATGCATCCATTGCAGAAAAATAGTATCCTGAATGAATACCCATATCCTGTGCCTTCAGAGAAAATACTCTCAATGCATTCTCTGCATGTTCTTGATATTGGGTTTTTCCTGTCATCTGAAAAAGTTTAAGAAGGAGAATTATTGATAAAGAGTTTGCTGATGGGTGAGGGATATCTTCTATTCCTTTGAGCCTTAATCCGATCACCTCCTCCTCTGTATCAAAAAAACCTCCTTCATTATCCCAGAATTTTTTTATGCAGAGATCCATGAGTTTCTCCCCACTCGCAAGATAAGAGGGTTCGCCAGTGACTTCATATGAAGCAATTAAAGCCTCTATACAATAGACATAGTCATCCAATAATGCTTTAACTCCTTCAGTGTGGAAAAACTCATTATCTACCAAATGACTGTTCATTATTCTTTCAAGACTTTTAAGAGCACAGTCCTTCAGATATCTGTCTTTCAGAACTCTATATGCCTTTAGATAGGCAGTAATGAGCATCCCATTTAAGGATGTATATAATGTTCTGTCAACAAATGGTGCTTCCCTCTCCATCCTTTCTTGCAACAATTTTCCCTTGCCAATTTTGATTATTCTCTTTACCTCAGTTAAATCTATTTTGAGCTTCTCAGAAATTTCTTCTGGCTCCATAGAAACAAACAAAACCTTTTTTGGTTTATCATGGTGCATTGCCCCTCTTTCATGGAGAAGGTGAAGGGATAGTACCTTATATTCTTCATCATTGAGTACCCTTCTGAAATCTTCATCTCTCCATGTAAAATAACCTCCCTCATCGTCAGGTGTCACATCAGCATCCTGACTTGTGTAAAATCCTCCTTCAGGGTCAGAAAGGACATCTTTTAAAAAATGTATAATTCCCTCTGCGACTTCTCTGAAATACCTATCTCCAAAAAGAGAAAAAGCATCAATATAATTTCTTAGAAGTCCTGCATTGTCATCAGCCATCTTTTCAAAATGCGGTATGATCCATGCCTCATCAGTAGAGTACCTATGAAATCCGCCACCAATCTGGTCATGAAATCCACCTTTTGCCATTGATTCGAGAGTCTTTTTAACAACATAACCTATGGATTCATTCCTTGTGAGGAAATACCTTTTCATGAGAAACTCTAATGCCCCTGGCATTGGAAATTTAGGAGCTGAACCAAAGCCACCATTTTGAGGGTCAAATGATGAAAGAATTGTTGAAGCAGCCTTTTCGACTATGGACTCTTTAATTTCTCCATAACGTGATGGTTCTGTTTTGAGTGCATCTATGAGCCTCTCAGAATAACGGGAAATATCTTGTCTCTTTGATTTATAAAAATCAACTACTGCCTTCAATACCTTCTTGAATCCGGGTCTGTTGAGTGCATCCTCCGGTGGAAAATATGTTCCTCCGAAAAAGGGTTTCTTCTCCGGGGTCAGGAATACACTCAGAGGCCAACCTCCTCCGAATCCCATGGCAGCAACTGCCTGCTGATACCTCCTGTCTATATCAGGTCGTTCATCCCTGTCGAGTTTTACAGTAATAAAATTTTCATTCAGGAACTGTGCAATCTCTTTATTTTCGAAACACTCTTTTGCCATAACATGACACCAGTGGCACCATATCGCGCCCGAACTGAGGAATACGGGCTTGTCCTCTTTTTTGGCCTTCTCAAAAGGCTCATCAGACCATGGGTACCAATCGATCTTCTGGTGGGCAGCGTGTCTGAGATAAGGGGACTTTTCTTTAGATAGTCTGTTCATTAACTTGATGCCTTGCTGCCAGGTAATTTACCCAATCGTGACAGATAGGTTTTTTCTTGATCCCGAAAAATGCATTTACATAATGCAGATGTTGTGAAAAAATTTATTTTTCGATA
>CAZXCW010000270.1:0-2180 GCA_964639385.1 uncultured Nitrospiraceae bacterium
CAAAAGAAACCGCTCAAATACTATGCCCTGCCTTCTATATTAGTTTATAATTGATGTACACTAAGGTATCGAAAAATAAATTTTTTCACAACATCTGCATTATGCAACTGCATTTTTCGGATAAACTGGGTTAGTCTACAAAAATCCGTTTATTGTCTTTTATGCCTTTAGAAAAGACATCGCCTATATAAGCAGCTAAAATGCCTTCTTTTTGCAGGGCATTGACGAGTTTATCTTTTTTCTTCCTGGGAACAAAAATTAAGAGGCCACCTGATGTCTGCGCATCATTTAACAAAAATTTTTCAATATCTGATGTTCCCTCGGGCCATTTCACATATGGCTCGAAATTTTTACAATTGTCTATCGAACCACCTGGTACCTTTTGCAGTTCAGCCAGTCTTACAGCATCTGTAAAAAATGGTACCCTGTCTGAATAAAGACGGGCGCTCAAATTACTTGCAGAAAGTACTTCGTAAAGATGTCCTATAAGGCCAAAACCTGTTATGTCTGTTGCTGTACTCACTCCGACTTTTAGCATGATCTCACTGGCCTTCTTATTTAAAGTTGCCATAGACTTTGTGAATTCTTCTATGGTGGCATCTCTGCAAAGGCCTTCTTTAAGCCCTTTAGAAATGATACCTGTACCGATCTTTTTAGTGAGAATGAGGGCGTTTTCTGGTTGAGCCTTTGAATTGTCATAGATTTTATCAGGATGTATTAGCCCCAGGACGGCAAACCCGAATTTTGGTTCTTTATCCTTTATAGTATGTCCACCGATGATGGATACACCTGCCTCGGTCATCTTATCTATGCCACCTTGCATTATTTTTTTAAGATAAGGGAAAAACTCTGGCTGGTTAGGGAACATAGAAATGTTTAATGCAACTAAGGGTTTTCCACCCATTGCATAGACATCAGAAAGTGAATTAGCAGCTGCAATAGCACCATACATGTATGGATCGTCGACAATAGGAGTAAAGAAATCCGCAGTTAAGACAGCCGCAATATCATCTGTAATACGGTATACCCCTGCGTCATCAGCATTGGAAGAATCAACCAATACATTTTTATCTTTAATTACAGGTAGCTGCACCAGCACCTGGAGCAGGTCCGAAGGACAGAATTTCGAAGCTCAACCTGAACTACTGGAAAGACTTGTTAACTTGATATCCATTTTGCCTCCTCAAATCAATATCTCTATATATTTTATCAGAGATTGCACAATGATAATGGCGCCGCCTAAGCCAGTCATAGCAGAAACAAATGAACTGCTTAGACCTATAAGAAAAAGGGTTATAAGAAATTGCCAGTCCATAAAATAATTTCAGAAACAGATTAGCTTATCACTTGTGGTAACCATTTCATATAAATCTTTTTGACTGCCTTTATGACAGACCTCATTTTCTTCTAATCCCCTAAAGCCGAGACATTTTCCGCACGCCAACAGTTTACCCTCTGCAAGCACAAACGCCTTCGCCAATTCCTTAATTTTAAATTTTTCAGAATTAACACCCTCATATGCGACTGCTTTCGAATTTAAAAAGATCGTAACTTCATAGTTGATATCTGTGTTTAAGCAGAGATTTGCAAGACGAAAGGCATTCCAGAGGGTTTCTGGATCATCTGTTGAAATAAGGATTCCAATTTTCATCATAACCTCCTTCCAGCACTACTATGGAACGTAACTTAAATCTTATCTTCTTCTTTCGCCGGGATATTTACCTTTCTTTGTTAGAGGGCAACACCCAGGGCCAGGAAGTGTTTCATGATAATCCTTTTTGAGAAGTTCAAGGAGATCTGGAATTATTGGGTCAACAAGAAAATAACACCTGAGTCTTCCATCAATATAGTAATCAATGATCTTGTAGTTTCTGAGTAGAGAAAGATGCTGGGATATGTTTGGCTGACTTATTTCTAAAAACTCTTCAAAGTCACTTACACACTTTACTCCCTTTGTTAGCTCTTCAACTATCTTTATTCTCACAGGATGAGCAATAACCTTAAGGAGTTCTATTTTTTGTCCAAGTGACCTCATAAAATACAAACCTACCCTATGTCCTAAAATATATTCAAATATTATTATATTTTTATGAATATGTCAACAGGGAAATCGTGAAGTGCCATTTTTTTCTGTTAGGAATTTTTTAAAAGTGAACTCTTTACGAATTAAAAGTGAACCG
>CAZXCW010000271.1:0-2171 GCA_964639385.1 uncultured Nitrospiraceae bacterium
TAAATCATCGAGTTAAATAAATTTTTGAACAATGTCTGCATTATTTGGGTTAATTACTTTTTCCCTATAAGGGTGGTCAGTTCTAATGCATTTCTGGGAGCATAGCCAAAGGCATCGTTGTTGAAATATATAAAGACATCCTTTTTCTGTCTATAATAGGCATTGATCCTCTTTGCATCTTTTTTTAATGACTCCGTACTGTAGGATGTTGCATAACTCCCCTCTTTTCCATGCCTCCTTATATATACAAAATCAGCAGTCAGGGGGAGTTTATCAAGGAAATCTGGCCAGTCTGCCATACAGGGTACAGCTTTTTCTTTTTTAAGGAGGTCTATAATCTTCTTATTTATCCATGTCTTATTTCTGAACTCAAAGGCATTCCTCATAGAGTAAGGTCTCAATACCTCGAGAAAGTCTTTGAGACGTTCCATATCCATGGTAAATGTGGGTGGGAACTGCCATAAGATGATCCCTAATTTTTCTTTAAGGAGTGTTGCCCTTGAAAAAAAGGCATCAACTGGTTCTTCGCAATCTTTAATTTTTTTGATGTGTGTTATAAATCTGCTACCTTTAAGGGAAAAGATAAAGCCTTCAGGTGTGGATGAATACCATTTTGCGAAAGTCTCCCTCTCGGGTAACTTATAGAAAGTAACATTGAGCTCAACTGTCGAAAAATGCCTACTGTAGTACCCAAGCCAATGGCTCTTTGAGAGATCATCTGGATAAAAATTCTTCCTCCAGTGATCATATAGAAAGCCGCTACAGCCTATCCTTAAATCTGCCAATATGAAACTATTTTACCATATAAGGACTCTATTGCGCTGAAGGAAATCTGAGTTAAAACAAATTTATTACCAGAAAGCAAAGGTCTTATGATATTATTTCCCCATAGATTAAGACAAACAGCTATAACAATTTGTATTTTATGAGTTAATTTTATGTCTGAGATCGAGAGGAAAAACTCTACCTTATCATGCAGGCTCACTAAGCGCCCTCTGGGCAAAATCCTGATTGATGGAGATTTTATTGTGGGTCAGGATCTTGAAAAAGCTTTAGAGGATCAAATGCACACAAATGAGCTCTTAGGAGAAATTCTTGTCCATATTGGCGTGTTAGATCCGATGGACCTTAAGGTAGCCCTCTCCATCCAGAAAGATCTGGTGTTTCTCGAGGATGCTATTAAGCTTGCAGCTGGTATGCGTCGACTTCTCGGAGAACTTCTAATTCAAGCCAAACGAATCACACCGAAACAGCTTGAGTACGCTCTGCAAGAGCAGCGCCAAACGGGAGAAAGGCTCGGAGAAGTATTAAAGCGACTTCAGATAATTTCAGGGGAAGAGCTTTACAGATTGTTGGCATTTCAGCAACATCAAGGTGATCCTCTGCGAGCGGTACGCCTTAGGCTCGGACAACTTCTCGTTGCCACCAACCAGATTACTGAGGAACAACTTCAAAATGCCTTAAGACAGCAGAAGTTTTCACCTCGAAAAAAAATAGGTGAACTGCTCATTGAGGGAGGCTATGTTACACCAGAGCAAATCTCCCTCGGGCTTAAGCTCCAACATAAACTCTTAACAGCAGCATTAGTAACAATTTTGTCTCTTAGCTCTCCGCTTAGCCCTATAATAGAGCTTTCTGAGGCTTCTTCATCCCCTGAAAAAACAACCGTCATTGAGACTGCTGCAGCTCATGCAACACTAAACGTGCTTTATCAAGCTCCAGAGTTAATCATCACCCAAGCTGATATACTACGAGGTTACGTTGAAGTAAAATCAGCCTCTCGCATTGAGATTAGAAGCAATGTTTTTTTCTTTCTAAGGTTTAACGTATTAGGAGAGCCGTTTAAAGAAGTCTACATAAGAGGGTTTGATAGAGATGTTTTGGTAGACCCAAAAAGTAATTCTATCTTCCTGCCCGATTTAAGAGGCTTTGCTGCATTTGAGCTAAGTTATAAATTCTTTTTGTCAAAAGATGCACAACCAGGAACATATTCTTGGCCACTTGAAATTTCAGCTCATCCAGTAATGTTAGCTTAACCCAAACAATGCAGACATTGTTCAAAAATTTATTTAACTCGATGACTTATTGGGACTATCTTTATTCGTTATATCCATAAAAATATTCCGTAAACCATCAGTTAAAGGTACACTAAGGTATCGAAAAATAAATTT
>CAZXCW010000272.1:0-2171 GCA_964639385.1 uncultured Nitrospiraceae bacterium
TACCTTAGTGTACCTTTAACTGATGGTTATTGGAATATTTTTATGGATATAACCAGTAAAGATACTCCCAATAATTTATCGAGTTAAATAAATTTTTGAACAATATCTGCGTTATCTGGGTTAATAAAATAGACATAGACCAGCTTTCCCTCCGCTGGTCTTATTAAAGAATTAAAAATTAGATTTTAGCTTTTTGCAGGAACCGCCTTCTCACTATTCTTCTTTCAGGATCACAACTTCTATTTTCCCTTTTAACCCTTCAGCAAATCTTTTTGCATCATTCTCTGAACCAACTATTGAGCCATAGTGCATTGGGATAGCAACTTTTGGTTTAATATCAAGTGCAGCTTTTATAGCCTCATCAGCTGTCATTACGTATGTGCCTGACACAGGAAGGAGGGCTATATCAACCTTAAAGTTTCTCATCTCAGGAATATAATCCGTATCTCCTGCTATATAAATTCTCTGATTCTTTACAGTGAAAATGTACCCGACCCAGCCATTGGTTTTTGGATGGAATTGCTTATTTGTGTTATAAGAAGGCACAGCCTCGATCTCAATGTCCTCGACACTAATATTATCGCCCGGTTTAACAACTTTTATTTTCCCTGATAGCTTTTTTGCACAATCCAAAGTTGCAACAATTACCGTATTCAGGCCTTGAATCTTTTTTACATCCTCGGGAGAGCAGTGATCAAAATGCTCATGGGTAATCAAGATAATATCTGTTATGTCTTTCTTTTTAATCTTGAATGGATCTGTATATATGACCTTTTCTCCAACAATCTTGAATGTATCATGTCCAAGCCAGTGTATATCCTTTACCATTTGTACTAACCTCCTTCCCTTCCGCCAGAACAGGATTAGGCAGAAGTGCTATTATAACCACGATAATAGCAAACAACATGACTCTCTATCCCTTTCTTTGAAAATTATATCACAGTTTCATATCTTTATTTTTAATGCAAGCATCTCCAATTCCGTGATGGCGGATATAGTATCCGAGCAGTTTCTTTTGCCGATAGTCCTTAAGCTATTTAAAATATAAAGAGGCAAAATCCTCGTAGGGCGATAGCCCGAGAATGAGTGAGGATACTATATCCTGCCTTTATGCTTATAGCTTATATATGTTGCTAATTTTCATAACGGAAAAAGAGATGCTTCCATTTTTAAGTGTTTCGGTTAAAAGGCGCATAATTTAGGTTATAATAATTCATTTCTACTCCCTCAAAATCTATGGGGAAAGTTATAACTATAGTCAACCAGAAAGGTGGTGTTGGGAAGAGCACTACAGCTATTAACCTTGCTGCATCTCTTGCTCTTGCTGAAAAAGATATTCTCCTTATCGATACAGACCCTCAAGGGAACTCTACATCGGGTCTTGGCATATCAAGGGATAATCTCGATAAAAGTCTCTATGATGTTTACATAGGCAACTGTGAAATTGCAGATGCCTTGAAAACTACTGATATAGAACATCTCAACATTTTACCTTCTACAATAGACCTTCTGGGTGCAGAGGTTGAGCTTGTAGGAAAAGAAGGTTGGGAACACATTCTGCATGAGGCAATGCATTCGATCAGGGAACAGTATCGTTTTACATTTATTGACTGCCCCCCCTCTCTCGGGATCTTGACATTAAATGCCCTTGTTGCTGCTGATTCCGTGTTAATACCTGTGCAATGCGAGTATTATGCACTTGAGGGCCTCAGTCTTTTACTCCGGACACTTCGAAAAGTAAGGAGTTCCTTTAATCCCAATTTAGAGATTGAAGGAATAGTCCTTACCATGTTTGACGCGAGGAATAATCTCTCCTCTGAGGTAGCAGAAGAAATCAGAAAGCATTTTAGAAATAAAGTTTATGATACTATAATACCGAGAAATGTAACCCTCGGAGAAGCCCCAAGCTTTGGAAAACCTGCACTTTTGTATGATATACGTTCGAGAGGGGCTCAGAGCTATCTATCATTAGCAAAGGAGATACTGAATGAAGACGGCCTTAGGCAAAGGTCTTGAAGCCTTAATACCTGAAAAAGGGGAAGAGGTAATATATCTCGATATCGGCCGCATCGTTCCCGGAGAGCAACAACCGAGAAAATCCTTCAAAGACGATTCGCTCAAGGAACTTGCAGCTTCCATAAAAGAAAAGGGAGTACTACAGCCTATAATTG
>CAZXCW010000273.1:0-2142 GCA_964639385.1 uncultured Nitrospiraceae bacterium
GGCTGACATAAAGAAGGCATTCAGACAGCTTGCACTTAAATACCATCCTGACAGAAACCCCGAAGACAAAGAAGCTGAAGAGAGATTCAAAGAAATAAATGAGGCTTATTCCTGCCTGAGTGACCCTGAAAAAAGGTTAAATTATGACAGGTTCGGAACTGCCGAGGGTGTAGGAGTTGGATATGGTCCCTTCGGGGCGGGTTTTGGTGATATATTCGAAGACATCTTCGGAGACTTCTTTGGAACTTTTACTGGACACCGTAGGCCAAGGCCGACAAAAGGCAGTGACCTTAGATACGATCTCGACATTACACTCATAGACGCAGCCTTCGGCACAGAAAAGACTATTGAAATACCAAAATGGGAAATCTGTACTGATTGTTATGGGACAGGTTCGGCTCCCGGGAAAGGTCCTATCACTTGTTCAAATTGCAAAGGAACTGGCCATGTAAGGTTCCAACAGGGTTTCTTCAGTATATCTAAAACCTGTGGAAGGTGTAATGGCACAGGTAAGATCATCACAGATCCCTGCAAGTCATGTAAAGGGCAGGGCAGGGTTAAGAGATTCAAAAGTATAGACATGAAGATACCTGCAGGTGTAGACATTGGCTCGAGGCTTAAGATATCAGGTGAAGGGGAATTAGGCATTTATGGAGGGCCTCCAGGCGACCTATATGTGGTACTTAATATTGAAGAACATCCATTCTTTAAGAGAGACGGTACCGAAATATTATGCGAGGTTCCCATTTCTTTTCCTCAGGCTGTACTCGGTACTGAGATAGAAGTTCCTACCCTTGATGTGACATCAAAGATAAAGATTCCGTCAGGGACTCCTTCAGGCAGGATTTTCCATATTAAAGGCAAGGGTTTGCCAAGAATAGGTGGTCATATCAGAGGAGACCAGATAGTAAGGGTCTATGTGGATGTTCCAAAAAAGATTACTCCAAAACAAAAAGAACTCCTTGAAGAATTTGCCAGGATAGATGGAGATGAGGTAGCGAAGTCTTTTAAAGAGAAACTTAAAGATATCTTCTCAATATCTGAAAAATAAAAGATTTTTTACATAGATGTCACGAATTTTCATACCTATTACATCTACCAGCGAAGATCGAATATCAATCACAGGCGAGAAGGCAAAATATCTCATCTCCGTTCTTAGATGCGAAAAAGGGGACGAGCTCATTGTCTTTGATGGTAAGGGAAACTGTCTTAAAACAAGCATACTGGATGCCGATAGGAGAGAGGTAATTGTAGAGATTCTTGGAAAATTTGCCTGTGATACTGAATCTCCCATAAACATTATACTCGTGCAAGGTCTCCTGAAGGGTCAAAAGATGGATACGGTCATACAGAAGGCAACAGAGCTCGGAGTGAAAAAAATAATTCCAATTATCACTGACCGAAGTCAACCAAGAGAGACCAGAAGAGTTGCTCGCTGGATGAAAATTGTTGAGGAGGCTTCAAGGCAATGTGGAAGAAATGTTATCCCTGGCATTCATGAGCCAATGTATTTCAACGATTGGCTCCTATCATTAACGTACGGCACACCAAAGGGCTTTATCTTCTACGAAGAGGGTGGGGTGAAGATATCAGAAGCTGTAGAGGGTCTAAAACGGTCATTAAAGGAGTCTGTTACAGATTCACGAACTAATAATCCCCCTTCATCCTCTCGTTGCGAGTCTATCCCGACCTTTTCTGAAAGGATTAATCCCTCATTAGGGGAGATTACAGAAAAGGGGGCTGAGGGAAGATTTTTTGTTATTATTGGTCCTGAAGGCGGTTTCACAAAAGAAGAAGTTGCTTCTGCAGAAGAAAAGGGCTTTATTGTTACCTCTATGGGAAGGAGAATTCTCAGAGCGGAGACTGCGGCTATTTCGGCAGTCACTTTAGTACAATTTTTGTTAGGAGACCTGGGCTAAGTCCTCTTCTCTCTGATAGAGGCTATACGTTCGATGGGAATAACAATCCAGCCGCTAACCGACTCAATTTGAACTTCATCCTCTTCTACCTCGACAAGTCGGCCTATATAGGTCATGTCTCCCGTTTCTACTTCAACAATCTTTCCGACTAAATTTACCATAACAATCCCTAACCCGTTAATGCTCATGTTGTGAAAAAATTTATTTTTCGATACCTTAGTGT
>CAZXCW010000274.1:0-2135 GCA_964639385.1 uncultured Nitrospiraceae bacterium
GTTCGGTGTCTATTTCTTTTAGACGTGTTTCTATGGTTCTGATATTGCCGAGTATCTTATTTCTGTTTTCAGGCATCGGTTATACTTATTTAATTAAATTTGTTAAATTCTATCACAATTTATCACACTGTGGTGGAAGCTTACTAACCCTTCAGCCGCTTCTGAGTCTCTTTTGATCACAAACACGCCGAATATATGATAAGATAAAACTACTTATGAACATTTATCTTGATGTTTGTTGTTTGAACAGACCATTTGATGACCAAGCGCTGGATAGAGTACGTCTTGAATCAGAAGCGGTTCTCTCTATCCTTAATCACAGCAAGGTTAAAGGCTGGCGTTTACTAAATAGCGAGGTCATAAAAATTGAGATTTCTAAGATACCCGATAACGATAAAAGACAAAAGGTTACTATTTTGTCTACCATGTTACAATTTAATATCGTTGTGGATGAAGATATAGAAAGGCGAGCAATAGAACTTGAGAATTTAGCTTTTAAACCTTTTGATGCCTTGCATATTGCATGTGCAGAAAAAGGCAAGGCAGATATTCTATTAACAACAGACGATGACTTCTTGCGTAAGGCATTGCAATACAAAGATACCCTGAAGCTAAGGGTAGAAAACCCTGTGAGATGGCTAATGGAGGTGATTGAAAAATGAGTATTCAAACATTGGATCCTATCACAATAAGGAAAATAGGGTTAGAGGCTTTAGCAAAGGCTCTGGGACCTATAGGAATGGTCCGTTTTCTCCAGCAGTATGAGGGTGGGATAGGTAACTATTCCAAAGAAAGACAGGAGTTGTTAAAAGATTACACTGTTAAGGGTATAGTAAAAGAAATAAAGAGTAGACGAAAGCTCTGACGCGGGAAGCATACTGAAGGACTTTCTGAGAATTCTGAGAATTTGAATCGATATTGTTCTTGGGTTTAGTTCTAACTAAGAGGTGCCTGCTATAGCCTCCCGCCACTCCGCAGGCACGGGATTATCCATAGCCCCCATCGCTCACGAAGGCTTTCGGGATGCAATTCTGTAGAGTCCCGTAGTCGTGTATTTCTAAAATGAGGTTCCGAGGTTAGAATAGACTCTTTTCTCCATTTTTACTTCCCTATGTCCACTTTTGGCCACTTCTTACTACATTCTGAACAAAAAGATGTAATAATAACAGCATGTTTAGGGTAAGGGAGTTTTTCACAAGCTCCTCTACCAAATCAATGGAAAGGCTATGCTTTTATGTCTGAACTCTTCAGTAAGGTTTCGGCTTAGTGTCTGGCTCGTTCTTGACATTCTTTTTTCCCCGCTCTTCCTCTAAAAGCTGTCTATCGTAGCAGAGCTTTTAGTATAGATTTTTAAATGAGGCAATGATTCAGTTTCATTTAGATTTTTGGTGATGCAATTCGGGATGCTGCCCTACCTTGGTTAAGAGAAATCATCATCTTTGCTCTCAACACAGGCATGAGACAGAATGAGATCCTTTCTCTCAAGTGGTCTCAAGTAGATTTATTCAGACTCACCGCAACACTCATTGAGACAAAAAATAAAGAGAAGAGAACCATTCCTCTTAACCAGACAGTATTTGAGATTCTCAAGTCTAAAGACAAGGTCAGAAGTATCTCAGGTTATGTCTTCACCTCTCAAGCAGGAACTAAGCTTGATGCAAGAAATCTCCTCAGGACCTTTTACGCTGCAAGGAAAAAGGCGGATCTTGAAGATGTTCGATTCCATGACCTCCGCCATACTTTCGCCACGAGATTAGTTCAAGCCGGTATTAACCTCTATGTTGTTAAAGAGCTTCTTGGCCATAAGACACTTACTATGACGATGCGATATGCACATCACTACCCGGAATCCTTGAGACATGGTGTCGAGGTGTTAGACAAGAAGTGCTACAATTCTGCTACAGTTGACATTAAAAAGGGTTCAGAGGAATCCCCTAAACCCTTAATTTTATTTGGTGGCGGGGGATGGATTTGAACCATCGACCTTCGGGTTATGAGCCCGACGAGCTACCGGACTGCTCCACCCCGCGATATAGTATAAAATAACCTATCACTTATTCTTTTTTCAACTATCTGTATTATCCCAAATTCGCCGATAGAAATGGCTGGATCCCTTTGTCAGCCTAAAACTGCAC
>CAZXCW010000275.1:0-2111 GCA_964639385.1 uncultured Nitrospiraceae bacterium
ACATTGCCACCATTAACATGACAGACTCTACAATTAGCATTGTATGTCTTTACTCCAGAAGTCTCTTCAGAAGATTTTTGAGATTCCTCGCTTTGCATCATTCCTGAGCCCATCATACCTTGAGCCATCATGCCAGGTCCTTGTGCATAAGTGATGGCTGCTATTACAAAGACTGACAAGAAGGCTAATATTACTGATAACCTTTTCATTCCACACCTCCTTCCGATTGATATAAGAATATTTACCTTATTATAGGATAATAGGACAGAAAATATGAAAAAACATCAGCATAAGTCTTATTTTTTGTAAGAGTTTAACCACTTTATGTGTCTGTATTTGTCTATTTGAAAGACAAAATTTAGGGAAAAGTGATATCGGTCTGAGATTCCTAATGACGCTTCTATGCAGGCATCAAAAGGTTTAAAAGCTGAATTCCCAAGTTCTATTGTACGCCTTTCTATATCTTCAATACACAACGATATTGGTAACCTTCTGAAAGCTATTCACTTCTCACTCACTTACGCTCTTACAGGTTATACTAAAATAGTGATCAAACAAAAAGAAAAATACAGAGCAGTCACAGGCAAGACATACACTCTTTTTGGTGATGACGTCTCAACTGATAGGTATTACAGTACTGTAAGAAATATTCTCGACAATCTGCTCCTTGTCTGCCCTGACAAACAGAGACTCCTTTTACATATTCAAAGGTCCGGAAGCAGACGGCAATTATTCAAGAAAAGCTCAGGCCATATTGATCTCACACTCCTTTCGCTAATAAGAAAGAATGTGCATGAAACGCTTTCAGCCTATATCAAGGGAGTTAAAGAACACCTTCGGAGCCTATCGCTTTCACAGAGATTTGATGAAACGCTCAGAACAAAAGAAAAACAGTACCATCTTTATATGCTTGAAATCGAGTTGGTAAACAGAATCTATAAAGGAGCTTTTACAAAGAGCGAATACAAGTTCGCACTCATTCCCCCCTGCCTGCGCGACTTCAGACCTGAATGCCAGTCCGTTCCCGGTGATGTCGAGGCTGTCTGCATGGGCTGCACAGAAGAATGCTTCATAAACCTTGGGAGTCTCCTTCTTAAGAAGTATGGCATCAATCCATATATTGCTGTTGAGATGGACCAGGAAAGGCTTTTCAGGAAACTCAAGGCTGAACACCCAAGCATTGGTGCCCTTGGCATTGCCTGCATTCCCGAGCTTGTCCGTGGCATGAGACTCTGTATCAGGCTGGATATTCCACCTGTTGGGATTCCTCTGAATGCAAACCGCTGTAGTCGGTGGATGAACATCACACAGGAAAGTTCGTTTAGTCTTGAGGAATTGGAGGAGTTGATTAAGTAAGAAAAGAAGCTGGATTACAAGCCTGCACGAAACCCTTCTACAAGTTATGTTTTGTTACCATTTTATTGGATAATAGGTTATAATTTATTACACTTTTATCTAAAAATAGGTTATAAAATATTACGTTATGTTTCAGCGCGCGATCAACAAATTTTTTCTGGAGTGGAAGAACCGAAAGAAGAGGAAACCTCTTGTCGTCAGGGGTGCACGGCAGGTGGGCAAAACCTCGGCAGTGAATCTCTTTGCAAAGGATTCTTTTAAGACTCCGGTTTTCCGCCCTGTAAATTTTTTAGATAATGTAGACTAATTTCTTCACGGTAAAATAACTGAACGTGAAAAAAACGTGAAAAAAGAAGGGCAAAAACCGTATATATCTATTAAACTACATCAAAATCAACATGTGGCTCAAACCCTTGACTGGTAAGGCTTTAGCTGGTATTTTCAGCCTTTGTAAAGTCCCTCAGTTAGGTTTCCTAAACCTGGTGTCGCAGGTTCAACTCCTGCAGGGGGCATTGATTTTTCAAGAACTTACAGACTTTTCTGTGCCTGCTGATATCTCTGTGCATCAATCATTGTAACATTCCTTCCCTCCTAATCTCACTCCTGCTTCCTATAGCCTTTGTGCCAGGAGACATTATGATATTTTCATGTAGATTTTTAAATGAGGCAACGATTCCTTTTCATTTAGATTTTTGGTGATGCAACCTTGATTCACCATCAAAAAAATAAAAAACCCTCGTTATCCCGTAGGGACG
>CAZXCW010000276.1:0-1964 GCA_964639385.1 uncultured Nitrospiraceae bacterium
GTCACTACCATGAGCTTCGCTCCTCTTTGCTTCCTCCCATAGTTTATCCATCTCCTCCAGTGTCATATGAGAGAGTCTTCTGCCCTGATCTGCTGCGCTCATCTCGATATAACGAAACCGTGAGATGAACTTTGCTATTGTCTTTCTCAATGCATCTTCTGGGTTAATACCAATGAATCTTGATACATTTACGAGCATAAATAATAGATCACCAAGCTCATCCTCTATCTCATTCCGCCTTTTTTCTTCCAATGCTTTTTTAAACTCCATTATTTCCTCAATTAATTTTTTAAAGACATCCTCGATCTTAGGCCAATCAAAACCAACCCTTGCCGCCCTATCTTGAAGTCGATGAGCACGTAATAAAGACGGCAACGTCTCAGGAACCCCTTCAAGAATAGAGACTCGTAATTTACCTTCACGCCTTTTCTGTTCTTCCCAATGAGATAGAACCTCATCTGTAGTTTTGTAACCTGCTTTTCCAAAGACATGGGGATGTCTTGCGATCATCTTTTTCCCAATCTTTGCGATAACATCAAAGATACCAAACTCTTTTTTCTCCTTTGCTATCTGGCATTGGAAAACTATCTGAAACAGAAGGTCTCCAAGTTCCTCTTTTATTGTTTCTGGATCGCCCTTATCAATAGCCTCAATAAGCTCATATGCCTCTTCAAGAATGAAAGGTTTGAGTGACTCCCTCGTCTGTTCCTTATCCCAAGGGCAACCTTTTTCATCCCTGAGTCTTTCCATAATTTTTAATAGCCCCTGAAAATCCATAACAAAATCTTCACCCTACTTAATTCGTAAATTTTTAAGCCTATGGCGGACGTGGTATTTGAGCGGTTTTAAATTCTTTCGCAGAAAAATTTGCCTCGGTCTACGGCTCGTAGAGAGGCTCGATGTATATCGAGCTGAGAATGAGCGAAAATTCCACATCCGCCATTGATTTTATGAATAATATGGCTAAAGTAAAGCTCTTATTTTTCCTTTCTTCAAATATACATATGCTGAGATCGAAATCAGGATCAGGGTTAAAACAAGTATTATCCCGGGCGACAAATCTATATATACAAGTCTTTCCACGTAGTGAATTATGAATGAACCTCTATAGGTAAGTGATGAATCGTGTCCCTTTCTTAGCCATATTTCAAGGTAAGTCAGGGGACAGTACCAGCCAAATATCTGTATCAAAACAGCAAAACCGAGACCTGCTATATGAAATATCTTTACAGTGCGATACCGCCGGCCTATAAATGCACCGCATATAAGAAAAACAATCCATATAAAATGGATGAAAACCACAAAATCTGCTGTTATCCTGTAAAACATTCTTGCTAAACCGCACTATACCATTCCCTGCTTATAGAAAAACCTCGCCAGGTCAACTCCAATTGATTCTGCCGCGGCCTTCCAGCGTTCACTTACCGGCATATCAAAGATAATTTTATTATTCATAGGTGCAACCAGCCAGCTGTCTATCATAAGCTCATACTCGAGTTGTCCAGCAGTCCATCCTGCGTACCCAAGGACAAAGAGAAACTTTTCCGGCCCTTTACCAGCAGCGACATCAAGCAGTATTTCTTTTGTTGTGGTTAGGGAAAGGCCGTTGTTGATCTTTATCGAAGTGTAGTCACTGCTTTCTGGTACGTAGAGCATGTAACCTTGTTCTGGCTTAACAGGCCCACCATAAAATACTGGCAGGTCTTTTACACTTTCCTTTATATCAAGCCAACTAAGGAAGGGCAAAAAGCTATTCAGTAATATGCGATTTATAATGAGCCCGAAGGCACCATCTTTTGTATGGTCACAGATTAACACAACTGTGCGTTCAAAGTTTGGATCTTTTAAACCAGGAATAGCTATCAGAAACATTCCTGTTAGATTCTTAATGTTGACATTATTCATAGCGAACTCTGTTCCAATGGTTGTCATCCCCGTGAAAACGGGAATCCAGAGGTATTACT
>CAZXCW010000277.1:0-1914 GCA_964639385.1 uncultured Nitrospiraceae bacterium
AAGGTACACTAAGGTATCGAAAAATAAATTTTTTCACAACATCTGCATCATCTCATTTACCTTATTTGGGCTAATCAAATTTATGAATAATCTGTCTGGTCGTTTTTTAGATAGCTATGCCATGTTCTGACTTAAACATCTGGTATTGACATAATTTGTCTTAGTCTTTCGGTTTAATCTATGCAAAGATTCATTTTTTTATCTTTAAATTCAACAAGTTGCATAGCTATATTTTTGGCACAAGACTTGATTGCATTTAGACAAAGGAATATAAGACCATGAAAAGTTTAGAGATTGCCTGGATATTTACAGCACTAACCATAATTGGGACATTATCGGCGGTCCACAAAAAGTGGTGGTTTTTTTTGATTTTCGCAGCAACCAATACGTATTGGATTTTTTACGATATCAAATATGGGGCATTGGCTCAGGCGACTGTGTTTCTTGCATATGTTTTTATAAACATGTACGGTGCATGGAAGTGGTTAAGGAACGTTTAAAAGGATGAACCACTGTGTTGAATGATTTAGAATTTGAATTATTCGATAACATACTCAAGCAATTGGATGAATTGAAACAATGGTGTGAAGATATGGACAACAGATTAAGGTGGATAGAGGAAGCTATAATGCTATCTAAAAATGGTACACGTATCAAAGTTCCACAGTGGTATGACTCGTAATTGTTGAAAGAGATTGATAGTAATCCCCTCTAAGATTTCATATCTTATATATTCCTTGATGGACAGATGCTATAGAGGACGCATTCTTTATGGTTAGGTTTTTTTGCCTGGCAGATCTTTCTTCCGTGAAATATCAAAAGATGTGAAAGGTTGCCCCATTCTTCCTTTGGAGTTATCGCCATAAGATCTTTTTCAATCTTGACCGGGTCTTCATTCTTCGTAAGGCCGAGTCTATAAGCCAAGCGTTTAACATGGGTATCAACAGCAATACCTTCATTGATTCCATATGCATTAGAAAGTATTATGTTAGCAGTTTTTCTTGCAACTCCTGGAAGGCTTATTAGTTCACCCATTGTTTTGGGGACATTTGAATCGAATTTTTCAACTATCATCTTTGCTGAATCATGAATATTCTTTGCCTTGGTTTTATAAAAATTTATAGAACTTACATCTTTCTGAAGGGTTTCGATCGAGACATTCGCATAATCTTTAACAGATTTGTATTTTTTAAAGAGGTTTCCCGTTACCTTATTTACGTGGACATCAGTGGTCTGTGCAGAAAGAATGGTTGCAACGAGAAGCTCGAAAGGGTTGCTGAAATGGAGTGCTGTCCTTTGCTCAGGGTATTCCTTTTTTAATCTTTTTATGACTTCTTGCACTTTTTCTTGAATATTCATAGGATTTCCTTAAATGTTTTCTTACAAATTTTAATCCTTTCTATAGACCATAAGAACTGTATTTTTCCTTCCTTCAATCCCGCAAACTCTATCAAGGGCACCCATAATTTCTTTTGATCCCTCTTTCGTCTTTACAAAACCGAGTCTTTTAAAATAATCTACTAAGTCTGTAATCACATAAACCATCTTTACCGGTGTAAAATCTACTAAGTGCTTTATTATCAGAGAGCCAATTCCTTGATTTCTCCTCTCTTCTACAACTGTAATACAACCAATCTCAAATATTTCCCCGGTCTTTTTTATTCTGCCAAACCCTATAGGATTTCCATTTTCCATAGCAACTACAAACTGGCTGTAATGCAGATTCTCCATATCAAAATTGTATTTCTCTAAGTTCTCAACAATAAAGCCCATATCCGCCTCTGTTGCATGCCTTACTCGCACAATTTTACCGGTAATACCTGATATCCCAGTGGCTTTCGGGCATTCATTATTTTCCATAAGACCTCCTTTGCTACAACATTTTAAAAGATTCTTCCACTATTAATAGATAGA
>CAZXCW010000278.1:0-1912 GCA_964639385.1 uncultured Nitrospiraceae bacterium
ATTTTTCGATACCTTAGTGTACCTTTAACTGATGGTTTATGGAATATTTTTATGGCTATAACCAATAAAGATATTCCCAATAATTTATCGAGTTAAATAAATTTTTGAACAATGTCTGCATTATTTGGGTTAATATAAAAATGGTTTCAGGTCATTCCTGTGAAAGCAGGAATCGAGAAATAATTGAAAAATAACTGGATTGCCGTGTCAAGCACGGAATGACGGTTGCGTTTGGAGGAGAAATGATAAAACATGACATAAAAGATATAGCTTTAGCAAAGAAAGGCAGATTGCGCACAGAGTGGGCTGCTCAGGAGATGCCAGTGATCAAGAGCATTGAAGAACGTTTTAAAAGAGAGAAGCCCTTAAAAGGGTTCAGGTTATCCGCATGCCTCCATGTAACAACAGAGACAGCTATCCTCATGGAAACCCTGAAGGCAGGTGGCGCAGAGGCTTTTCTCTGTGCCTCTAACCCCTTAAGCACTCAAGATGACGTTGCTGCCTCTCTCGTTAAATTTTCTAAAATCTCAGTATTTGCAATAAAGGGCGAGGATAGAAAAACATATTACAAACACATCAATGATGCCCTGTCACTAAAGCCTCACATCACTATGGATGATGGCGCTGATCTCGTCTCTACTCTTCATAAACAGAGGGGAGGACTGCTGAAGGGTCTGATAGGAGGTACAGAGGAGACAACAACAGGGGTAATAAGGCTGAGAGCGATGGCTGAAAAGGGACACTTGAAATACCCAATAATAGCAGTGAATGATGCATACACAAAATATCTTTTTGATAATCGTTATGGCACAGGTCAGTCTACTATTGATGGAATATTGAGGGCAACAAACAGACTGATTTCTGGTTCTAATTTTGTTGTCTCAGGATACGGTTGGTGCGGGAAAGGAATATCTATGCGTGCAAAAGGCATGGGTGCGAGGGTTATTATCACTGAGACAAACCCTCTAAGGGCACTTGAGGCAACAATGGACGGTTTCGAGGTAATGCCCATCAGGGAAGCCTCAAAAATAGGAGACATCTTTGTCACAGCAACGGGAGATGTCAATGTAATCTCAAAAGAATGTTTCTCCCTTATGAAGGAAGGCGCAATACTCAGTAATGCCGGTCATTTTAATGTCGAGATAGCAATAGAAGAACTAGGAAAAATGTCGAAAAATAAAAGGGTTATAAGAGATTCCGTCGAGGAATATACCCTGAAGAATAATAGAAAAATATACCTCCTTGCTGAAGGCAGACTTATAAACTTATCGGCTGCGGAGGGTCACCCTTCTGGAGTAATGGATATGAGTTTTGCAAACCAGGCCCTCTGCGCAGAGTATATATCGAAGAATTATAAGAAACTCGGGGAAAAGGTCTACAGCGTTCCCGAGTCAATCGACAAAGAGATTGCGAGACTAAAGCTCAAGGCAATGGGGATAAGGATAGATACCTTGACAAAGGAGCAAGATAGGTATCTTCATAGCTGGGAGATAGGAACTTAATTGAAGTAAGTTATGAGTATAAAGTCAATACAGTATCTTCGCTCATTCCCGGTTTATCGCCCTCCAATGACTATTGGCAAAAGAAACCGGATACTATATCCTGCCATCACGGATTTGGAAACGCATACGTTATTAGAAAATGGGGAAAATGAAGGGTAGAGTAGTTTCTGTAAATATAAGTGGTAAGAAGGGTATCCGGAAAAAGCCTGTAAAAGAAGCGGAGATAGTTAGGGGTTACGGCATCAAAGGTGACGCACATGCCTCAAGCACATGGCACAGGCAGATCAGTCTCCTTGCAATTGAAAGTATAAAGAAGATGCAAGACCTGGGGCTTAAGGTCAACCCGGGTGATTTCGCGGAAAATATTACAACAGAAGGCATCGACCTCCTAAGGCTCCCTATTGGGGCGC
>CAZXCW010000279.1:0-1899 GCA_964639385.1 uncultured Nitrospiraceae bacterium
GTTTTGGAACTAACGATTTGACCATGCTTATCCTTGGTGTGGACCGAAATGACACTTCTGTGCAAGAAATTTATGAAGAGAGAAACCTGGGCGTCCTGAGGGCTATCGCTTATACCATGGCTGTATGTGGTAAACATGGTGTAACCACATCTATCTGCGGACAGGCTCCCAGTGTATATCCAGACTATCTCGAATTCATGATTCGGTGTGGATGCACCTCGATCTCGGTGAATCCTGACACCGTAGTGTCAGCAAGAAGAAATGTAGCTATGATTGAGCAAAAGATTCAAATGGAAAAGGCATTAGGAATAGTGGGTAAACCAAAGATTGCTAAAATCCCTATAGATGAAATATTTTTCTGGAGACACGTAGAGGAGTGAAGAATATAAACTCCCCTTTTTCGAAAAAGAAAAAATCCCCCTTTGGCAAAGGGGGTGAAGGGGGATTTTAAGAACATAAGAACAAATGCTACCATTCGTGATTCATAAAATCTCCCCTGACCCCTGTTTAGTAAAGAGGGGTATTGGGGGAGATTTACAAAATGAAGAAGCTATGAATGTGAATCAAGCAAGACTGAGCCGTTCTCATCGTTACAAAGGTCTAGTAGACTATATTGCATGCAGATATAGTAATGCAATAGAGATAGGTATAGGTCATTTTCCTGATGTAGCCTTTTCATTGCTTCAGAAAGGTATGCGGGTTTTTGCGACTGATATACGATCTTTCGAGTACAGTGGCCTCAAGGTCATCATGGATGATATTATAGAGCCGGATTTGTCATTATATATTGATGCAGATCTTATATATTCTCTGAGGCCTCCTCCTGAACTCATTCCTTACACGATAAAGCTTGCCAAGAGACTTTCAACTGACTTGATTATCAAGCCTTTGTCATCTGACTATCTGGAAGGACAGTTAATTCGCCACGGAAATACCACATTTTTTCTCTGGAATAATCAATGAAAAGACCTGACGCAGAGAAACGCCTTCTTAAGAAAAAATTCATTTACCTTGTTGGCGAAGGTACAGGGGAAACTATCAGCAGGATTGCAAGGGCATCTCTTGTGCAGTTCAACCGTGAAAATGTTGAGGTTAAGACATTTTTTATGGTTACAGACAAAAAATATATCTCACGTATTGCTAAACAAGCAGCAGATGACAAGGCATTATTAGCCTTCAGTATAATTGAGCCAACTTTAAGAGATTTTTTAATCCAGGAAACTGAGCGCCGTGGTATAAAAGCCATTGATGTTATTGGTAATTTTATCGTTCAGCTCTCCATCTTCTTGGATGAGAAACCAATGGCAATTCCGGGAAGACAGTATATTCTGGATGAAGAATATTTTCGGAGAATCGAAGCGATTAACTTCGCAGTTAAACACGATGATGGAAAGTTTCCACATAACTTGAAACTTGCTGACTTGATACTTGTCGGTCTTTCACGAACAGGTAAAACTCCTCTCTCTACATATCTTGCCAACCAAGGGTGGAAAGTTGCTAATATGCCCATTCATCCAGATATGCTTCCACCAGAAGAACTTTTTAAGGTAAATCCACGCAAGGTTTTTGGTTTGGTAATAAGTATTGAGAGTCTCGTAAAGCTCAGGGAGGCGAGACTTGAACAATTGGGTCTTGAACCTTATGCCAAATATGCAGATCCTGTCAGGGTAGCTGATGAGATCGAGTGGAGCAAGGAATTTTTCAAAAAACATCCCCGCTGGCGGGTTCTGGATATATCTAACAGGGCTATTGAAGAAGCATCCGCAAGTATCGTGAATGCATACCGTACAGGCAAA
The DNA here is from genome assembly GCA_964639385.1 of uncultured Nitrospiraceae bacterium. Lineage (GTDB taxonomy): Bacteria > Nitrospirota > Thermodesulfovibrionia > Thermodesulfovibrionales > SM23-35 > CAZXCW01. The sequence continues at coordinate 1,797 of CAZXCW010000279.1, forward strand.
AAGCCGATTTAACCCAGATAACGCAATTCAATAATGCAGATGTTGTGAAAAAATTTATTTTTCGATACCTTAGTACACAATTTCATAAATACGATGACGTATT
>CAZXCW010000280.1:0-1889 GCA_964639385.1 uncultured Nitrospiraceae bacterium
GTTATATTATAACATTATAATTGTTATGTCAAACCTACAAGGAAGCATTGCGTGAGATATATTATCTTAAGACCTTGGTATTATAAGAAAATTATTACGATAACTATAGCATTTTTCTGCACTTTTTTAATTTTTAACTGCTCTCCTTCAGAAGCTATTTCCCAAAAAGATGTGAAAAAAGAAATGTTGAATAAAATTCATTCATTATTGATTCCTTTTGTAGAGAATGATGGCCAGATAAAAGATAAGAACATAAAATATTTTGCGACGACCTTTGCTGGAAATGTTCTTGTAACCAAGGATGGTGAGATACTCTATTCATTTTCTGAGGTTAACGGATCAAAAGATGTAAAGAGGCATGCATTTAAAGAGAAACTCACCGGAACTTCAATATCTGAGGTTAAAGGAGAAGATATTGCTAATACGAAGGTAAATTACTTTATAGGGAACAAACCAGATGAGTGGATAAAGAACATTTCAACTTATAATCTGGTAAGTCTTGGAGAGGCATATAAAGGGGTAAAGATCAAGCTGAGAGCCTATGGAAATAATGTTGAGAAGCTTTTCTATATCGCACCCGAAGGAAATCCATCAAATATAAAGGTGAAGGTTGAAGGTGCTAAGGCATTAAAGGTAAATAAAGAGGGCGAGCTTGAACTCGAAACTGGTTTTGGGCCTGTCAGATTCTCAAGGCCTGTCGCTTATCAGGAGACAGGTAGTAAGAGAAATGTTATAGAGGTTGCATATAATATAGAGGAAGATGGGTACAGCTTCAAAGTTGGTGAGTATGATAAGAAAAAAGAGTTGATAATTGATCCAATCCTTTCAGCTACATTCCTTGGTGGAGGCGGTGAAGAGTATATTGATGGTATTGCCCTTGACGGTGCAGGAAATGTATACGTTACTGGTTGGACAAGTTCGTTAGATTTTCCTGGCATAGGGACAAGCTCCGCTGATAGCCTCAGTTGGGATGTTCGTTCGGAAGGCTTTGTAGTTAAGCTGAACTCAGACCTCAGTACAATCCTCGCTGCTACTTTCATCGGAGGAATTAGTTATGATGAGCCTTATACCATCGCTATTGACTATGCAGGCAACGTATATGTTGCTGGCTATACATATTCAGCAGACTTTCCTGGTATAGATCCAAAAAAATCTGCCCGTGCTACTCTTATTAACGAAGAAGGCTTTGTAGTTAAACTGAACTCAGACCTCAGTGCAATTCTCGCTGCAACTTTTATCGGAGGCAGTAATGATGATGCCGTTTATGCTCTTGCCCCTGACGCTTTAGGGAATGTATATGTTGCTGGCTGGACAAATTCGACAGACTTTTCTGGCATAGGTCCAAACTCTCCTCGCAGCACCTTTTGTAACGAAGAGGGCTTTGTGGCCAAGCTGAACTCAGACCTCGGCACAATCCTCGCTGCAACTTTTATCGGAGGAAGTGGTAATGATCATCCCAGTGCTCTTGCCCTTGCCTTTGATTCTGAAGGTGTAATTATTGTATATGTTGCCGGCTGGACAAATTCGACAGACTTTCCCGGCATAGGCCCACCAAGCTGTGATAGTAGTACCTTTAGTAACGAAAAGGGCTTTGTAGCTGAGCTGAAGTCAGACCTTAGCTCAATCATCGCTTCCACTTTCATCGGAGGAAGTGGTAATGATCATCCCAGTGCTCTTGCCCTTGACGCTGGGGGGAATGTATATACTGCTGGTTACACAGATTCAACAGACTTTTCTGGAATAGGTCCAAACTCCGCTCGTAGCACTCTTAGTGGCGAAGAAGGCTTTGTGGCTGAGCTAAACTCAGACCTTAGTTCGATCCTAGCTTCCACTTTCATCTTAGGAAGTGGTAATGATTATGCTTCTTCTATTGCTCTAGACGGTGCAGG
>CAZXCW010000281.1:0-1844 GCA_964639385.1 uncultured Nitrospiraceae bacterium
CATAACGGTGAACTCCACATAATCACAGAAATGTGGAGCTCCACATTTCTGTGAGGAAGCAGCAGTCAGCAATACTTTTTTAAAAATTCCCATCATCTGCCAGAACATTTCCCTCTTTTCTGCTACATAGAAGTATGTCTGAAGATAGGAAAAATGCAGAGAAGCTCGGAAAGCTTTATCTTGCAAACCTTTTACGCAAGTTGCAGGAAGGCAAATCCCTTTCTCAAAAAGAATGGAAACACTTGAAGGAGCTGTCATCCTCACCCTCTCCCCCTTCTGAAGAGAAGCGGGGAGAGGCCCCATCTGAAAAAGAAGAAGAAGTCGGCATCCCTCAGCACCTTCGCATCGAGAGGCATTACACAATGTCCGAGAAGGCTCTTGAACAGAGGAGGAAGGCGGCAAGCAAGGGCGGGAAAAAATCCAAGATAAATGCCTATAAGCACGGCAAGTATGCGAAGAGTTTCCTTCACAAGATCAAGCCCTGCCACAGCACCTGCCCGTATTATCCCTGCGAAGTCGTCGCTTAGGGAGGGACAAAGCCCGGCGGAGTGTGCCTTGATGGAGTGCCATTCGGGACACAGAGCTTGTCTAAAGACTTGTTGAAAGACTTAGATGACCGCTAAATATTGTTGAAACTGAGATATCTATAGGAAATATCTTGTGGTCATCGTCCAGAAATCATTAGTTTTTAGACAAGCTCTGTGTCTATGTTTCTGGATTCCTGCTTCCGCAGGAAGGACAGGTTGTGTAAAGTTATTTCTGGGACAGTACACTAGCCCAAACCCCGTCCTTTCACATATAGTTAAAATAAAATATTCAAAAAATTATCCATAAATATTGTACAATAATGTACATATAGTACAATTTAATATGAGGTTACAACTATGACAAATGTCATCTCTATTTCTGAGGCAAGGAAGAGGTTGCCGGGCATTATAAAATCCCTTAAAACTTCTCCCGATACTGTCTATCAGATAACGGTTCATGGTGAAGTAGTTGCCGAGATCAGGACGCCCCCTAAAATCAAGCCGGGGGAGGCTGCGGCCAGACTGCTTGCGCTCAGGAAACGGCTCGGTCCTAAAAAATACAGTACAAAGCCTGTATCTGAGAACATTAAGAAATATTTGTATGTAGCAGAAGGCGATGAATGATTCTGCCTCAAAATAAAGTCTTTTGTGATACTTCGTTCTTTTTCGCATCCTTATCTCCCGATGACTCCAATTACGACAGGGCCGGTGAAATTCTTGAACACTGTAAAAACAATTCCGTCACGCTTCACGCCACATGGGACATTGTCAGCGAGACGATTACTCTGCTGAGATACCGCGCAAGCTATAGCCTTGCCGTTGAGTTTCTTAACAGGATTAAGCCTTCCCTGTCCATTGTGAAATATGATGATTCTCTAAGACAAGCAGCAGAGGAGATTTTCAAAAAACTCTCCAAAGACAAGCTCATCTCTTTCTGTGACGCTGTCTCTTTTGTTATCGTTACCCATATACTCGGCAATATCCCATGTTTTTCTTTTGACAGTGATTTCAGGAGTCTTGGTCTCACAGTCTATCCGTAACAATTCCATACTTCCCCAATCCAAACCCTGTCCCTTTACCCACGTGCAGGATTTCTCCTGCTTTTATCAAGGGCATAAAAGGTTCGATATCGCTCTCAAAAATAATATCTCCAACAAACCCTCCCATCTTTATCCTCGCCTTCTGTCTCCCTGAATACCGCTCCCAGTCGTACCATTTTAAACCGTGTTCTTTAATCTTTATCTCCTTTGCTCTTTCGATCAGTCCCTTAAAATCCCATCCGGAAGGATCACCGTTACAGTGAAAGTAAGAAAGAAG
>CAZXCW010000282.1:0-1829 GCA_964639385.1 uncultured Nitrospiraceae bacterium
GGTTCCACTGAAAAATTAGGCTAATAGAAAAGGAATCTGGATAATGTTATAGATGATCACCTTATATCATTAGGTTGATTTCGAATCGAAACCTATTTTCTACTTTTAACCAAAAGCGTTTTGTTGTCCCGACCGGCTATGACGTAGCCGGGTTGACTATATCTCTGCCATTGAGCATCGCTTTCATTAACCTTTTCACATTCAGTGCTGCTCCGGTTAAATAAAACTGATGCCGATGCCCATCCTCACCTTTGTATTTGGCATTGCGAAGGCCCAAAAATCGTACCGCCTCGCTGATCGTTCCCTCTACCTGCGCTCTTATGCTCATTTCCTTTTTGAATGCCTCTGTTTTTTGTTCCACCCGTCTTTCTCGGATATGTTTATAATCTGGTCTTACATGCAATCTCCTTTTTATCTGTTTCGTGTTCGTTCCAACACACTTTTCAAAAAAGCGACACTCTTTACACACAGATCGGCTGAAGTAAATGTTTATGTCCCCGTTTTTATTTACACTTGCATTCGCACTCACCTTGCCGGTAGGACAGGTGGCTTCCAGCTTCACCGGGTCGATATCGAAATTATCGACCTTAAAATCTTTGTCTTTTTTAGAACTGTCCAACTGAACATAACCCATCAATTCTTGATTTCGCTTTCGGTAGTTGTTTATTTCTACACCGCTGATATAGCTTGAATCAGCATATAGCTTCTCAGGTTTCAATCCCCTCTGCTCATTGGCTTCTCTTAATTTCTCATGGATCTTATAATCATGCTCATTCGCCCGCTGGTAGATCATATGAGTAATGAAGTTTATCTTTCCCTTATCAGCCGTCTCTACAACATGACATTTACTGCCTACCCAGCTCTTTCCACCTTTCTTTCCTAATTTAATGCTGGTATCCCTTGGGTCAAAGATCGACTGCTTGGGTTTCTGGATCTCCTCAACTTCTATGAATACTCTCTCATCTGAAGTTTTTTTTTGATCCTCACATTCTCAGCAAATATAGTCTCCATAATGGAGAGTTGCTTTAGCTCTCTCATGTTTTCCGAAGGACACCGCTCTATTAGTGATTTGAGATACAATCCATCCTCGACAATCTCCGCCTGCTTGTCAGCTTTCCTCTCTTTAGACATCCCAAAAGAGCTAAACCGCCTGCCGTACCTCTCCTTTATATACTCAGGAATCTCTCCCTCATAATATTCAGGATCTTGTTTTTCGATCTCTTCCACAACACATTTTACCGCCCGAAATAAAAGGTCAGTTGTAGAAATCCGATTGACATGAGAGATAATATGGGTCGCATCAATCCTTTGTTTCACTCGTTTCTTAATAAAGCCATTCTCCTGAGCTAGCTTTATGATCTTATCGAAGATCAAGCACATCTTATTATTTTCTTTTAATCTCCTCCTGAAATAGCACAGAGTAGAAGGATCGAAGCTTAACTTCTTCAATACCGGTAGATGTAAAGCAATCTTCCAGTCCAGTCTTCTCACAACAGCTTCTGAGGTTTCAGTGTCACTTAGATTCTCACGAAATTGCAGCAACGTCACACACGCCAGAAAAGCAGGAGAAATCGCATTACGACCTTTTGTAGAATAACAATCTGCAAAGTCTTTATCGCTGAAAGCCGGATAGATGATACGACCGAAGATCATCATCGGATCATCTTCAGGTAAAAAATCTTCCAATTCATTTGTCGCAGTGAATAGCTCTTCCTGCGAGCTCTCTTTCAGACTCATAATACCCCTCCCCTTGAGGGAACGATATCATGCTCGAACATTGGTTGCAATGGTTCCTCTATTTTTCAGTGGAACCAGGACGTGCCGCGCGA
>CAZXCW010000283.1:0-1738 GCA_964639385.1 uncultured Nitrospiraceae bacterium
TCCTCTGTGATAATATTAGAGGTTATAAGTAGTTGCCCTAATCTCGCTGCCATGTTCCTAACTTAAATAAAAATCTACTGAATGTCAATTTATAACAAAAAAACACAATCGCGACTTTATCACAACAATACCTAATGTTTTCACTATTTAATCTTTTGTCATCCCATTCTTTACTGTTCTTTGCCCATTTAGTCATATTGTTTCAGATTCTACCTGCTTTCTGAAATTAAAAGATGTCTCCTTATAATATTTCCAATCGTTGACTCAGAAATGCTTTTCATCCTGTGGTAACTACAATATTCATCTAAAAGGGGCTTAATCCTTTCTTTCCCCAGTCTCGGGTGTGTTCGTCTAAGGTCTTTTATAAACTTAATGATCTCAAGCGGGATAGTTGATTTTCTTACTCTCTGAGGACGCGTAGACAGAGGAACTAACGCCATGAGTTTTCCCTCCATTTTTTCCAGCCTTTTCCTCCAACGGTTGATTACTTTTCTATCTGTACCAAAGGCTTTAATAGTAGCCTTCTCTCCATGCCTTTCATAGAATCTGATAACCTTCATCCTCTGAGCCGCTACCTTATTACCTCCAAATTTTCTGAGATTGTTGTTCATATTTTGAAGCTCACAATCAACCATCCTTTCACATAATAATTATCCATTTTAAATGTCGCATATGTTTTTTAACTTTTTTGTCTATGAAAAGCTGTGATAAAAATCACAAAAAATTTTGGCTCCAAATACAGCGTGAATTCAAATTGAAAGCCTTAGATAATCCAATTTTCACATGAATAGGGACACCAATCCTTAAATATGGTAAAATTTTAAAAGAGAGAAAATCTCGATGATACGCAATAATATGAAGCCGAAGGATACACCGTCACTCAATGATTTCGAGAGAGCTAAGAGGCTGAGAGAGGTAATAGAAGCTTTATATGAGATAAATAAAAATGTTCCCATTATTGTAGAAGGCGTTAGAGATGTATCCGCATTGAGAAAACTCGGACTTATCGGTAAGATCATTACGCTTCATCGAGGGAAAAGCCTTTATGATTTTTGCTCAGATATTGCAGAGAGATTTCAAAAAGTCATCATGCTTCTTGACTGGGACAAAAAGGGCGAGAGACTCAATAAGTCATTATCCTTGTATCTCAACGGGCATTGGGAGGAGTTTTCTCCTTTTAGGGAGCTATTCAAAGTGCACTGCCAGAAAGAGATAAGGGATATAGAAGACATACCAAAACTCCTCAGAAGGTTAGAGGGATATGAAAGTCCTTGGTATTAGGGGCGAAAACCTTGCAGCAAAATTTCTTAAAAAGATAGGTTACAAGATAATCGCGAGGAACTATAAAACCCCTATCGGTGAGATTGATATCATTGCGCAGGACGGTAATACCATCGTATTTGTCGAGGTAAAGACGAGGGCAGACAATTTCTTTGGCCAACCTTTCGAGGCAGTGAATAATAGAAAAAGGCAAAAACTGAGAAAGTTAGGACTACTTTATCTTAAAAGGCAGAAGAGAGAATTACCTGCAAGGTTTGATGTCCTGAGTATTATTTGTAGTGATAATGGGAAGAAAGAGATCGAGCACATTAAAGATGCCTTTGAAGGTTAAGATTTGCCACCCTTTTTCTCAGACCCTGCTACCTTAGATTTCTGGACGTCTTCGTAGTCAACAAGTTCAAGGACGGCCATAGGCGAAGAGTCCTTAACTCTGTTTCTCGTCTGAACAATCCTCAAG
>CAZXCW010000284.1:0-1684 GCA_964639385.1 uncultured Nitrospiraceae bacterium
GGGCATAGTATTTAAGCGGTTTCTTTTGTCAATAGTCCAGTGAAAATATTCTAATATAAAGAGGCAAAAGCCTCGGAACCCCGATCTTATCGGGGTGAGAATGAGCGAAAATACTATGACCCGTCTAAATACCATGAGTTTATAGTAATTTATGTTAAATAAATTTTTGAACAATGTCTGCATCATCCGGGTTAAGCTATCTGAGGACAACCCAGGGATAGTTTGAGGGATGGATTCATTCTGATTTATAATGTCAGATGCCCCTTGCCGCAGCTATAGACATAGGATCTAACACAATCAGACTTCTCGTAGGTGAAATCAGGAGTAACAGGATCAAGGATGTATCATATGAAAGGAAGATTACGCGGTTGGCGGAGGGAATCAACCAGAGCAGGATGCTAAAAGATAAAAATATGCAAGCCTCAATTGAGGTACTGAAGGACTTCTCTACTATTATTCAAAGACAAGGGGTCAAGACCGTAACTGCCGTTGCTACAAGTGCCTTAAGAGAAGCATACAATGCAGATATTTTTATAAAAAAAGTGCTGGCTGTTACTGGTATCTCAATAGAGGTTATATCTGGTGAGAAAGAGGCAGAGCTTATACTTAAGGGTATTCTTTCATCCTTTCCTGATTCATCACCCATTACCGATCGCTCATCACTCATTTTTGATATAGGGGGAGGAAGTACAGAGTGGATACTTTGTAGAGGCAGACACATGATTGATATGGGAAGCATCCCTATCGGGGTTGTAAAGCTCCACGATAATTTTATAAAGTCCGATCCTGTTTCAGGTTCTGATCTCTCAGAATTAAAGAGGGAGATCCAGTTATCTTTAGAAATCCTCAAAAAGAGAATCAGAGGTAATATAGACAGGGGCACCTGCTTTATGGGAACAGCAGGAACTTTTACAACCCTTGCTTCTATCGACTTAAAACTCGATACCTACTCAAGGAAAAAAGTACATCTCCACAAAATACCACTTAGGAGACTTTGTGATATGAGCAGGAGATTATTAACCCTTCCACTCACAGAGAGAGAGAATGTAGTGGGGCTTGAGCCGGGAAGGGCTGACTTGATTATACCTGGTATACAATTTACAATTAACATAATGGAAAGTTTTAAGTTCGATGAATTAATAGTTAGTGACTATGGACTTCTTGAAGGGATACTCATCGAGACCATTGAGGAAGGGAATGAAAAAAATATTCCAGAGACCACTAAGCCTTAAACAAGAACCGTTCAGATTCTGTGCAGGCTGCGGGCACAGCCTTATACATAGATTAATTGCCGAATGTATCGATAAATTGGACATCAGAGAAAGGGTAGTAGGGATTGCGCCTGTAGGGTGTGCAGTATTTGCCTATGACTATTTTAATTTCGACATCCTCGAAGCCCCGCATGGCAGACCTCCTGCTACAGCAACAGGACTTAAACGTGCTATGCCTGACAAGATCATTTTTACGTATCAAGGTGACGGAGACCTTGCTGCAATAGGCACAGCCGAGATAGTTCATGCTGCTAATAGGGGAGAGAACATCTCGGTGTTTTTTGTCAATAACGCAACATACGGTATGACAGGAGGTCAAATGGCACCAACTACACTTCTTGGCCAGAAAACAAGCACTACACCTTCGGGAAGGAACGCAAAAACGGCTGGATATCCACTACATGTTTCAGAAC
>CAZXCW010000285.1:0-1592 GCA_964639385.1 uncultured Nitrospiraceae bacterium
CCTTTTCAAGTCGTTACAGCATTATATCGGTGCTATTGGCGAAAGTCGGGTTCAACATTTCTCCTGGATAGGTAATAAGCTCACTGACGATGATATGAGGGAACTTTACGCGCTTAAAGTTTCAACAGGTAAGACTATTACTCGACTTGTAGCCGAAGCAGTTAGACAGTATATAACCAGACAAAAGAACTCAGTATCACGGTTTGACTGTGATTGCTGCTAAAGTGCAAAAGATAAGATTTCACCATTCTTACAGTCTCAGATAACCTGTTAACTTATTCATCTAACACAAATGGTTTATCATTTCCTTCCAGTCACAACTTCACTACAAGCAGAGAGAATTACTCCCCATATCAAAAATTAATGATTTCTGCCTAAAGTGAGGAGTATAACGGTTTGAGTGCTTGAGAAGGGCAAAGCCTTTGGCGGATAACCTCAAGCACTCTATTGTCTTTCATTGTGGGCAAAAATGGCGCAGTTCCGTTTTTCTTTTTTTGTCAGACTCCATTAATTAACTTTGGATGGTAAATATACTGTATATTTTTGAGCACCTTCCCAGCTATTATTAATGAATTCTTTGCAATCTTACGTGAAGCAAGAATAAGCTGGAATTCTTTTCCTATAGTTGATGCACAACCAGGAGACTTCTCTGAGGTAGACCACACTTTAATCTGATAAGCAAGCATCTCCTTATGTTGACCCGAATTGCATAGTATTTCTTCTGTACCCATTTCGCTGAGTTCAGGTTTTTGACTTTTATTAATTTTAATGCGTCCTGTAATTCCATGTAACCAAGTATTCCTATATAATTCATAAAGTTTCTTGATGTCATTCCGAAACTGTTTCATTATTGGAAATGCTTCAACAAATTTATCTACCTTGTATATATATTTTCTGCTGTTTCTTGGTAATTTAATTGGATTTCTAACTTGCAACGAATATCCGCCACCGAGTTCAAATACAATAGCATGCTCTACGGCTGCCTGTGCAAGAGCAATCGTTGCAAAAAAGCAGCCATTGTTATAGCAGTTTATAGCATCTTGAAAATATGTCCCTACTAAAGGGCTATAAAAGAAAATATTGCCGTCTACCTGGTCTGAAAGTCCACTAACATCAATTTGAGAAGTTGCGATTCCATCGGGATATGAAATTTTAATCCCAGACGTGTCCATTAAAGTTTTATTACCTGGGCAGTTTTGTTTCTCATAGTTCATTTTCTCACCCGCAATGACCAGATAACGTGCGCCATACAGGCGAAGCCATTAATTTGTGAGATTTCCATTTGTGTCATTGTTAGCTATCCCTTACGGGCATATTAAACTTAAAATTTAGGTGGATACCCTTTTCAAATAATAATATCCTTCTTGATATTTAAGGAAGCCTCCACTAACAAGCTCATGAAGAGCTTCGACAACAATGTCCGATTCTTCATCACTAAAAAGATTAGCATGTAAGAGGCTATCCTTAGTTTGGGAAAACCTACCAGTCGCATTTTTTTGACCATCTTCAAAATATCGCCGCAATCGTGTTTTAAGTCCTTTCTTTATATATGCTAATCTTTCTGACTCGTTAGAAAATAATGATGACTCAGG
>CAZXCW010000286.1:0-1583 GCA_964639385.1 uncultured Nitrospiraceae bacterium
AATTAGGTCTATACATTATCAGCCTCGGTTCTTATTGCCTTTTCCTTTCCACTTCTAAAAAGACACCCGTTGTTTATAACACACCCATGATCTTTCCTTCTTATATTTATGTTCTTTTAAAAATTGTTATGCCAAGAATAAAGACTTACTCTATTACATAAATGATCCTCATTTAGGATCCGTCTTTACCGTAAGCTAATTCATCCATCATTTCAGCAAATCTTGACCAAGAAATTCTTTTACTTTTTTGTCTTTTTCTACCATACCAGTAGAGCGAACCACGTCCAATTACAAGATGGCCTATTTTCTGACTTTCTGCATAGATTTCTAATTCCAATGATGTCCCAGCTTTGGAAAGCTGTGGTACTTCAAGGCTTGCATACACTGAGTGTTTTCGCTTTGCTTTTCTTTTTGCCATATTTTTCTCCCTAAATATTTAATGCTCAATTGAAAGACCTGACCCGCTTGATCTCCTCATCTTGTCAAAAGCGTAGACATGACCCTTATTTTCCCCTAATGTATTATAACCTTGAAGATATGGAAGTGCCCCTCTGCCGAGGGTTATAGGGTTGTACTATGTTTCTACACTAAGCTGTCTTCTAATTAATTTACAAAGACTATCTTTAATTTCCTGATGTCTTGGAACAGGGGCTTTCTTACCATTTTTTGGATTTATATATATGTCATGGTTCGAACCATGCCTCTTTAGATAGCATCCTGCGTTTACCAGTTCCCTAATAAACTCCTTCCTTTTCAAACCTCGACCTGAATATCCTTCTCCCTAACTTCAACCCAGATTGGTTCTTCTTCTTCCATCATCAATTTATAAGCTTCCTGTATATTTCTTTCCAATTCCTCAAGAGTTTCTCCCTGGCTGAACACTCCCGGAACTTCCTTCAATCTTCCAACATACCAGCCATCATCAAGCCAGTATTCAAGAGTAAAATGCCTTAACATCAGCTAAACACCTCCTCCCATATATCAAGGTCTTAAATATAATTTTACCTTTCGTGAGAAGAGAAAGCAAAGATTTATTTTGATAACTGGTTAATTAAATTTTGGAAGTTTCAGCTTTATAATTCTGCCTCTGATACTTTGAAGCTCTGACCCCCTGACACTTTGCCATTCTTGTGTTCTTGTGTTATTTTGTTCAGAAAATAGTCGCTGTCCCTATTTCCCTATAATCTGAATCCCTGATGAGCTATTCACCTATGGGTAAAGGGATAGAGAAGTTCTGGCTCGAACCTTCAAACAGAAAATCCAGCACATGTGTTGGCAATAATCAAAATGAAGCCAAAAGTAACAATGGTGTCATACTCTGAGGGCGTTAAAAATACATAACTATATTTTACATAACCAACAATCATGGCTACGTTACATCTAAAATCCTATATTGTCATAAAATGCTCTAAAACAAACGATTTGGAGAATTATTTACCTTCTTTCTATAAAGCCTCCTGTCAATCAGTTTTGAGATTATATCATTTTAAACAAGAAATATTTGAGAAATATTCTTTTAAAAGGTCACATTTAACCCGACTTTCGCCAATAGCACCGATATAATGCTGTAACGACTTGAAAAG
>CAZXCW010000287.1:0-1530 GCA_964639385.1 uncultured Nitrospiraceae bacterium
ATCTCATCGAGTTAAATAAATTTTTGAGCAATATCTGCATTATTCGGGTTAACATCCTTTAATTTATTATAAGACTAATAAAGCAAATAATGAACCAAAAATTTAACTTTTTGAGTTTAAAGGGTTTTTAAAGTGACCTTGTTATGAGGTGTAGCTTTTGGAAACAATGTATTAATTTTTAACACCTAATTAATATATTGGCGTGTTTAGCATTAACCAGTAAAATCCGAGTTTTGAAACCTCATTAATAAATTTATCAAAATCTATTGCCTTGACGATGTAACTATTTACACCAAGTTTGTAACTCTCTACAATATCCCGCTCCTCTGGTGAAGACGTCAATACTACAATAGGAATTGTCTTTGTCCGTTCATCAGACTTAACTTTCCGCAAAACCTCTAATCCCTCTACCTTTGGAAGCTTTAGATCAAGGAGTATAATCTTCGGTTTTTTAGCAATGTTTCTCCCTGCATAGGCACCTGTTGCAAAAATATACTCCAGTGCCTCCTCTCCGTTATTCACTACATATACCTTGTCGGCAAGGTTATATTTACCCAGTGCCCTGAATGTGAGTTCCACATCAGTTAGATTATCTTCAACCAAAAGAATTTCAATATCATTTAAGTTCTTCAATCCCTCTTCTTCCTCTTATGATTGTTATTCGTTTTCATTTCTCGTCTTTTGTCTTTCTTGGAAGTGTAAAATAAAATGTTGCTCCCTCATTTACGTTTCCTTTAGCCCATACACGTCCACTATGGCGGTGAATGATACGCTGAACAATAGCAAGCCCAATTCCTGTTCCTTCAAACTCTTCGTCACTATGCAGCCTTTGAAAAGCATCAAACAATTTATCTGCATGCTGCATATTAAATCCAACACCATTGTCTTTGACATAGTAAACATTTTCTTTACCGTTGCTATTTCCACCGACCTCAATAATTGCGGTCTCCTTAGGCCCTGTGAACTTTATGGCATTAAACAGGAGATTAAAAATGACCTGGCGAATCATTCCTTCATCACCGTAAGCAGGAGGAAGTGATTTGATGATAAACTGTGATTTCCTATCAGGGGTGGTGACCTTGATTTCATCAAAGGTTATCTTCACTAAATTATCCATATCTATATCTAACAGCGCAATCTCTTTGCCATCTATTCGAGAGAGGGCAAGAAGGTCGTCAATAAGTCCTCCCATTTTCCTCGTATTAGTACGAATGATATTCAGCAGGCGTTTACCTTTATCATCAAGTTTATCTGCATAATCTTCCAGCATTTGAGAGAAACCATCAATTGTTCTTAAGGGTGCCCGTAGATCATGGGAGACAGAATAACTAAAGGCTTCAAGCTCTTTATTAGCAGCTTCAAGCTGTGCTGTACGTTCGATAACCCTCTGTTCAAGTTCTTCGTTAAGATTGCGGATTTTTTCCTCTGCCTTCTTATGTTCTGTGATGTCATTTACGACTACAACTGCATAGCTGGCCGTTTCCTCACCCTTCCTATATACTTTATGTAGAATCGGTTTGATCTGGATGT